>CAZKEZ010000018.1:0-37287 GCA_964551905.1 uncultured Nocardioides sp. | reverse complement strand
ACGACCGCTACCGCCGGCTCAACGATGTCGTGTGCGCGTGCGTGGGTGAGGTCCGCGCCCCCGACGATCCAGAGGCGGTGAGTCCCAGCTTGGTGCTGGACGTTGCGGAGCTGGTCTGGGAGCCGATCGCCCAATGAGGCGGATCGGCTTGGCGAGGCAGGCGTCACCCCTGCTGGTGGAGGAAGCCTCGCACGAGCTCGTTGAATGATTGCGGCGCCTCGAGGTTGCTGACGTGGCCGCAGTCGGGGATCACGGCGAGGCTCGCTCCGGGGATTCGGCGTTCGAACTCGTGCGCCACCTCCAGCGGCGAGCGCGCGTCCAGAGAACCCCAGATCAGCTGTGTCGGCACCCGGACGGTGGGCAGGACGTCGCTCAGGTCGGCCTGAGCCATCGCGCTCAGCGCGGTCCACATGCTGTGGGGTCTGACGTCCATCGCCATGTCCTGCAGCAGCGTCACGAACCGGGCGGGAGGATCACCCGCGAACAGCCCCGGCAGCGTCGGGTCGAACCGGTCTTTCGGCTCGGCCAGCATCGTGCGTACGCCGGCCAACCGGGCATCGGCCTCCTCTTGACCCAGCGACCCGCGCCACCCGGCGTACCCGTCGGCCAGCACCATGGCGGAGACCACGTCGGGGTGGCGTCGGTACAGCTCGAGGATCACGGTGGTGCCCCACGAGAGGCCCACGACTGTCGTCGGTGCGCTGTCGAGCGCGCCGATCATCCCGGCCAGGCAGTCCGCATAGTCGGAGAGGCCGAACTCGTCCGGTACGTCGTCGGAACCGCCGGCGCCGGGCTCGTCCCAGGCGACCACCGTGAACTCGTCGGCGAGCGCCTCGAGCTGTGGTGTCCAGAGGCGGCTGTCGCTGGCTCCGCCATGCACGAACACCACCGTTGGTCCCCGACCGGTACGCCGGTAGGCGAGTCGAAGGCCGTCCACGACGACGGTGTCCACGGCTTCGACGCTACCCCCGACGGGTCGCCCGGCCTACGGTCAGGCGAGACCCGCGCCGATCAGGCTGCCGACCCCGTAGGTGAGGGCGGCCGCAGCAGCACCGAGGACCAGCTGCCGGATCCCGCCCCGCAGCCCTGAACGGGCAGCGAGCCGCGAGACGACGGCGCCGGTGGCGAACAGCCCGACGGCACTGACCACCGAGGCCGCGAGCAGGGACTCGAAACCGAGCAGGAAGGTCAGGATCGGGACCAGCGCGCCGAGTGCGAAGCACACGAACGACGAGCCCGCGGCGACGTAGGGCGAGGGCAGGTCGTCGGGGTCGACACCCAGCTCCTCGCGTGAGTGCACGCGCCAGGAGTGCTCCGGGTCCAGCGTGATCTGGCGGGCCACCTGCTCCGCGAGATCAGGAGACACGCCGTACCCCTGGTAGATCAGGGCGAGCTCCGCGGTCTCGCCGACCGGGTTGCGCCGGATCTCGAGCTTCTCCTTCTCGATCTCGGCGAGCGTCGCCTCCTCCTGGGAGCGCACGGAGGTGTACTCACCGACGGCCATCGAGAAGGCTCCCGCCGCGAGTCCGGCGAGGCCGGTGAGGACCACCGCGCTCCGACCGGCCCCGCCCCCGATGACGCCGGCGACCAGGGCGAAGTTCGAGACCATGCCGTCCATTGCGCCGAACACGCCGGCGCGGAGGGCTCCGCCGGTCACGTCGCGGTGATGGCCATCGGGCGGGATGTGGGGGTGCTGCTCGGGTTTCACGGGCTCTCCTAGTCCGGCTCGTCGGTCAGGCTGCCGGTGCTCCCTCCATTAGTACCCGAGAGAAGAGCCCGCAGCGCTGTCGTCGGCGACGAAGTCGTCGCGATCCGGTCGTGCGGGGCGACAAACGCGCGGCCCCGGGGTCTCGAGACGCTCGCTGCGCTCGCTCCTCGACCAGCGGGACCCCTCAGGAGTCCCTCGCGGGTTGAGGAGGCCGAGGGACGAGGCCGTCTCGAAACCCAGCGAGACCCCAGTGGCGCTTGGGGCTGGCAGGGTAGGACCGTGACGACAGGGACCTCGCCCGGACGACCGGAGCTGGAGGCCTATCGCTCGCGAGTGCGCGGCTGCCTGCTGGGTGGGGCGATCGGTGATGCGCTGGGCGGGCCGGTCGAGTTCTGGGACCTGGAGCGGATCCGGCGCGAGTGCGGAGAGGGCGGGGTGCGGGAGTACGTCGCCGAGGACGTCGCGGGCGCGCCCAGCTATGGCCGGATCACCGACGACACCCAGATGACGCTGTTCACGGTTGAGGGGATGATCCGTGCCTCGGTGCGCACCGACCGCGGACTCGGCTTCACGGTGGCGGTCCTCCAGCACGCCTTCGACCGGTGGCTCGACACCCAGCTGCAGGACGGGCCGGACGGGCAGCGAGACGGCTGGTTGATCACGCGACGCTGGCTCTACTCACGCCGCGCCCCGGGCAACACCTGCCTCTCCGCGCTCCAGGCCGCGCGCGGGGAAGGGCGCAGGCTCGAGCGCTTCGGCCAGCCGGCGCACAACCAGTCCAAGGGATGTGGCGGGGTCATGCGCAGTGCGCCGCTGGGGCTGATGCCGCCATGGATCTGGGGCTCGCTGCCGTGGCAGTACGACATTGCCGCCGAGGCGGCCGGGTACACCCACGGCCATCCCACGGGGAAGGTGGCGTCGGGTGCGCTGACGGTGCTGGTGGGAGCGATCGTGCGCGGCCAGGACCTGCTCGATGCCGTCGAGACGACGTTGCGGCTGCTCCGCGAGCAGGAGCACCACGAGGAGACCGTCCGGGCCATCGAGCACGCCGTCGATGCCGCGCGCCGGGCCCCGAGTGCAGCCGTGATGGAGTCGCTCGGTGGCGGCTGGGTCGCGGAGGAGGCGCTCGCCATGGCGATCTACGCGGCCCTCGCTCACCAGGAGCCGGACGAGGTGCTCGACGCTCTCGCTCTCGCGGTCACCCACTCCGGCGACAGCGACTCCACCGGGGCGATCTGTGGCAACATCCTCGGCGCGCTCCACGGCGAGACCGCGCTGCCGGCCGAGCTCGCCTTCGAGGTCGAGGGGCGTGACACCATCCTCACCCTGGCCGACGACTTCAGCTACGAGTTCACCGCAGGCAACCGCCTGCACGGTGACTACGGGCCCTACACGAGGTGGACCGAGCGCTACCCGGGGTGGTGACCCGCCTCGTCGTGGCCCGATGCACGCACCAGCATCCGCTCGCCGGGACGGCCGAAGATGCTCAACACCTCAGCCGGGCCGTCCCCGGTGCTGCCGAACCAGTGCGGCACCTGCGTATCGAACTCGGCCGCCTCGCCGGCGCCGAGCACGAGGTCCTGGCTCCCGAGGACCAGCCGCATGCGTCCGGCCAGCACGTAGAGCCACTCGAAGCCGTCGTGCGTGCGCGGCGCCGGGTCGGTCTGGGTTCGGGGGATCACGATCTTCCACGCCTGGATCCCTCCGGGTCTCGTCAACGGCAGGACCGTGCGGCCGTTGACGCGCCGGGGCTTCAGGCGGATCCGCGGGTCACCCACCTCCGGCGCCCCGACGAGGTCGTCCAACGGCACGCGGTAGGTCTGGGCGAGCGGCAGCAGCAGCTCCAGGCTCGGCCTGCGCTGGCCGGTCTCGAGCCGCGAGAGCGTGCTCTTGGAAATGCCCGCCAGTGACGCGGCCTCGGTCAGGGTCAGGCCCCGCTGCTCTCGCACCCGGCGCAGCCTGGGACCCACCCCGTCCAGGGCCGTGGCGATCGCCGTTCCCGTGCTCTCCACTGTCATGACCTGATTGCATCGCAGGTTCCCAGAAACAGCAACAAACGTTGTCGTTCACGCAGCGACGGGGAACCCTCGATGCATGGACACCACTCAGATCTCCCATTCCGGCCCCGAGACCGGCTACGACGTCGTCGTGATCGGCGGCGGTGCGGCCGGGCTCTCCGCGGCGCTCGTCCTCGGGCGTGCTCGGCGGCGGGTGATCGTCGTGGACTCGGGCCAGCCCCGCAATGCCCCGGCCGCCCACATGCAGGGGTTCCTCGGCTCGGACGGACTGCCTCCGAGCGAACTCCTGGCCCGGGGGCGCGCCGAGACTGCGGGCTACGGGGTGGAGCACCTGACAGGCGTCGTCACGGCCGTCGCGGCCAGCGTCGACTCGGCCACCCGGGTACGGCGCTGCTTCGACATCGTCCTCGAGGAAGGGCGCACGATCCGCACCAGGGCCGTCCTGGTGACCACTGGGCTCCGCGACGAGCTTCCCGACATCCCCGGCATCCGGGAGCGCTGGGGTCGCGACCTGCTCCACTGCCCCTACTGCCACGGGTACGAGGTCCGTGACCGGCCCCTGGGAGTCCTCGCCGGCGACCCGACGACCCTGGAGGACGCGCTGACCCATGCGCACCTGATCCGCGAGTGGTCCGACGACGTCGTCTTCTTTGCCCACGGGGGCACGCTCGATACCGCCCAGCGGGAACGACTGATCGCACGAGCCATCGGGATCGTCGACGAGCCCGTGATCGGCCTCGCGGTTGACCACGACCAGCTCAGCGGCGTCGTCGTCGGCGAGGGGCGTGTTGTTCCGCGCGCCGCGGTGTTCGTCCGACCCCGGTTCGTGGCCAACGACAGCCTTCTGACCGACCTCGGCTGTGCGGTGACCGACCACGGTTGGGTCACCGTCGACGCCACCGGCGCCACCACCGTTCCGGGGGTGTGGGCTGCCGGCAACGCCGTGAACCCACGGGCCCAGGTCATCACCGCGGCGGGCGAGGGGTCGGCCGCCGCGATCGCCATCAACAACAGCCTCGTTGACGAGGACCTCCCCATCGCCGTCGCTGGCTTCCGGCAGGGACTACCCCGCTGACCTCCATCAGGACAATCAATCAGAACCAGGAGAACCACCCATGTCCACCCAGAGCACACCCGCGACCACGACCGCTCTGCCTGTCGGTCCGCCGACCAAGCACCAGCTCGCCTTGATGATCTGGATCGCGGTCTTCCCGACCCTGACCGTCATCAACGTGATCTTCGGCCCTTGGCTGAAGGACACCAACGCGGTCCTGCGCACCTTCATCCTGGCCACAGTCGCGGTCCCGATCGTGATCTATGGACTCATGCCGCGACTGCACCGGATCCGGGTACGCCTCCTGACCCGAAGCGCCTCGTGACCCAGGTCGCCGCCCCAGTCAGATGAGGTCGAGCTCCCGGCCACGACGTATGGCGGCAGCCCGGCTGTTCACCCCGAGCTTGGTGAAGATCCGCTTGGTGTGCGTGCGCAGCGTGTTGAGAGAGATGAAGAGCTGGCGGGCGATGTCAGGTCCGCTCAGCTCGCCCTGCAGCAGCCGGAGCACCTCCTGCTCTCGATCACTGAGGGGATCCAGAAGCGCCTCGGACGTGGTCGTGGATCCCTGGGCCGCGTCGGCATGCTGGAGAAGCCGCTGCGCCAGCGCGACCGACGTACCCGAACCGGATGATGCTGGCAGCCCGGCCACCTGCTCGAGGAGCGCCGTCATCGCCGGCCCCTCGTCACGGAACAGCCGGACGAAGGAGTCCACCTCGGGGGCTGCCTCCAGAGCGTCTGCCAGCGTCTTCGCGGCCGCGCGGTCATCGCCGGAGGCGGCCAGGGTGAGCGCTTGCAGCATCCGGATCTCCAGAGCGGAGCCCAGGCGTCCCTGCTGCGCCGCGGTGCCCTCCAGACGCTCGAGGAGTTCCAGTACGTCGGTCAGGTCGGTCTGAGCCGGCTGGTGGCGGTGGCGTGCCAGCTGGACCCGCGCCAGCGTCAGGTGCTGGTACTCGTGGTCGAACCGCGGGTCGTCGCCGAGCCGGACATCGGCAACACTCGCCCAGCGGCTGGCAGCCTCCAGGTCTCCGGCCATCAGCTGCACCCGTGCCTTCGCCGAGGTCAGCGGCCGCAGCTCGGGGTAGAACCCGGGCCGGTGCAGCTCGGTCGCCTCGTCCAGAAGACCCAACGCAGCGGCGTAGTCCCCGACGGCGGCGCGCAGGCTCGCGGCCACGGCCGGCCAGCGATGACGGTTCTCGGTGATCGATGCCCGTTCGGCCAGGGTGGCCGCGGTGGTCAACTCGTCATCGGCCTCCGCCAGCTCGTCACGACCGAGGGCGAGCTCGGCCAGGCACGTGTGCAGGTCCGCGGTAGCACGCGGGTAGGGCTCGCCATTCGCCGTCGCCCTGTGCAGGGTGCGCTCACAGAGGTCGCGAGCCCGCGAGGGTCGACCGGCGGCGATCCACATGTCGGCCAGCACGATGGTCGTGTCGAGCGCATCGACGTGGTTCCCCGCCGCCCGCAGGGAGTCGCCGGCCTGCTCGAACGTCGACAGCGCCTCCTCGACGTCCCCTCGTGCCCAGGCGGCGAGGCCGAGGAACCCCGAGCCGCCACCGCGGATGAAGTGATCCTGTGGTTGGGCCAGCCCCAGGGCGGCACGGGCGTGGGCCTCCGTCCCGGCGGTGTCTCCACGGGCCTGCGCCAGCGCCGCTCGGTAGAGATGCACGCTGGCCTCGGCGGCCTGCAGGTCCTCGGTGTCCACCCACGCGGCACCGACCTCCGGGTCCTCGGTTGCCGCTGCCAGGGCCGCGTCGGCATCGTCGAGGTGCCGCTCGAACGCCTCGAGATCGCCGGCCATCATGGCCGACCAGCCGACGGCGGTGCTCAGCACGGGGTGGGGCCGCACCACGTCGTCGGGGAGCGCCCGCAGCCACGCCAGCAGCAAGGCGTCCTGTCGGGTCCGGCGCAGCTGCGACAGGCCCCTCTCCACCAGGCGTCCGGCCCGAACGTGGTCCTGGGCAGCGAGCGCGTGCCGGACCGCATCCTCGAGCGCGTCGCGGTCGGCGTACCAGTCGCTGGCGGCACGATGGAGCACCGGGACCAGGGCCGGCTCGCTAGCGAGCAGGCGCGACCTGAGTACGTCGGCGAAGAGGTGGTGGTAGCGATACCAGGTTCGCTCGTCGTCGAGTGGCACCAGGAAGAGGTTGTCCCGATCCAGTCGGATGAGCGTCTCGGCTCCTCCGTGGGTGCCGGTGACCGCGTCGCACAGGGAACCGGTGAGTCGGTCCAGGACGGAGGTGCGGAGCAGGAAGGCTCTGGTCTCGGGTGACTGAAGGGCGAGGACCTCGTCGGCGAGGTAGTCCACAACGAAGCGGTTGCTTCCCGTGAACGCGTCGATGAACTCGGAGACGTCCGCTGCCTGGCTCCGGCCGCGAAGCGACAGCCCGGCCAGCTGCAGCCCCGCGGCCCAGCCCTCCGTGCGGTCGTCAAGGGCCTGGACGTCACCAGACCCCAGGTCGAGCTCCATGATCTTGTTGAGGAAGTCACCAGCCTCGTCGTGGGTGAAGCGCAGGTCCGCCGCACGGAGCTCGACGAGCTGCCCCCGGCTGCGCAGGCGGGCCACCGGCAAGGCCGGGTCGGACCGCGTCGAGACCAGCACCCGCAGCCGCTCGGGCAGATGCTCGAGGAGGTAGGTGATGGTGTCCTGGACCTCGGGGGCGACGATCACGTGGTAGTCGTCCAGCACCAGCAGCCATCGGCGCTTCTCGTCGGTCGGTTCGGTGTCGGTCTGTTCGTGCTCCGTGAGCCGGTTCACGATGGCGGTGAGGACCGCGGTGGCCGTGGACACGTCCATGGTGGAGGTCCCTGCGATGGGATCGTGCTCAAGGGGCACTCCGGCGCGATCCAGGGCCGCGACGATGTGCGCGAGCACCCGACGCAGGTCGTTGTCGTCCTCGTCGAGGGACACCCAGGCCACAGACACCGACGATTCGGGCGATGCAGCAACCGCCGTACCGGCCCAGGTGCTGATGAGCGTGGTCTTGCCGAAGCCAGCGGGAGCGGACACCAATCCGAGCCGCTGTCCGGGCTCGAGAAGGGAGTCCAGGGCCTCCGTGAGACGGGCGCGTCTGACCAGGCGTCCGCGTGGGACGGGTGCGTGCAGCTTCGTCGCCAGCACCGGCATCGACACGACGCGAGTGTAGAGCCATCACATCGCAGGTCACCCGATGTGGTGACGCTCGGCGACCGCATCGACTCCTACGTTCCGGGGGAACCATCTCCTTCGAAGGCGCAGGTCGCACATGTTGACCTCCACCGCAGGTCCGGACCTTTCCTGTGCTACCTGGCCACCCACCCATCCACCCAAGGAACCGATATGACCATCTCCGTCGACACTGCCCCGATCACCACCCCCGTGCTGTCCCTGCCGAGGCTCTACGCGCTTCGCGGCGGCTACCTCTTCATGGGCATCGGGCTGGTCCTCGTGAAGTGGCCGTTGCTCGCCGACGCGTCGACGTTGCCGCTCTACGAGGGCGTCACCCTCTGCCTCCTCACCGCGATGTCACTGCTCGCGTTCCTGGGAGTCCGCTATCCCGTCAGACTGCTCCCGGTCCTGCTCTTCGAGACCCTGTGGAAGGTTCTCTGGCTCGGTCTGGTGGCGCTGCCCAAGGCAATGTCCGACTCCCTGGACGACAAAGCCGCTGGGATCGCCGTCAACTGTTCGCTGGTCGTCGTGATCATCGCGGTCATCCCGTGGGGCCATGTCTGGCGGAGCTACGTTCGGGCTGCTGCGGATCCGTGGCGCTGACGTCACTTCACCTCAGAGCGCAGCACGGTAATGACCGCCGCGACCATGGGGACGACGAGCCAGACGATGCTGGTGACGGCCAGCTGCGACCAGCCGTCGCCCACCAGGTCCCCGCGCAGGAGTGCATCCTGACTGTGCTTGGGATCCAGCCATGGACGTCGGTCCGCGAACCAGGACTGGTTGAACGCCAGGAACGTGAGCAGCCCGGGGGCGACGAACCCGTAGATCATGTAGGCGACGATGGCGCCCGAGCTGTTCCGGATGAGGGCGCCGAGGACGAACCCGACCAGCAGCAGCACGGTCTGCCCGAGAGCGAAGTACGCGACGTCGACCGGGGTCTGGTCCCACACGGCAGGAACGCCCGCCAACGCGGCGCCGGCGGCGTTCCCCAAGGCTCCGACCCCGAACGCCGCCGCAGTGGCGGGCACGGTGACCAGGACCGCTGCGATCGCCTTCGCCAGCAACACCCGACTCCGGTGTGGCACGAGGGTGAAGGTGGCCAGCCCGGAACGCTGGCTCCACTCCGACGTCACCGACAACACCGCGATGATCGGCAGGATGATGGTCATCGGGACCCCGATGGCCAGAGCGAACTCGCTGTAGGTCAGCTGCTCGGCGGGCGCCCACGCGATGATCGCGCCAGTCGTGAGGAAGGCTGCGACGCCAAGACTCGCGAGCAGCCATCGACCCGACCGGGTGTCGAAGCTCTTGCGGAGCTCCACACCGACCAATGTCGTCAGTCGCACCGCGGTCATGCGGCTGCCCCCTCCGGGTGTGCGGACCGCATCGACGGGTGACGGTCTCGCTGGGTGTCGGCAGTCAGAGAGAGGAACAGCTCCTCCAGACCGGCGCCGTCCGCGGCGCGGAGCTCTGTGAGAACGACGCCGGCGAACCAGGCAACCTGCCCGACCAGCTCCGACTCGGCTTCGACGCGGAACGCCCACGGGCCGTCGCCGACATTTCCGGTGTGGACGGCATGGTGGGGGAGCCCGGCCTCGGTGAGGGCCCGCTCCAGCACGTCGCGGTCTCGGGTGGCTACCTGGGTCCCGGTGCCGGCGAGCAGCTCCGCCTTGGTGCCGGAGGCAACCACGCGCCCACGTCCGATGACGACCAGGTCGTCGGCCACGACCTCGATCTCGTGCAGCAGGTGCGAGGAGAGGAGGACCGTGGCGCCGCGGTCAGCGAAGCTGCGCAGCAGGTCACGCATCCACCGGATGCCGGCCGGGTCGAGCCCGTTGGCTGGCTCGTCGAGGATGAGCACCTCCGGGTCGCCAAGGAGCGCGTGGGCCAGGCCGAGCCGTTGCCGCATCCCCAATGAGTAGTCCCGCAGCCGCCGGGACGACTCACCACGACTCAACCCGACCAGGTCGATCACGTCGTCGATGCGACTGTTAGCCACACCGATGGTGCGCTGGGCGATGGTCAAGACCTCTCGGCCGGTTCGTCCGGCGTGTTGGGCCGATGCGTCCAGGAGGACTCCCACCTCCACGCCCGGGTTGGGCAGGTCCCGGAACCTGCGTCCCAGGACCTGGGCGGTGCCGTGATCGGGGTGGAGTCAGCCCCACGAGGATGCGCAGGGTGGTCGACTTCCCCGCCCCGTTCGGACCCAGGAACCCGGTGATGCGTCCCGGCTCGGCGCCGAACGCGACGTCGTCGAGAGCGGTGAAGCCGCCGTAGGTCTTGGTGACGTGATCGACGGTGATCATCGTGACTGCCTCGTCACTGCAGCGTCGTCTCCGTCCACGGGGGTCCGGAAGCCCTTGACGACCAGGTAGATGCCCAGCCCTAGCTCCCAGAAGAACTCAGGGGTGGCCGAGAAGGTCTGCACAGCGCCGCCAGGCTCGATCAGACCGAGGATCGCCGCCGATCCAGACGCCACGAGCATCGGACCGCCGATGAGACCGAGCACCGCCAGCCGGCGGGGGACCAGCCCGGTCCGGTACATCATGAACCCGAGGATGATGCCGTTGCCGACACCGACGACGAACGACGGTCCGAGGTTGAAGGTCCACTCCTGCATGATGAGGAACGCGTCGCCGACGACGCTCAGGCCGGCCGCGGACGCATCGTCGACGTACTCCTGGCGCAGGGTCACGACCGTGAGGACGCAGAGGATGCCGACGCCGATGAAGACGGACTCCATGATGCGAGCGGCGACGAAGCTGATGGCCAGGTTCGGGTGGCGCCGCTTCATGACGGTGTACATGGCGGTCGCGGTGCCGATGTTGGCGATGATGAGGATGGCTTCGGCGAAGGCACCCCACAGCACGCGCGTGTCCTGCCCGGGACCAGTGACGTAGTCCCCGTCGAACAGGGGTGGGTACAAGGCGATCTTGGCCGCGATGGACGTGACGTAGGTGAGCAGGAACAGCCAGCCGACGATGGTGGCGGTGCGCCGCATCTGGTCGGCGGGGGTGCGCCCGCGGGCGGGGACGCGCTGGGTGGTGGTCATCTGAGTCTCCTTGTCGGTGAGTGGTGAGGCGGATTTCCGGGTGGGGTCGGTGCGGGCGTGTCCGGGCCCGGTCAGTCCGGGTCGGTCCGGGTGACGGAGAGGAGCGGAAGCCCGATGTCGCGCAGTTTGTGCAGCAGTCCGTGCAGGGCTGCCTGGTCGGTGACGGTTCCGCGCAGGACGGTCGTGCCCTCATCGGTGTGGGAGAGGGTCAGTCCGTCGAGCCAGGCGGACCAGCGGTCATCCAGTCGGCCCTGGATGCGGATCTCGTACCAGTCGCCGCGCTCCTCGAGAGGTGTGTTCACCGCCGTCCTCCTTGGGTGGTGCACGCCGTCCGCGGGTGCGCTCGCGGCGCTGCTGATTTCCGCGAAGGTAGGAGGCGGAATGATGAGGGCGCGTCATCACAGGTGATGAGTGCGCTGATGAACTCGGGGTCAGAGGTTGAGCTGGTGGCCGCGCCGGACGGCGGCGCGACGGTTGTTCACGCCGAGCTTGACGTAGATGTGCTGGGTATGGGTCCGCACGGTCGCCAGGGACACGCTCAAGTGTCGGGCGATGGCTGGTCCGTCGAGCTCGGAGGCCAACAGTCGGAGTACGTCGAGCTCTCGGGCGCTCAGCGGCTCGATGATTGCCGGCTGATCATCGGCCACGGTTGGGTTCGCGACATCCGATGGCGTACTCGGCTTCGCCATGTGCCGCGCGGACGCTGCCGCGGACGCATCGAGAGTGCGAACGAAGTCGGCCGCCTCCGGAAGCAGTGCGAGCAGCCCTCGCAGCCGGGGCCCCTCGTCGAGGAACGGCCGCAGCCATGCCTGCGGCTGGGCGATCGACAGGGCCTGGCGCAACCAGTCCAGCGCCTGGTCGGCGCGGCCCTCCTGATCGCGGGCGAGCGTCAGCAGGATCCGGGTCTCGACGAGCGTGGCGGGCCGTGCTCCCGCGACCGCCGCCCCGTGCAGTCGTTCCAGCAAGGTCACGGCCTCGGACAGACCGGCCCGGTCTCCGGTGATGGCGTGCTCCGCCAGCAGGAGCCGGGCCAAGGTGACGTGCTCGAACTCCCGTAGGTAGGACAGCTGGTCGGTGACGTCGACCCCCGCGGCCTCGGCCCAGCGACGGGCGGCTATCAGATCCCCGGTGCGGAGGTGGAGCCGGGCGCGAACCGCGGGGAGAGGTTGCACGTCGGGTGAGAAGTCGCTGTTGAACAGCCCCTCGGCCTCAGCCAGCAGTGCCTCGGCGGCGTCCTCGTCGCCTTGGTCTTCCCGGAGCCGTGCCATCGCGACGCGCCAGCGGTACGGCTGCTGGGGGAGGCCGGCGGACTCGCCCAGGTTCGCGGCGTCGTCGAGGTGCTCGGCCGTGGTCGCGGCGTCGCCCCGCTCCCAGGCGACGCGGCCCAGGGCCAGCCACATGTCCGCCGTCCCCCGGACCACCTCAGCGCCGACGCCGCTGTCGCCCCCGACGAGATCGAGGGCGGATCTTGCCGCCCGCTGAGCGTCATCGAGTCGGCCCTGTTGGAGCCCGAGGTCGACGAGCGTCACGGTGCACCCGAGCGCGTCGGACACATGTCCGACCGCCGCAAGGCTTTGGGTGGCGTTGACGTACGCCGCGTGAGCCGCAGCCAGGTCGCCGACAGCCCAGGACGCCAGGCCCTTGAGCGCCGAGGCCGAGGCCACGGTGAGCTGGTCCGTGGGTGCGGCTCGGGTCAGGGCCTCCTGGGCATGGGCGAGCGTCGCGTCCAGGTCGCCGGCAACCAGTGCCAGACCGGCCCGTTGCGTCGCGATGAGCGCCGGCAGCCGCTCCCACTCGGCACGGTCGCGGATGGCCAGGGACCCCGGAGGGGCCGAGAGGACTGCCTCGAGGGCATCCAGCCTCTCTCCCATCCCGTCGTAGACGTTGCTCGCCATCAGGGCGCCGATGAAGCTGCTGGCCAGCACGGGCCGTTGCGCGAGGACGTCCGGCGGCAGCTGACCGATCCAGCCCCGAAGCGTTCCCTCCGCCCGCTGTCGGCGCAGGTCCGGAGCCGCGACCTCGATCAGGTCCGCCGCTCGGTCGGTCTCTCCGGCAGCGAAGGCGTGCCGGACGGCGGCCTCGATGTGGCCCTCCTGCGCGTACCAGTCACTGGCCCGCCGATGCAGGACCGGAACGTCTTCAGGCCGTTCGGCCAGCAGACGCGACTGCAGCACGTCAGCGAAGAGGTGGTGATAGCGATACCACCGACGGTGATCGTCCAGTGGGACGAGGAGCAGGTTGCGCCGCTCCACCGTCTCCAGGACGGCGTTCCCGTCTGCACCGCCGGTGACCGCGTCGCTCAGCGGGCCGCAGAGCCGGTGCAGGATCGAGGTGTCCAGCAGGAACCGCCGCAGGTCTGCCGGCTGCTGGTCCAGCACCTCGTCGACCAGATAGTCCACGACGAATCGGTCGTCCCCGGCGAAGGACGCGATGAACGAGGCCGCATCATCACGGCCCTGCAGCGACAGGGCCGCGAGCTGCAGCGCGGCGACCCACCCCTCCGTCCGTGATTCCAGCGATCGCACGTCCGGCCGAGAGAGGCCGAGCTCGTGGACCGTGTTGAGGTAGCGGTCGGCCTCATCGAGCGTGAACCGCAGGTCACCGGCCCGCAGCTCCACCAGCTGCCCACGAGCTCGCAGCCGGGGAAGAGGCAGCGCCGGGTCGGCCCGCGTGCTGATCACCAGGCGCAGCTGCTGCGGCCGGTGCTCCAGCAGGAACGACAGACCGGTGCCTACCTCGGGGGTGTCCGCGAGGTGGTAGTCGTCGAGCACGAGGGTCGTGTCGTCGGCACGGACGCTGAGCTCGTTGACCAGGACGGTCAGGACGTGGTCGATGGGGGTGCGACCCGACTCGAGCAGAGCCAGCGCGGCCGCGGCACACCCGGGGCTGGCGTTCTCCAAGGCCCGCAAGGCATAGCTCCAGAACCGGACGGGGTCACCGTCCCGCGCGTCCAGGGACACCCAGGCCACTGTGGAGTCAGCGGCCACGACGGACGCTAGGAGAGTGGTCTTGCCGAACCCGGCGGGCGCCGACACCAGGACGAGCGCAGCGTCCCTGGCTCGTTCCAGCTCCTCGGTCAGCCGAGGCCGCGCCACCACCGCGCGCCGAGGCCGCGGAACGAGCAGCTTGGTCTGCACCAGAGCGTCGACCATCGCGCCCCTTTCAGCGACGACCCTGCCCGAAAGCGTAGGGGAGCCTGTCGTGGCCGCCCGGCCTGCGCCATGCTGGGACCTGCCATGCCCGGACCTGCGCGCCGCAGCCTCGACCCGGCCACTATCGAGAACCCCGACTCGGCACCACGGGTGGGGTGGGGCTTCATCACCCTGTACGCCTTGTCGTACACGGGCGGCTCGCTGGTCTTCTTGGCGCCGCTGCTGGTGTCGCTGGCGCTGAAGGTCAATGACGTGGTCGGCATCGACGCCGCCCCGGGCAACCTGGCGATGGTCACCGGCATCGGGTCGCTGCTCGCCATCGCTGCAACCCACTCTTCGGCCGGCTCAGCGACCGCACCACCTCGCGCTTCGGGATGCGCCGACCCTGGATGGTGACGGGGCTGGTCGTCGGGGCACTGGGGACGTTGCTGGTCGCCACCGCCCCGAACATCCTGGTCGTGCTCGTCGGTTGGTGCATCTGCCAGGTGTTCTTCAACGCCACCCTTGCTGCGCAGACTGCCGTGCTCCCCGACCAGGTCCCCACCGGACAACGCGGGCTGGTCTCCGGCATCCTCGGGCTCAGCGTTCCCGCGGCATCGGTGGTGGGCACCTATCTCGTCCAGGCCTTCAGCCACTCGACGCTGCTGATGTTCGTCGCGCCCTGCGTGGTCGGGAGCGCCGCCGTACTGCTGTTCACCTGGCGCCTGCCCGACCGGCGCCTCGCGCGCGAGGACAGGCCACCATGGTCCCTGCGCGCTCTGGCTGGCACGTTCTACGTCAGCCCCCGAAGCAATCCAGACTTCGCCTGGGCCTTCCTGTCCCGATTCATGCTCGTGATGGCCTATGCGTTCCTCGTCACCTACCAGGCCTACTACCTCCTGTCCCAGGTCGGCAGCACCGAGGCCGAGGTGCCACGACAGGTGTATCTGGGAACGGTCGTGCAGTCGGTGGCCCTCGTGGTGGTTGCGCCCATCGCGGGACGCATCTCCGACCGGGTCGGCCGGCGCAAGGTCTTCGTCGTGGGCGCCGCCGTCATCTACGCGGTCGGTCTGTCGGTCATCGCCGCCTCCAGCAGCGTCGACGGGTACCTGCTGGGCATGGCCATCGGCGGCATCGGCTTCGGCATGTACATGGCCGTCGACCTCGCGCTCGTCGTCGACGTACTCGCCGATCCGCTCAGCGCGGCCAAGGACCTCGGCGTCCTCAACATCGCCGGCGCTCTGCCCTTCGCCCTCGCGCCCGCACTGGCCCCCGGCCTGCTCGCCCTCGGACAGGGCAGCTATGCAGTGCTGTACGCCGTGGCGGCCGCCTGCGCACTCGGTGGTGCGCTGGCCATCGTGCCGATCAGGAGAGTCCGCTGAACTAGTCCGCCGATCATCGGTCGACGATCTCCTCCCGACTACCGCGGGGTTGTCGTCGCGCAGCAACCCAAATTTGGGGTGCGCGACGACCAGAACCCCGCGGCAGTCGGGGCAGAGGCGCGCCTCACGTGCGGGGCTGCCAGGTGTCGATGAACCGGGTGAGGCGATCGGCAAGCTCGTCGACCGGTTGGCGCTCCGAAGGCGGTCTGGTGACGTTGGCGAGGATCAGGCCGTCGAGGTAAGCCATCACGTCGCGGGCCAGGAGTCGGCGTTCGTCGGCGCTGTGATTGGAGAAGAGGTCGGCCAGCCGTTCCTGGAGCCGGGCGGTGCCCGCCTCCATCGTGGCGCGCACCTCGGGGCGGCGCGCGCCTTCCAGCACCAGCTCGTATCGGGCGAGGGTGCGTTCGCGCCCCGGGCCGTGCAGCGTGTCCTCGAGAACCTGCCGGAGCAGGGAGTGCGGATCATTGACGTTCCCCGCCTCGAGCGACGCCAGGTCGAGGTCGGCCAGCCGGTTCACCGCCGTCTCGACCAGCGCCACCCGGGAGCGGAAGTAGTACGAGGTGGAGCCCGTCGGCAGCCCCGCCACCTCGTCGACCGCGCGGTGGGTGAGCCCGCGGCTCCCGCGCTCGGACAGCACCGTGAGCACCGCGTCGGCGATCGTGGTTCGCCGCTCGTCACCGCGTGCCATCGTGCGCCCGGCGCGATCGACGTACGGCGGTGATCACGACCGCGGCGACCACGGCGTGCAGAGCCATCAGCGTGCCGGTCGCCGAGGCCGTGGTGGCACCCAGGGGTCCGAGCAGCGACAGGACGGCGACTGTGCACGCGACGCCGGTCCAGATCGTGACCGGCCGCGAGACGAGTCTCTCCAGGCCGTGCATCGCGAGGGCGCCGAGCGCGGCCGCGACGCCGGCGGTCACGACGACGGACAGTCCGCCCACCTGTCGCAGGTCGTCACCTTGCTGGATGAACAGATCCACCCCACCGAGCACGGCGGCACTCACCCACAACACGGTGGCGGAGACCATCGCGGCCACGACGATGGAGAGGTCGGTGGTCCAGGGGACCTGGGTCTTCGGTCGGGTCCCGGTGGTGGTCTGCACGTTCGCGTCTCCTGTTCTGTCGAGGCGGGCTGCGCTGAGTCGTGGCTGGCGGCTACGCGTCTGCAAAGTTCTCAACGCTACGTCTGCAGAGAGCCCTCATCAAGGAAGCCTCAACGGTTGAGTCACCAGGGAGCGATGGTCATGCTGACCAGGTGTCTGTGCCCACCGCCATCGACCTTGCCTACCCGTTCACCGGCCGCTGGCTCACCCAGAACAGTCCGGCGAACCGCGTCCCCAGCCACGGCACGGCGGCTTTCGCGTCGGCTCAAGCCATCGACTTCGTCCCGGTCGACGACGAGGGGCGGTCGGCCCGGTTCACCTGGCGCTCGTTCGTGCGGCCTGAACCGCCAGACCGGTTCCCGGGGTTCGGGCGTCCGATCCTGGCTCCCGTGGGTGGAGTGGTCAGCGCGGTCGGCGACGGTGAACCCGATCATGCGGCCTTCAGGGGGCTGCCCTCGGTCGGCTATGCCCTCTCGCAAGCGCGCCGGGCGGCCGCGGGCTGGTCGGCACTCGCCGGCAACCACGTGATGATCACGACCCAGGCGGGCGTGGTCGTCGCGTTGTGCCACCTCCAGCGGGGCAGCGTCGTTGTCGACCCACTGCAGCGGGTGCAGGCCGGCCAGATGGTCGGGCGTTGCGGCAACTCCGGCAACAGCACCGAGCCGCACGTTCATCTGCAGGCGATGAGCGAGCCGGACCCCCAGCTTGCCACCGCGGTGCCGATCACGCTCCAAAGAGGGCTGCCCCGCAACGGCGAGGTGGTCGACGCAGGTAGCTGAGCCGGTTAGGGCGCGCGCCAGAGCGCGTTCGCGATCCTCCAGCCGTCGCGGGTACGGACCAGGTGGAGGTACTCGTAGTAGGGCTCGGATCGGACCACCACGGAAGCGATGTCGTCATGGACGTCGAGCACATCCACCTCGATCGCGCGGTCGGCCAGACCGCTGGCGACCCGGACACCCTCGCCCTCGCCGGTCCACGTGGCCATCTGCTCGGCCGTCACCGACGAGAGCGTGGAGGCCCGGTCCGGCCCGGGGGACCGTTTGGCGAGGTCACGGTGGAGCGCGCGTTCCATGCGCGAGACGTCGCCGTCGAACCAGCCGTCGAAGTAGTCGTGCACCGTCGCAACGATGAGTGCCGTGTCGTTCTCCATGGCGTTCACCTTCGCTTGACTGCGGAGCGGGCGCGGGCCCGCCCACCGCGAAACTGTACCCCGATGGGGTATGCATCACATTCAGTTGACCAGATACCCCCATGGGGTATGATCGAAGGGTGGAGGCACACCTGCCGGCCACTGGAAGCGAAGGGATGACCGATGACTGTTCAGGTCCAGCACGCCGGCCATGGCTACATCGGCAACAAGGACGACTACCTGAAGCGACTGCGTCGCATCGAGGGCCAGGCCAGGGGACTGCAGCGGATGGTCGAGGAGGAGCAGTACTGCATCGACATCCTCACCCAGGTCTCGGCGATGACCAAGGCCCTCCAGGCCGTCTCGCTGAGCCTGCTCGACGAGCACCTCAGCCACTGCGTCGTCGACGCAGCAGCCAAGGGCGGACC
The DNA here is from genome assembly GCA_964551905.1 of uncultured Nocardioides sp. Lineage (GTDB taxonomy): Bacteria > Actinomycetota > Actinomycetes > Propionibacteriales > Nocardioidaceae > Nocardioides. The sequence continues at coordinate 19,137 of CAZKEZ010000018.1, read as the reverse complement.
CGAGGCCGAGGCGAAGCTCCAAGAGGCATCCAACGCGATCGCCCGGCTGGTGCGTTCGTGATGAACACCGCCACCTACATCGTGACCGGGATGAGCTGTGAGCACTGCGTGATGAGCGTGACCGAGGAGGTCAGCGACGTCGCCGGCGTGACCAACGTCGAGGTCGATCTGACGTCCGGCCGCCTGGCCGTCACCAGCGACGTACCGGTTGAGCCGGCCCGCGTGCGCGCAGCGGTCGAGGAGGCCGGCTACCAGCTGGTCGACGCCTGATCATGAGCACGACGTACGACGTACCCAAGCCCGGCCCCGGCGGCCAGGTGGAGCTGGCCATCGCCGGCATGACCTGCGCGTCGTGCGCCAACCGGATCGAGCGCAAGCTCAACAAGATCGACGGCGTGACCGCCACGGTCAATTACGCGACGGAGAAGGCGAAGGTCGTCTTCGACGAGGGCGTCGAGACCGCCACCCTGCTCGACGCCGTCGAGCAGGCCGGCTACACCGCCGCCCTGCCCACCCCCCGGGCGCCGAGCGTCGACACCGACTCCAGCGATGAGGAGGAGGCGCCGGTCCGTGCGCTGCGTGACCGGGTGATCATCTCGGCCCTGCTGTCGGCGCCGGTGATCGCGATGGCGATGGTCCCGGCGCTGCAGTTCACCTATTGGCAGTGGCTCTCGCTCACCCTCGCGGCCCCGGTGGTCGTCTGGGCCGGACGCCCGTTCCACCAGGCCGCGTGGAAGAACCTCAAGCACGCCACCGCGACGATGGACACCCTCGTCTCGATGGGCACGATCGCCGCCTTCGCGTGGTCGCTGTACGCCCTGTTCTTCGGCACCGCCGGTATGCCTGGCATGAAGCACCCGTTCGAGCTCACCATCTCCCGGACCGACGGCACCGGCAACATCTACCTCGAGGTCGCCGCCGGGGTGACCACCTTCATCCTGCTCGGCCGCTACTTCGAGGCCAGGGCCAAGCGCCGGTCCGGTGCCGCCCTTCGTGCCCTGCTCGAACTGGGCGCGAAGGACGTCGCGGTCCTGCGCGACGGTCGCGAGCAGCGGATCAGCATCGACGAGCTGACCGTCGGCGACCACTTCGTGGTGCGGCCCGGCGAGAAGATCGCCACCGACGGTCGGATCGCCGAGGGCACCTCGGCGGTCGACGCCTCGATGGTCACCGGTGAGTCCGTTCCGGTCGAGGTCGGCCCCGGCGACGCCGTGGTCGGCGCCACCGTCAACGCCGGCGGTCGGCTCGTGGTCGAGGCGACCCGGGTCGGCTCCGACACCCAGCTGGCGCAGATGGCCAGGATGGTGGAGGAGGCACAGACCGGGAAGGCTCAGGCGCAACGGCTCGCCGACTCCATCTCCGGGGTCTTCGTGCCGATCGTCATCGCGCTGGCCGTCGCCACTCTCGGCTTCTGGCTCGGCACCGGCTACTCGACTGCCGCGGCGTTCACCGCAGCGGTCGCCGTACTCATCGTTGCCTGCCCGTGCGCCCTCGGGCTGGCCACGCCCACCGCGCTGATGGTCGGCACCGGACGCGGCGCGCAGCTGGGCATCCTGATCAAGGGGCCGGAGGTCCTCGAGACCACTCGTCACATCGACACGATCGTGCTGGACAAGACCGGCACCGTCACGACCGGGCGGATGACCCTGGTCGAGGTGGCCGTCGCCGAGGGCGAGGACGCCGACGAGGTGCTGCGGCTGGCCGGCGCCGTGGAGGACGCCTCCGAGCACCCCATCGCCCAGGTGATCGCCAGGGCCGCCGCGGCCCGAGGCGGCACACTCCCGGCGGTCGCGGACTTCGCCAACATCGAAGGGCTCGGCGTGCAGGGCACCGTGGCCGACGGTGAGGGCACCCACGCCGTACTCGTCGGGCGCCCCCAGCTCCTGGCCGACTGGTCCCAGCACCTGCCGGCACAGCTCGAGGTCGCGATGACGAACGCGTCGGCACAGGGGCGTACGGCGGTCGCCGTCGGCTGGGACGGCAGGGCGCGCGGCGTGATCGTGGTCGCCGATGCGGTCAAGTCCAGCTCGGCCGAGGCCATCGCCCGGCTCAAGGGACTCGGGTTGACCCCGATCCTCCTCACCGGTGACAACGAGGCAGTGGCTCGGTCGGTGGCCGCGGAGGTCGGCATCGCCGATGAGCACGTGATCGCGGAGGTCCTCCCCGCCGACAAGGTCCACCAGATCCGACTGCTGCAAGAGCAGGGCAAGCGGGTGGCGATGGTCGGTGATGGCGTCAACGACGCCGCCGCGTTGGCGCAGGCCGATCTGGGTCTGTCGATGGGTACGGGCACCGACGTGGCGATCGAGGCCTCCGACCTCACCCTGGTCCGCGGGGACCTGCGCGCAGCCGTGGACGCGATCCGCCTCTCGCGGCGGACCCTGGGCACCATCAAGGGCAACCTGTTCTGGGCGTTCGCCTACAACGTGGCCCTGATCCCCGTCGCCGCAACCGGGCTGCTCAACCCGATGCTCGCCGGCGCCGCCATGGCGTTCTCCTCGGTGTTCGTCGTCACCAACAGCCTGCGGCTGCGCACCTTCAAGGGCGTGTAGAGGGTCTGCCGCTGGGTGAGGCGCGCCCTTCGGGTGCGCGGGTCAGGTGACGTTTCCGTTCATGTGCGTGGTTGTGGGGGTCCCCGGCGCCCGAATCGACGAATTTGGCGTACGCGAGCGTTCATGTGCGCGGTTGTGGTTCGGAGCAAGCCAGCCCGGGGGGTGGTTTCGAGACAGCCTCGTTCCTCGGCTTCCTCAACCACTGCGACTTGAGGCCGGGGATTCGGCCCCCGGTCCTTCCGTCGCGCGGAAGGTCGTGGGAAGCCGCGTCTCGGACGCTCTTCTTGTCAACCGACCAGTCCGACGAGAAGAGCAGAGCCATGCACCACCTACCCCTGACGCCCTACCTGGCCAAGACGATCACCGATGACATCGCACGCAGCGCGAACCAGCCCGGCCGGCGGCAGGCACACGAGCTGAGGATCCACGAGCAGTGGAGTGCGTCGCGCGCCGCCCGGCGGCGCCGGAGGGCACGATGATCACCGCGACCCCGGTCGAGCTCCGCCCGGTTCGGCGGGGCGAGACCGGGCCGTTGCGCGCGGTCTTTGACGCGATGTCGCCGGAATCGCGGGCCCAGCGCTACCTGACCGGTATGCCGCGACTTCCGAGGGCGATGCTCGACGCGCTGGCCGACGTGGACGGCGATAGTCACGTCGCCTGGCTGGCCAGCGTCGAGGGGTGGCCGGTGGGTGTCGCGAGGTACGTCGTGGTCGCCCCGGGCGTCGCCGAGATCGCCCTGGAGGTCGCAGATGCCCACCACGGCCGCGGCATCGGAACCGCCCTGGTCGATGCGCTGACCACCGTCGCCTCCGTACGCGGGATTCGTCGGGTCCGGGCCACCCTGCTGTCCGGCAACGAGCCGTCCCGACGCTTGGCGACCCGGATCGGGGTACGGCTGGAGGTGGTGCGCACGCTTCTGGAGGGTGAGGGCGAGCTGCGGCTGATCGACCCGCCCCGGGTGGACCGTCGTGCCGTGGTCGCGCTCGCTCTGGGTGAGACGAGAGACATGGTGGTGGCGGCGGCCGCGCACTAACCTCTTGCTGCCCCCTCTTGGCTGCCCGCCCAGCCCGTTGGTCGGACGGGGCGCGGGAGGGGCATGCGCGTCCAGGTTCGGCTGCTGGGACGGTTCGAGGTCGTCGTCGACGGCCGGCCGGTGCCTGCCCGCAGCTGGCGGCGGCAGTCCGCGAGCCGCCTCGTGAAGCTGCTGGCGCTACAGCCGGCGCACCGCCTGCACCGTGAGCAGGTGATCGACGCACTGTGGCCGGACGTGCCGCTCGAGACCGGTGCGACCCGGCTGCACACCGCGGCCCACTACGCGCGGTCCGCACTCGACCACCCGGAGAGCATCGTCGTCTCCCAGGGCGTCGTAGCGCTCTTCCCGGACCACATCGTCGAGGTCGACGTCGAGGCCTTCGAGCGGGCAGTGAGTACGGCGCGCGACGCGGGTGACTTGCAGTCCGCAGCGGCTGCCGCCGCGCTCTACCCGGGTCCGCTGCTCCCCGAGGACCTCTATGAGCCGTGGTCTGAGGAAGCGCGGGAGCTGCTCCAGCTCCGCTACCGGGAGATGCTCCGCGCGGCCGGCCTGTTCGAGGCACTGGTGACCGACGACCCGCTCGACGAGGACGCACACACTGAGCTGGCTCGCGAGCTGATCCGGCAGGGCCGTCGCCACGACGCCCGACAGGCGCTCGACCGGATGGCGGAGATCCTGGACCGCGAGCTCGGGGTCGAGCTGCCCGAGGCCGCGCAGCGGCTGCGCGCGGAGGTCGAGGCGGCCACACCTGCCGCGGCGCCGACGGTCGTCGCGTCGGAGACGCCGCTGCCGCCCTCACGGTCACGGCTGATCGGCCGGGACCGGGACCTCGAGGAGGTGGAGGCGCTGCTGCGGCGACACCGGGTCGTCACGATCACCGGCCCGGGCGGCGCCGGCAAGTCGACCCTGGCGCTGGCGCATGCGCGAGCCGTCCGCGACGCCGACGACGCGGGGGTGGACGTGGTCCTCGCCGAGCTCGCGCCGGTCCACGCCGCCAGTGAGGTCGTCCGGGCGGTCGCCGAGGTGCTTGGGGTCCAAGGCACCGGAACGCTCGAGATGTCCACGCTGGCGGCGACCCTCGGCCCGCGCCCGGTGCTGCTCGTGCTGGACAACTGCGAGCACCTGCTCGACGAGAGCGCCCGGCTGGTCGACGCGATCCTCGACGCCGGCGACCAGGCCCGGGTGCTGGTCACGAGCCGGGAGCCACTGCGGGTGGACGGCGAGGCCGTGCACACCCTCGGGTCACTGGGGTCCGGTGCCGCCGAACTGTTCGTCGAGAGGGCCGCCGCCGCAGCCGGGGCCGGGGTTCTCACGGTCGACGACCCGCGGGTCGACCTGTTGTGCCGACATCTCGACGGCCTGCCGCTGGCCATCGAGCTGGCCGCCGCCCAGCTGCGACACCTGTCCCTGGACGAGCTGGTCAGCCGACTCGACGACCGGCTGACCCTGCTCGCGGGTGGCCGGCCGCGGGCCGGGTCCCGGCACTCGGCGCTCTCGACCACCATCGACTGGAGCTACCGCCTGCTCTCCGAGGACGCCCGCGAGGTCTTCGACCGGCTCGGTGCCTTCCCCGCGTCGTTCGACCTCGACGCCGCGGCGTCGGTGGGCGGCGGCGGGGACGCGGCGGCGGTCACCAACATCGTGGGCGATCTGGTCGCGAAGAGCCTGGTGGTGCACGAGCGGTCGCAGAGCCGGTACCGGCTGCTCGAGACGATCCGGATGTTCGCCGTACAACGCCTGGCCGAGGCCGGTCTGGAGGACGAGGTCGCCGAGCTGCTGCGCCGGCACGTCGTCGCGCGGGCACGGTCAAAGCCGCGCGTCCGGATCTGGCTCTCGATGTCGATGTCCGCCCGCAGTCGAGACGACCTGGACAACGTCCGGCTTGCGTTCGAGGCCTCGCTCGCGTCCGGTGAGCTCTCCGACGCGGTGGACATCGCCCTGGCCATCAGCACGCTCTGGCGCAACGCGTCCCGCAGCTCGCTGCGGCCGGTGTCGTACGCCGAGGGTCGGCAGTGGGTGCAGGACCTTCTCGCGCGCGACCTCAAGGACCGAGACCGCGTCTGGGCGCTGCTGATGTCGGCCGACGTCGCACTCGGCTCCGGTGACCCGGTCACCATGCGCGAGAGCACCGCCGAGGCGGTGCGGCTGAGCCGGCACGTCGACGACGATGAGGTCGGACTCGTGGTGGCGATCTACGAGGCGATGACCCATCTCACCGATCCGGCCCAGGCGACCCGCCGGCTGGAGATCGCCGCCCAGCGCGCGGAGGAGCACGGGGAGCCCGCGCTCGCCCGACTGGCGCGCGGCTACCGTCTCGTCACGGCCCGGATGCAGGGCCCCTCACCCGAGCTCGCGGCCGAGGCGCGCGCCGTTGTCGACAGCGTGCCGGAGCGCGACTACGACAGCTACATCATCCACTGGGCCGCGAGCCTCCTCGCGCTCGTAGACCTCGACGCCCCGCGGCTGAGCGAGCTGATGGCCAACCAGATCCGCGACCTCGCCGAGACCGGGCTCAAGGGGAACTGGCTGACCATGTACTGGGAGGCGATCGCCCTCGCCATCGCGGGGGAGGAGTACGTCGACCAGCTGCGCCGGGCCCGGGCCCGGGCGGAGGCGGAGGGGCGCAACGCCGATCCCGACTGTGTCCTCGCCGTGGCGATCGCCGCGGCCGGACGAGGGGAGTGGGAGGACGCCGCGGAGCTGATCGGGGTCGTCGCGGACACGATGCTCCATGACACCGCCGGCTACCTCCACCTGGTGCTGGTGCGCGACCAGCTGGTGCGTCCGCAGCTCGACCCCCAGGTGTTCAACGCCGCCCGGGCCCGTGGCGCCGTACGCGACGCCGCTCGTGTCCTCACCGAGCACGGCCTCTGACCCCGCGCCAAACGGCCGACCCGGCGCAAATGGCGGGCTTGTGACTGATCCGTGGGTGTTGCTCATGAGTGACTGGCGGTGGGTGGTTGCCGCCCACAGCGCTGCGACGCTGCAGCGAGGTGGTGGGTAGCGGTCGCTGTCCGAGTCGCGGTAGGTACGCGGTTTGAGTCCAAACGACATGGATTTCGGCACCGACGGTGTGGTTTCGGTCCACTCGGAGACGATCAGCGCCACCGGCATCGGGAGGGTCGCCGATTGGGTCCAAACGGCGTCAATCTCGGCGATCTGGGTGTCGTTTCGGTCCAACCGAGGGGTCATGCACTCCATTCGATGCTTCTGCCGCCCGGATGCAATTCACGGATGTGTCACAAGGGCCGCAGATGGCGGGCCCGCGTCAGAGGGCCGTTTCGAGACAGCCTCGTTCCTCGGCTTCCTCAACCACCGAGGCCGCTGCTTCCGTTGGGTTGGTGCCGCCCGGGAGATTCAGGGCGTGGGGGCGTCGGAGCCGCTCTGCGTGTTGGTGGGGCAGTCGGCGTTCGTGCAGATCCGGTCGTCGACGGTGGAGTCGGGCTCGTGCTCGTCCCGGGGCGTGGCGGAGTCGCGGCGGCGCAGCTCCACCTCCGATCCGCAGACCTGACAGGGAGCGTTGTCGAAGTACATGCCTGATCCGGTGCCCGAGTGAGGGCTCGCGCATGCGATGCGGTGCGATGATGCCCCCGTGGTCCGAGCCCTCCGCGACGTGCCGCTCGTCGGCCGCGAGCGGGAGCTGGCGGTGCTGCGAGAGGGGGTGGACAACGCCGCTGCTGGGGTGCCCGCAGCGGTGCTGGTCGCCGGCGAGGCGGGGATCGGCAAGACGCGGCTGGTCCGCGAGCTCCTGCGGGTGGTACGCCCGGCGGCCGTCGTCCTGCGGGCGCAGTGTGTCGACCTCGGGGAGCCGGGGCTGCCCTACCTGACGCTGGTCGACCTGGTCAGGGCGCTGCGGGACGTCTCCGAGGACGATGCCGAGGTGGCGGCGGTCCTCGAGCGGCATCCGGCGGTCCGGGAGCTGACCGAGCCCAGTCCCGCCGGCGACCCGACGGACCTGTCCCGTCGCCACCAGCAGTTCGACGCCGCGGCCGCCGCGCTCGGTGAGGTGGCGCGCCTCCGTGGGCCTGTGGTCGTGGTGATCGAGGACCTGCAGTGGCTCGACTCCTCCTCCGCGGCCTTTCTGCGGTTCCTCCTCAGCCGGCTGGACGACGAGCGGCTGGCCGTCGTCATGACCCTGCGCTCCCACGGTCTTGCCAGCCGGTCGCACCTGCGTCAGCTCCTCAGCGAGATCGGCCGACTGCCCGGGGTGGACCGCCTCGACCTGGAGCCGCTCGACGAGGCCCAGGTGGGCGAGCTCCTGTCCCATCTGGATCCGACTGGCGATGACTCGCGCGCGGCCGAGCTGTACCGCCGTACTCACGGGAACCCCTACTACGTCGAGACCCTGGCGACGGCGGGCGACAGCGCCGCGGATGAAGGGGCCACGCCCCGCGCGCTCGCGGACCTGCTCACCGGAAGGCTCGACGGACTCCCGGACGACGTCCGCGCGGTGGTGCGCGCGGCGTCCGTGGTGCCGCGCGCGGTCCCCGACCGGCTGCTGCGCCGCGTCGTCGGGCTCTCCGACCATGCTGCGGATGCCGCCCTGCGGGCCGCTGTCGCGGAGGGACTGCTGCGGTCTGAGGGGGACGGTTACGCGTTCCTGCACGACCTGCTGCGAGGCGCCGTCCACGACGACCTGCTGCCAGGCGAGCGGGCTCGGCTGCACTCCGCCTTCGCGGCAGCCCTCCAGACGGGAGCCGGGGGGCGGTTCTCCGCGGTCGAGGTTGCCCATCACGTCACGGAGGCCCACGACGCGCCCCAGGTGGTGGCCTGGTCGGTGCGGGCGGCCGACGAGGCGACCGGCGTGCTGGCGCCGCACGAGGCGCTCCAGCACCTCGAGCGAGCACTCGCCGAATGGCCAGGTGTCGAGGACGCGGCCGCGCTGGCCGAGGCGACGTACGGACAGGTCGCCCTCCGGGCGGCGCTGGCGGCCGGTCTGGCCGGCGAGAGCTCACGCGCCATCTCGTGGGCGCGACGTGCGATCGAGCTCTGCGACGCCGACGGGGACGCGGTCGGCGGGGTGCAGGCACGTGCCGAGCTCGTGCGTCAGCTGGTGGCAGCCGATGCGACGGACCGGGTGATCGCCCCCGCCGAGGAGGCGGTGCGCTTGGCCGAGTCGGCCGAGGTAGACCCGGTGAACAAGGCGCTCGCACACGTCATGCTGGCCCGCGCGCTGCTCTCCACGCGGCAGCTGTCCCGCGCCAGGAGCGCATCCGATGCCGCGCTGTCGGCAGCCAGTACGGCGGGCGCCCCCGGACTGGAGGTGGAGGCGCTGACGACCGCCGCGTTCCTGGACGAGATCGAGGGCGACCGCTCCGGTGCCGCGGACCGGCTCGCCAACGCGATCCGGCGGGCCCGCGCCGACGGGGAGCTGGCCGCTGAGCTGCGCGCGCACTACGCGCTGGCCTCGCTCCACTACTACAACGGCGACGTGCGGGGGTCGCTCCCGATGCTGCAAGCAGCGATGGTCCGGGTCGACGAGACCGGCGTGCGCTGGAGCGCGTCGGGCGTCCAGCTCCGGCTGCTCCACGTCGTCGCGTTGTACGTCGCGGGGCAGCTCGACGCGAGCCTGGAGGCGACGTACGCCGCGAAGGGCGAGCCGCCGGACGCGGCAGCGGCGATGCTCGCGGCTGTCTCCTGTCACGCAGCGGTCGCCCGTGGCCTCCCGGACGCCGAGGCCCGGCTCGCCGCACTCGACGGCAGCTGGGACGCCGACCCGCTGGTCGCCCTGATGGCCGGGGGATGTGAGGCAGAGCGTTTGGCATGGGCGGGCAGCCCGCTCGCTGCGGTCGCCGCGGTGGAGCGCGCCCAGACCCACCTGGACGCGGTCGCTGGCGAGGGCATGTACGGCGGGATCTGGCTGTCGGCGGTGGCCCTGGCGGCGCTGGCGGACGAGGCGACGTCCTGCCGCCAGCGACGAGACGACACCGGCGAGGGGGCCGCGCTGGAGGCGGGCATTGCCCTGATGGACCGGGTGGCCCGGATCGTCGACGGTGGCCATGGCAGGCCGGGCGACCTCGGCCCCGAGGGGCGCGCGTGGCACGCCCGAGCGGTGGCCGAGCATGCCCGGCTGCGCGACGAGCCGGGGGTGGCGGAGTGGCAGCTGGCCCTCGAGGCGTTCGGCTACGGCCACGCCTACGAAGAGGCCCGGTGCCACTGGCGGCTGGCCGAGGCGCTCGTGGCCGCCGGCGACCGCGACGCCGCCAAGCAGCACGCCCAGGTCGCCGCGACCGCCGCCGAGGGGATGCGGGCGGAGCCGCTCCGGAGCGCGGTCGCCGCGACGATCACCCGCTTCCGGCTCGGCGCGTCTGCCGCCTCCGCTGACGCCGTACTCACCGCCCGGGAGCAGGAGATCCTCGCGCTGGTCGCCGAGGGGCTCACCAACCGCGAGATCGGGAAGCGACTGTTCATCAGCGACAAGACCGCCAGCGTGCACCTGAGCAATGTGATGGCCAAGCTGAACGCCTCGAGCCGGACCGAGGCGGTCACCGTCGCCCAGCGGCGTGGGCTGCTGGAGTTGCTCGCGCCCGGTCAGGCTCCCGGATCGGGCAGAACTGGGTGAATGCCTCATGTCCCTGACCGGCCCTTAGGCCGAGCCTCAACTCGAGGCCGACCGCACCGGGCGGCGGCTGCGAGGAGGAGACATGACCATCACCCACACGCTCGAGGAACTGCGCCACCAGGTGGCCGGCGACGTTTTCGAGGGTCACGACCCAGCGGCCGCCCAGGAGGCAGCCGGCTTCAACACCGCCGTCACCCACCGGCCCGCGGTCGTCGTCGCGGCCACCTCGGCGGCGGACGTGGCGGCCGCGGTCCGCTACGCCAACGCGCAGGGGCTCCCGATCACCGTGCAGGCCACCGGACACGGGGCCATCGCCCCGGCCGAGGGGACCGTCCTGGTGTCCACCCGGCGGATGCAGGGCCTGACGCTCGACCCCGCTGCCCGAGTGGCCCGGGTCGAGGCCGGCGTCCGCTGGCGGCAGGTCATCGACGCCGCGGCGCCGCACGGGCTCGCGCCGCTGTCCGGATCGTCCTCGGGCGTCGGCGTGGTCGGCTACACGCTCGGCGGCGGGATGGGCCACCTGGCCCGGCGGCACGGCTTCGCCGCCGACCACGTGCGCTCGGTCGAGCTGGTGACCGCGGCCGGCGAGGTCCGCGTGGTCACCGCGACCAGCGACCCCGACCTGTTCTGGGCGGTCCGCGGTGGCCAGGGGAGCTTCGGCATCGTCACCGCCCTGGAGTTCGACCTGTTCGAGGTCCCCGAGTTCTTCGGTGGCGCGCTGATCTTCCCGGCTCCCGCCGTTGAGGACGTGCTGCGGGCCTTCGCCCGGTGGGCGCCCACGCTGCCTGACGAGGCCACCACCTCGGTCGCACTGCTGCGGCTGCCGCCCGCCGATGACGTGCCACCGCCGCTGCGGGGCGTCGTCAGCCTGGCCCTGAGGTTCGGGTTCACCGGGGACGCCGAGCGGGGAGAGGCCCTGCTCGCTCCGATGCGGCGGGTCGCCACTCCGGTGCTGGGGTCAGTCGGCCCGCTGCCGTTCACGGCCGTCGACGCCATCCACATGGATCCGCAGGACCCGATGCCGGCGGTCACTCGCGGCATCGTGCTCGGCTCCCTGACTGATGGCCTGATCGACCGGCTCCTCGAGGTGGCCGGCCCGGACGTGGACATCCCGCTGGCGGTCATCGAGCTGCGGCTGATGGGTGGGGCGATGGCTCGACCGGCGGCGGTCCCGAACGCGGTGGCCGGACGCGACGGCGGGTTCGCGCTCACCGCGATCGCGCCGGCGCCACCGCCGCTGGCCGACGTGGCGCCGGTGATCGTGAGCCAGGTGGTGGACGCGTTCCAGCCCTGGGCCACGGGCACCTCGCTGGCCAACTTCGCCGGCCATGGCGCCGAGCCCGGCAGCGTGTGGACCCCCGACCAGCTGGACCGCCTGCGCCGAATCAAGGCCGAGGTCGACCCGGGCCACCGCTTCGGCGGCAGCCTGGCCACGGCGATGGCGGGTGCACTGTGAGCCGCCCGGCGGTCGTGCTCGCCCCCGGAGCCGGTGACCGGGTCGGCAACGTCGAGTTCCTGGCCCGCACCGTTGACACGCCGTACTTCAACCTCGCGATCGTCGTGCTCGAGCCCGGGCAGGGCGTGGACGAGCACCGGCACGTCGAGGAGGACGACTCCTTCCTCGTGCTGGAGGGGACCCTATCGGTCACCCTCGGTGACGACGACGAGCAGGTGGCGGCGGGGCCGGGCACGTTCGTACTCGTCCCCGCGGGCGCCGCGCACGCGATCCGCAACACCGGCACCGAGGACGTCCGGTTCCTGAACGTGCACGCGCCGGGCGGCTTCGACCAGCGGATCGGGCACTGAGCCACAAGACGAACAGCCAGAAGACGAAGAGGGAGGGCCGCGGCCCTCCCTCTTCAACGTATACGGCACCGGGGGGCTTGCGGCAAGGCCCCGGTGACCCCGCACAATCGTCGGCCGATACCGGTTTCGAGGAGCAGACGGGGGCAGTCGATGGATACGGACGTGGTCGTGGTGGGCGCCGGGCCGACCGGACTCATGCTGGCCGGTGAGCTCGCGCTCGCCGGCGTGCGGACGCTGCTGCTGGAGCGGCGACCCGAGCCCTCCGAAAGGGCGAAGGCCGGCGGTCTCGCCGGGCAGATCCTCCAGCTGCTCCACTACCGCGGCGAGCTGGACCGGTTCCGCGGGGCGAGCACAGCTCCGGCTCAGCCCGAGCCGGCGCCCCGGTTCCCCTTCGGCGGGCTGCACCTGGACTTCACCCGGCTCGACGACTCGCCGATGCGCGCGATGCTGCTGCCGCAGCCGAGGCTCGAGGCTCTGCTGGCAGAGCGGGCGACCGAGCGCGGTGTCGACGTACGCCGTGGTCATGAGGTGGTCGGCCTGGACCAGGACGACGCTTCGGTGCATGTCGAGGTGCGCGGCCCGGACGGGTCCTACCACGTGACGGCGCGGTTCGTGGTCGGCTGCGACGGTGGTCGCAGCCGGGTCCGCGACCTGGCTGGCGTCGCCTTCCCGGGTACGTCGTTCCCGGAGGTCGAGCGGCTGGCGTCGGTCACGGTGCCGGACTCTGTGACGCTTCGCGAGGACGGCGGTCTGGAGGTGGCCGGGGTCGGCACGATCCCGTTCGGCTACACCGCGACCGAGCGGGGCGTCTTCGCCTGCTCGGGCATGGGCGGCACGCTCGGGGTCTACACCGCCGAGGTGGAGACGACGGAGTACGACGACGACGAGCCGATGACCGTCGCGGAGCTCGGTGCGAGCGTGCGGCGGGTGCTCGGCATCGACCTGCCGCTGGGGGAGCCGCTGCGGATGACGCGGTTCGGGTACTCGGCGAAGCAGGCGGAGGCCTACCGGGACGGCCGGGTCTTCCTGGCCGGCGACGCGGCCCATCTCTTCCCCGCGGGAGGGGTGGCGGTCAACGCGGGCATGCTCGACGCGGCCAACCTGGCCTGGAAGCTGGCCGCGAGCGTGCACGGCTGGGCGCCGCCCGGGCTGCTCGATACCTACGCGACGGAGCGCCGCGCGGCTGCCGAGCGCACCCTGCTGCACACGCGCGCCCAGGTGGCGCTGCGGCGGGGACACGGCCCCGGCGGTGACGCGCTGCGGATGCTCTTCGCCGAGCTGGCCACCGACGAGCAGCCGTTGCGCCGTCTCGGCGCCCTGATGGCGGGCACCGATGTGGGGGTGCCGCCGTCGGATTCCCACCCACTGGTCGGCGGCTACGCCACCGACCGGTTGCTGCACCTGTCGCACCGCGACCCTCGGCTGGCCGGGGTGCTGAGTGGCGGCAGACCCACACTGCTCGACCTCGCGGATCGGGCGGAGCTGCGCGAGCTGGCCGGGCAGTGGGGCGACCGTGTCGACGCGGTCGGCGTGGCGATCGACGAGCCCCCGGCCGACGCGCTCCTGCTGCTGCCGGACGCGCTCGTCGGTGGGGTCGTCGCGGTCGGGGAGCCCGCCGACGTCGCCGGGCCGGCCCTGCAGGAGGCGCTGACCGTCTGGTGCGGCGCCCCGCCGGGCTAGGAGCCGCCCGGGTCGGGCTTGGGCTGCTCGGGTCTGGGCTGGTCGGACCTGGGCTGGTCGGACCTGGGAAGGAAGATCCCGGCGGCGGGTTTGGGCTCGAAGTACGTCGTCTTGGGCGGCATGGCCTCACCGGCGTCGGCTACCTCGATCACCGCTCCGGGTGCCGGGGGCGCCAAGGTGAACAGCGCCCCGCCGTCGGTGTCGCAGCGGGCGACCAGCTCGGCGAGCGGGGTGGCCTCGGGGAACGCGTCGACCGTGCGCACCCTGCCCGGTGGCGCGGGGTCGAGGCGGTCGAACACCTCGGTCTGCAGGATCGTCGCGTCCAGGCCCGCGGCCCCTGATGGTCGGGCGGCGGGCAGGCGTACGTCGTACCACCTCCCGCCCACGTAGAGGCCGACCGAGCCGAGCTCCGGCGTCGGCGGCTCGGCCGCGCCTCGCACCTCGAACGGATGACCCAGCAGGTCCAACAGCTGCTCGACCTCGAGCGGGCCCGAGACCCGGCGGTGGAACGCGGACAGGCAAAGGCCGTCCATCGGGTAGAGGACACACAGCAGACCGGCGTCGGGTGGCTTGCCGGCGGTGCGCCACATCTCCACTGCCGCTGCCGAGCGATGGTGGCCGTCGGCGATGTAGAGCACCGCGGGGGCCAGTTCGTCGACCAGCGCCTGGGTCGCCGGTCCCTCGTCCACCCGCCACACGGTCTGCCGGTAGCCCTGCGGCCCGTCGAAGTCGAGGACCGGCTCGGTCGCCGGGATCTCCTGGACGGTTTCGGTGAACCTTGGCCCGGCCTGGTGCACGAGTTTCACGAGAGCCGGAGCGGACGTGGTCCGGGTGCGGTGCCAGACGATGGCATCCACCCGCAGCTGGTGCACCGCCTCGTGCCCGCGGACCCGGCCCTCGGCGATGGCCGACACGGAGACGTCGCACACGATCCCCGTGTAGCACTCCGCGCCGCGGGACTGGCGGTAGACGTAGAGCCCGGTCGGGGACTCCTCGTAGGCCGCAGGGTCGGCGGCGACCCGGTAGAGGTCGATACCGGACTCATCCTGGGAGTCGGTCATCGCCCGCACCGTGCGGCCGGCGTACTCCTGCCGGACCACGGCGGCCGCGAAGGGTCGGATGACGCTCATGGCTCGGTGGTCCCGTGCAGCGTGACGACGGAGACGCCGAGCACGTGCGGTACGGCGCGGAGCGAGTCCAGCAGCTCCGGCGACGCCTCGCCGTCGACGTCGATGAACGCCACGGCCGCCTGGCCGCCACGGAACACGCGGTTGACCATGTGCTGGACGTTGAGGTGTTGCGCGCTCAGCCGGTCGAGCACCTGCGCCAGCACGCCCACCCGGTCGAGGTGACGGACCGTGAGCACGAACGATCCCAGGCGGTCCGGGTCGAGGTTGACGCAGTCGCGGGCCTCGCCGGCCATGAAGGCGCCCACGACCTCGGTCACCCCTTGGGCGATCGCCCGCTGCGCCTGCGCGGTGGAGGCGCCGATGTGATGGGTCGCCACCACAGCGGGATGGCGTGCCAGCGGCGAGTCCCACTCGGCCTGACCGGATCCGGGCTCACCGTCGAAAACGTCGAGTCCCGCCCGGACCCTGCCCTCGTCGAGCGCCTCCACCAGGGCGGTCTCGTCGATGACGTCGCCGCGCGAGGTATTGAGCAGGATGGCCCCCCTCTTCATCTGGGAGAGGAAGGCGGCGTCGACCAGCTGCGCGGTCTCCGGGCTCGCCGGCACGTGCAGGGAGACGATGTCGGAGGTTTCCAGCAGGTCGTCCAGCGAGTCGCACATGGTGACCCCGAGCTCCTCGGTCCGTGCCGTCACCTCGGGCGAGCGTCCCGGCCTGGCGAGCGCCTGGACCTGGATCCCGAACGCCACCGCCCGCTCGGCGACCAGGAGACCTATCGAACCGAGCCCGATGATGCCCATCGTCGAGCCGAGCAGTCCCTCGGCCTTGGCGTAGGTCGCCTTGTTCCACCGCCCTTCCCGGAGGTCGGTGACGTTGTCGGCGATGCGCCGGTCGACCGCCAGCAGCAGGCCCATCGTCAGCTCCGCCACCGCGGCGGCATTCCGGCCCGGCACGTTGCACACGAACACCCCCCGCTCGGCCGCGGCATCGGTGTCGATCGTGTTCGTACCCGCGCCGGCCCGGACCACCAGCACCAGCCGGTCGGCCGCGTCGAACACCGACCGCGGGACCTTCGTGCTGCGCACGACGAGGACGTCGTACCCGTTGATGCGCTGGGCCAGGTCCCGGGCGCTCAGGCCCGGCTCCACCGTGCACTCGTGTCCTTGTGCCCGCAGATCCTCGACGGTCTGCTCGGACAGCTTGTCCGCGAAGAGGATGCGCATGTGTGACCTCCGGAGCGGGGCGCCCCGCCAGCCTTGGCGGTGAGTGTGCACACGCTAGCGGCTCTGAGGGGATGGAGTCCCGAGTCAGGTGGTGTGATCGGCCGATCCGGGTACCTGTGCCATATGCCCGTCCGGGTCCAGCACAGCCAGCAGCGCGTCGCCGATGCGCCGCAGCTGCCCCACCTGGGTGGGGGAGAGCGGGTCCAGGGCGAGCCGTCGCACCGTCTCCACGTGGCCGGGCGCCGCGGCCACCACGGTGTCCCAGCCGTTCTCGGTGAGCCGAGCGTTGGTGGCTCGCCCGTCCTCAGGGCAGGGCAGTCTTTCGATGAGTCCGCGCTCCTCGAGGCGCCGCACGACGTGGGAGAGCCGGGGCAGGGTCGCATTGGTGCGCTGGGCCAGCGCGGTCATCCGCAGGGTCCGGTCCTCGGCCTCGGAGAGCATCGCGAGCACGAAGTACTCGAAGTGGGTCAGTCCGGCGTCGCGTCGCAGCTGGGTGTCGAGTGCGGCGGGAAGCAGTTCCGCGACCGCGATCAGCCGCAGCCAGGCCTGTCGTTCGTCGTCGTCCAGCCATCGCGTGTCCACGGATGGAGTCTAGCAATTAGTTGATGGAACAACCTAACCGCCGTACCCGTCCCCGACGCACCAACCAGAATTGCTGTCAAACTGGCCGGGCGGCAGCCAAAACGGTTGGTGCGTCGGGCCCCCAGGAGGTACGTCGGTTCTCGTGAGCTCGGTCGACATCGCTGAGGCGATCACCCGCGCTCATCACGAGGAGTGGGCCCGCGTGGTCGCCACCCTGGCCAGGCAGTTCGGCGATCTCGACATCGCGGAGGAGTCGGCGGCGGACGCGTTCGCGACGGCGGTGGCCCGGTGGCCTGTCGAGGGCGTGCCGCCCAACCCCGGCGGGTGGCTCACCACGACCGCCCGGCGCAAGGCGCTCGACTGGGTCCGGCGGGAGAGCAAACGCCGGGAGAAGCAGACACAGGCGCAGCTCGCCTACGACGAACCGTCCGCGGACCTGGGTGTCATCGACGACGACCGGCTCCGGCTCATCTTCACCTGCTGCCACCCCGCACTCTCACCGGAGGCCCGGGTCGCGCTGACCCTGCGGCTGGTCGGTGGACTCACCGTGCCGGAGATCGCCCGGGCCTTCCTGGTGCAGGAGACCACGATGGGGCAGCGCATCACCCGAGCGAAGGCGAAGATCAAGGGGGCCCGCATCCCCTATCGAGTGCCGTCCGCGGAGGACCTTCCGGGACGGGTCTCCGGCGTGCTGGCCGTGCTGTTCCTGGTCTTCAACGAGGGGTACCTGGCGACCGGACCTGATGTCGACCCCGTGCGCCGGGACCTCACGTCTGAGGCCATCCGCCTGGCGCGGCTGCTGCGCGAGCTGATGCCGGACGACGGCGAGGTGACGGGGCTGCTGGCCCTGATGCTCCTCACCGAGGCCCGGGCCGCCGCCCGGGTGTCGGCGGAGGGCGAGCTGGTCACCCTCGACGAGCAGGACCGCGGGGCGTGGGACCCCACGCTCATCGTCGAAGGGCTGCGGCTGGTGCGGGACCTTCGAGAGGCCGAGCAGCCGCCCGGCCGGTACCAGGTCCTCGCGGCGATCAACGCCGTCCACGCCTCGGCCCGCGACGTACACGACACCGACTGGGCGCAGATCGTGACCCTCTATGACCTGCTCCGGCGCCTCGACCCGTCACCCATCGTGGCCCTGAACCGAGCCGTGGCCGTTGCCGAGACGGACGGTCCCGAGGCGGCGCTCGCGATCCTCGACGGATTCCCCGATGAGCTGGCCGGCTACCACGCCTACTTCGCAGCGAGGGCCGACCTGTTGCGTCGGCTGGGTCGCAACGATGAGGCGCGGGCGGCGTACGACCGAGCGATCGACCTCGCCGGCAACACCGCTGAGACGGCCTACCTGACCCGCCGCCGTGACCAGCTCGCGTGACCCGACGTACCAACCAAAATTGCTGCCAGAACCGCGAAACAGCGACCAAAACGGTTGGTGCGTCGGGAAACCCGGTAGGAAGGGGGCGTGACGAGGCTGCGGGAGCGCGCCGATGAGGCGGTGCGTGGTCTGGCGCCGGGATACTTCGCGCTGGTGATGGCGACCAGCATCGTGTCGATCGGGATGCACACTGCCGGGCAGGTGGTGGTGTCGGAGCTGCTCCTGGCGATTGCGCTGACGGCGTACGGGGTGCTGGTGGTGCTCTACGTGCTGCGGATGGTGCGGCACCGGGATGCGATCGCGGACGACTTCGCCGACCCGGCGCGGGCGTTCGGGTTCTTCACCTTCGTGGCGGCGACCTGCGTGCTGGGCAGCCGACTGGGGGTCGAGCAGCGCACGTGGGTGGCGCTGGCGATGCTCACCGTTGCCGCGCTGGCCTGGCTGTCGCTGGGCTACGTGATCCCCTGGACGGCCGTGCTGGGCAAGACGAAGCGGCCGGTGATGCAGACGGCGAACGGCACCTGGTTCATCTGGGTGGTGGCGAGCCAGTCGATCGCCGTCCTGGCGGCCACCCTCGAGGTCGAGTTCGTGCAGCACCGACCCGCGCTGGCGCTGCTCGCCGTCTTCTCCTGGTCGGTCGGCATCTTCCTGTACGCCGCGGCCGGCGTCTTCGTCGGCGCGCGGATGCTGCTCTACGAGCTCCGCCCCATCGACCTCACCCCGCCGTACTGGGTGGCCATGGGCGCCACCGCCATCACCGTCGTCGCGGGGGCCCGCATCGTGGGGATGGAGGACGCGCCGATGGTGGACGCCACCCGGGGGCTGATCGCCGGCGCGTCGGTGTTCTTCTGGGCGTTCGGCACCTGGCTGATCCCGCCGCTGCTCGCCGCCGGCTACTGGCGTCACTTCCGGCACGGGGTCCCGCTGCGCT
Source organism: uncultured Nocardioides sp. (assembly GCA_964551905.1). Classification (GTDB taxonomy): domain Bacteria; phylum Actinomycetota; class Actinomycetes; order Propionibacteriales; family Nocardioidaceae; genus Nocardioides. The sequence continues at coordinate 269 of CAZKEZ010000018.1, read as the reverse complement.
ACGAGGCAGCGATGTGGAGCGTGGTGTTCCCCATCGGCATGTACGGCGTGGGCTCTCGCTTCCTCGGCGAGGTCGACCACCTCCCCATCGTGCGTGCCATCGGCGTCGTGGAGTCGTGGTTCGCCCTCGGCGTCTGGGCGGTCACGTTCGTGGCCATGCTCGTCCACCTCTACCGCACGGTTGTCCGCGAACTTGACGAGGCGAGGGAGACCGAGGCATAGTTCCTAACTATGTTAGGAACACCGATGCGGGATAGGAAGGCCGAACGT
>CAZKEZ010000017.1:25577-39339 GCA_964551905.1 uncultured Nocardioides sp. | reverse complement strand
CCCGGCGACCCACCCAGCCACCCCGCCACCCAGCGCCAGACTCCGCGGACCCACGAATCAGTCACAAGCCGAGCGCCATTTGCGCCGGGTCGGCCGCCGTTTGCGCCGGGTCGGCTAGTCGGCGCCGACTCCGAGGCCGTGGGCGAGGCGGGCCGCCTCCTGTCGACCGGACACCTCCAGCTTGCGGAGGATGTTGCTGACGTGGACGCTCGCCGTCTTGCTGCTGATCACCAGGTCCTCGGCGATCTCGCGGTTGGTGCGTCCGGCGGCCAGCTGCTCGAGCACCTCGAACTCGCGCTCGGTGAGGCCGTACCGCGCCAGCGCCGACTCCACCCGAGGAGACGGGACGACGGGTGCCTCGACCAGGTCCAGCTGGTGCCACCGGGCGAGGCTGTTCAGCTCGTGGACCAAGGGGTCGGCGCGCAGCGCGCGGGCGGCCGCGGTCGCCCGGTGGAGGGTGTCGATGCCGGCCGCATCGACGCCGCCGGCGAGGCGGGTCTCGGCTTCGCGCCAGCGTGCGTACGCCGCCGCCACCGGTCGGCCCAGCTCGGTCCACGCCGTGGCCAGGTCGCACCACTGCTCGGGGGTGGCCCGGCGGTCCAGGCGGTCGGCCTCAGCCGCCATCCAGGCGTCGACGGCGTACTGGTGCGGAAGGCCGTTCGCCGCGGCCACCGGTACGGCGCGGTCCAGCAGCTGCCTGGACCGGGAGGCGTCCGCATGCGCTTCGGGGTGGTGACGCCGGTCGGCCTCATCGGCCAGCGCTCGGTAGCCCAGCACCACCAGGAGCCCACCGGAGGATGCCTCCTCGGTGTCGCGGATCAGATCGAGCCCGTCGTGCACCAGCTCGTACGCGGCCTCCGGCCGGCCGCTCCACAGCTCGATCTCGGCCATCCCCTCCAGCACCGCACGCAGCCAGGCAGCGGGCGCGCTCTCCGCCACCAGGACCAGCCGGGCCTGCTCGCAGCGGTCCCAGGCCAGACCCAGGTCACCGAGCAACATGGCCAGCCGGCCGGCCTGCAGCAGAACCGGAGCCGCCATGATGCCCGGTGGCTCGTGGGAGAGCGCCTCGGCCACCAGCACCTCCGCCTCGTCGAGCCGACCCGAGTCGATGAGGGCCTCGCAGGCGTTGGCCCTGAGCAGGCTCCCCAGCTGCCGCGACATGCCCATCCGGGTCAGCGTCTCGCCGGCTGCCCGGTTGGCCTCGGCCACGGTGTCGAGGCGGCCGGAGAGGCCGAGCAGATGGGTCAGATGGACGTAGCCGATGGCAAGGTCGTCGGGCGCGCCTACGTCCTCGGCGATGGCCACCGCGACCCGGAGCTCGGCGATCCCGGCCTCGAAGTCCCCCCGAATGCCGGCCACCGTGCCCAGGGCGATCCGCAGGAGTCCCTCCTCGCGGCGGGCCTCGATCCGGTCGGTGATCGCCAGGCCGCGCCGGGCCCATTCCTCGGCCTCGGCGTTCCGCGACCAGCCGACGGCGAGGAGCGCCAGCCCGGCGTACACCTTGGCGACGAGCGCGCTCGGCCGGTCGTCGGGCCGCAGCTCGAGGGCTCGCTCGTACCACTCGCGGGCCTGCTCCCCGTGTCCGGCGATGAACTGGAAGGAGCCGAGTCGCTCGCACAGCAGCATTCGGTCCGCCGACTCCTCGGTGATCGCGAACGCCTGCTCGGCCAGCCGGACCGCGTGATCGCTGTCGCCCACCAGGTGTGCCGCCTGCGCCGCCCTCGACATCAGCCGGCCGAGGTCGTGACCGGAGTCCGGCACCTGCTCCGCGAGCTCGACGGCCCGGGTGTAGGCGGAGACGGCGTCGCCGAAGGCGTACATCTCCTCGGCCACCGCGCCCGCCTCGACGGCGGCGTCCAGCGCCCGGTGATAGTCGCCCACGCCGAGCCAGTGCCGGGCCAGCTCGCCGGCCTCACCCCGACCGGGCTGGCTCTCGAGGGCCTCGGCGGCGCCTCGGTGCAGCTCCGCTCGGGTGGCCGGCAGCAGGTCGCCGTACACCACCTTGACGAAGGCCGGGTGGGTGAAGCCGACAGTGTCGTCGGGATGTCGGACGACGACCCGTTGGTCGAGGGCGGGCTGCAGGTCCTCGTCCACCGCTGCCTGATCGGTGCCCAACGTCCGGGCCAGCAACGCCATCCCGGCCGGCCGACCGAGCACGGCTGCGGCCTCGAGGACGACGCGGGTCGCGGCCGGCAGGGCGTCCACGCTCGCGCGAAGCAGTTCGGGCAGGGTGCTCGCCCCGCCTGCCTCCGCCAGGGGCGACGCCGTCGCGTTCCGGCTCAGTGGCTCCAGGCGGATCTGCCGGACCAGCGGCAGCCGCGCCACCTCCGCGAGCCAGGTCGCGAGCCGGGAGTCCGGCTCCACCGCGTCGGGCTCGTACGTCGCCAGCAGCACGAGGCGCTCACTGGTGAGGTTGGTGGCCAGGTAGCGCAACAGGTCGAGGGTCGACCGGTCTGCCCAGTGAAGGTCCTCGATGACCAGGATCACCGGGCGCGCCGCACCCAGTCGCTCGAAGAGCTCCAGGACCGCCTGGAAGAGACCGAGCTGGGTGGATGCGCTGACGATGCCCTCGGTGTCGGTGCCGGTCCAGGTGGGCAGCAGCCGCGCCAGGTCGGGGGACCGCTCCACCTGCTGCCGTACCGCGCCGGTGTGCCCGAGCCCACGCAACGCCTGGACGAGGGGGCCGAACGGCAGTTCGACGGACAGCGGCAGGCAGGCACCGGCGCACACCGTCGCGGAGTCGGAGGCGACCAGCTCCTGCACCAGACGGGTCTTGCCGACCCCCGCCTCCCCGGAGACGAGCACCACCGAGGGGGAGCCGTCGGCGGCCAGGCTCACCCGTGCCTGAAGCTCCCCGAGAGCGGTGCCACGACCGATGACCGGGGGAGCAGGTTGCTCGCCCATCGCCCCATGATGTCCCCAGACGGGGAGTCCGTCATCACGTTTCACCAGTCGACACCCGGGCCGACCTGCGGGCCACCTCCCGGTCGAGGCGAATGGGCGATGCGATAGAACGAGATCATGAGGGCCGAGCGGCCCCGAGACCGCGTTCCCTGGGCGGTGCGAGTCACCGCGGCGGTGCTGGTGTTCCTGGGCGTGAGCGCCATCCCGAGCGGGCTCTTCATGCTGATCCGGGGGACCGACGGCTTCCCCGCCGAGTGGGTCGACGCCTTCCCGGTCATCGACAGCCTGGTCGCGCCCGGGCTGGTGCTGCTGCTGGGCTTCGGCGTCGGGTCGCTGGTGATGGCGGCGGCCGTGGTACTCAAGCCGACGCGGCCTGGACTGCGTCCCGTCGTGCGCTGGACCGGGCGGCACTGGGCGTGGCTGGGATCGGTCCTGCTCGGGATGGGCCACGTGGTGTGGATCGGTCTGCAGCTGGTGTACCTCGATGAGCGCTCCTGGCTCCAGCCGCTGTACGGCGGGGTGGGGCTGGCGCTCACCTTGCTGCCCTGGCTCCCGAGCGTGCGCCGCTACCTCGCCCTGCATGAGTGAACACTCCAGGCCGGTGTATCTGGCGCGGCCCGGGCGGCTCATGAGCAGCAGAGGGGCCTCACATGGGGAGGGGCCCCTCTCGCCATGTCGGGACCGGGCTCGTCGCCGGGGATCCGGCCCTCCTCCACCACGTCGCTGGTAGGTTCCACCGCATGCTGGGCAGCCCCGACCGGGTGAGCGTGGAGCGGGTCATCCCCGCGCCCGCCAAGGACATCTTCGACCTGCTGGTCGATCCCGACCGCCACGTCGAGATCGACGGCTCCGGCACGGTCCGCGAGGCCCGGAGCGGTGGCCGCCGCCTGGGCCTGGGTGACGCCTTCGGGATGAACATGAAGCTGGGCGCGTCGTACTCCACCCGCAACGTCGTGGTCGAGTTCGTGGAGGACCGACGGATCGCGTGGCGGACCATGGCGGCCGGGCCGATCGGCTGGTTCGTGGCGGGGCGGACCTGGCGCTACGAGCTCGAGCCCGTCGACGGCGGAACCCTGGTCCGAGAGACCTGGGACATCAGCACCGAGCGGTTCCCCAGCAGGCTGGCCGTGGGCCGGATGGCCGACATGACGCGCACCAACATGGAGCGCACCCTCGCCAACATCGAGGAGCGGCTCACCGGCGACTGAGCCGCGGCGGCGGATGGCTCAGGAGAAGGCCCCGAGCTCCTTGCCCCAGGCCGTGGCCCGCTCCAGCTCGCCGTCGGCGAGGGGCCCGGGGGTGCCGAGCACGAAGAACGTCTCGCCCCGGTGCGCGTGGCGGAAGCCGTGGTGCCGCAGCGAGGTCGCCGCGGACCGGGCGGCCGAGCCGGGCACGAACTTCACCTGGACCCGGGTGTCGAACGTGACGACCTCGAGCTCGGGGCGCGGCGCCGCCTGCTCGATCCACTCCCGGATGCCGCCGGCCTCCGATCCGCCGGTGGCCCCCTGCCGGATCGCGTCCGCACGGGTGTTCTGCCGGGTCATCGAGAACGCGTGGGTCGGGCCGCCGAGGACCAGCAGCGCCACCGACGGGTCGAGGGTGGTCGCGGCGTCCTCGACCCGGGTGAGGGCGACCTCGCGCCCGCTGCTGCGCACCCCGTCGGCGATCGCCTCGGCCACTGCGTAGCTGTTGCCGAACATGGACTCGACGACGATCAGGACGCTCACAGTCCCCACTTCCCTTCCACGCTCCACGCTAGTCCCGTCGGCGTCGGGCGGCGGCGGACCGTGGTGAATCTCACCGGGGCCGGGAGTGCGCTACATCTCCTCGTGGGTGTCGGGGTCGCCGCCGAACAGCCGGCCGTCGGGCTGGCCGAGCGCCGTGATAGCGGTGATCTCCTCAGGGGCGAGCTCGAAGCCGAAGATGTCCAGGTTGCTGGCCTGGCGGGCGGGGTCGGCGGACTTGGGGATCGGCAGTGTGCCGAGCTGGTGGTGCCAGCGCAGGATCACCTGGGCGGGCGTCACGCCGAGCCGGTCGGCGGGGCCGCGGACGGCGGGGTCGTCGTACCGGGCCTTCCGCTTGCCCAGCGGGCTCCAGGCCTCGGTGCGGATCCCGAGCCGCTCGTGGTCGGCACGCAGCTGCTCCTGGGGGAAGCCGGGGTGCAGCTCCACCTGGTTCACCACCGGCGTCACCCCGGTGTCGTCGATGATCCGCTCCAGGTGCGCGGCGGTGAAGTTGGAGACCCCGACCGACCGGACCAGGCCCCGCTCCCGCAATGCCACCAGCGCCCGCCAGGCCTCGACGTACTTGCCCTGGCTCGGGTTCGGCCAGTGGATCAGGTGCAGGTCGAGATAGTCGAGGCCGAGCCGCTCCAGGGACGCCTCGGTCGAGGCGATGGCGTCGTCGTACCCGTGGTGCCGGCCGGGGATCTTGCTGGTGACCTGGACCTGGTCGCGCGGCAGCCCGGAGCGGCGCAGGGCCTCGCCGACCTCGGACTCGTTCTCGTAGTTGACGGCCGTGTCCAGGAGCCGGTAGCCCGTCTCCAGCGCGCTGAGCACCGCCTCGGTGCCCTCGGCACCGCGCAGGGGCCAGGTGCCGAACCCGATCGCCGGGAGCGTGGAGCCGTCGTTGAGTGAGTACGTCGGGATGCTCATGCTCGCGAGGCTACTGCGCCACCGAACTGCGTCCCCCGGCCCGGGGCAGGAGCAGCTCCCAGGTCAGCGCGTGCGCGCTGGCCACCAGCAGCGCGAGCAGCACGCCGCCCACCTGGAGCGGCGACATCCCGAGTGGTTCCGCGGCCTGGGGAACCACCGCCAGCAGGAACACCAGGCCGTAGAGCGCGAGCACCAGCCACCGGTTGCGGCCGAAGGGACCGGTGTCAGCGGCACCGGACATGCGCATCAGCGACCAGGCGGACCAGCCGCCGACCAGTGCCGACGCCAGGAACGCGGTCCGCCAGATCAGCGGCTGGGACGGGTCGACCTGGGCGAGCAGGCTCATCAACGCCGGCAGCAGGAACGACAGGTAGACCCCGCCCGCCAACCGACGGGCCTCCGGATCGGTGTGCCACTCGGGATGCCGCTCCACGACGGTCCACCACAGTCCGACCAGCGTGAAGCAGGTCGCCGCAACGATGGCGTAGAACGTCCCGAGATCCACCCAGGTCAGCCGCCTTGGTAGGCCTTCGCCATGTAGTTGACGAAGTCGTAGACGCCGTCCTCGGCCGGGGCCAGCGGGCCGGGCCGGTAGCCCGGCGTGGACATCCCGCGCTGCACCGACTCGCACGCCGCCCAGTCCTGACGGTTCGTGATGTCCCAGAAGTCGACGGCGTACGACGGGTCGAAGCCCTCCTTCTCCGCGACGTCCTTCGGGAACGCCCACGAGCACCGGATCCGGGTCTTGCCCGGCGTCACCGGCGTCAGCAAGTGGGTCATCACGTAGTCGGGGTGCAGCGAGATCAGCATGTTGGGCAGCACGGCGAGGTACATCACCGTGCGCTGCTCGACCTCGTCCAGGCGGGTCATCACCGTGCCGCTGCTGGTGCCGTCCAGGGACATCGTGTCCATCCCGGACCGCAGCTCCATGTAGCCGCCCACCCAGTCGCCCTGCGGGGGCAGGTTCTCACCGGACTCCGGCGGGCTGACCGCGCACAGCTCGGGGTGGATCGAGGGGCAGTGGTAGCACTCCTGGTAGTTCTCGACGACGACCTTCCAGTTCGCCTCGACGTCGTACTCGTGGAACTCCTTGGTGATCAGCTCGCCCGCGTCGTAGCGCTCGAAGATGGCGTCGAGGCCGGCGATGTGCTCGTCGAAGGAGACCGTCGCGCCGCGGTCGGCGAAGATCCAGCCGTGCCACTCACGGATCTCGACGTCGTTGAGCGGGTACTCCGCCGTGTCGAAGCCAGGGGCGTCCTTGAAGCCGGGGGCGCCGAGCAGCGACCCGTCGAGCCGGTAGGACCAGGCGTGGTAGGGGCAGACGATGGCCCGGTTCTCGGCGGTGCCGTCACAGGGCAGCAGCTCGTGCCCGCGGTGCCGGCACGCGTTCTCGAACCCGCGCAGCTGCCCGTCGTTGTCGCGCACCACCAGGACGCCGTTGGCGCCGGCGGCGTATGCGCGCATCATCCGCGGTCGATGCAGGTCCTCGGCGCGACCCAGGGCGACCCAGCCGGCGAAGATGTGCTGGCGCTCCCACGCCAGGACCTCCTCGTCCAGATAGGCGGCTACGGGCAGCATCTTGCTCTCGCCGAACGGCTTGAGGGCGTCGGCGAGCTGGGCCTGGTCAACGGGGGCAGGAGAGACATTGAACACCCGTTCAGGGTACCGGTCGATCATGGCCCGGGTCGAGTCCCGTCGCGACGGGTGGTCCGGACCGGGTCGGCGGAAAGTCGATCCGGCGTACTCCACCATGACACCGCCGATGGGTGGAGACTGTCGGGCGTGACGTCGTGGATGGCCAGCCCGCGTTACGGGTTGGCCCGGGTGCGGGACTACCCGTGGCGGCGGGCTGCGCGGCACGACGCACAGGCCGGGCTGCTGGTGGCGGCACTGGCGGTGCCCCAGGCGTTGGGGTACGCCGTCGTGGCCGGCGTACCTCTCCAGGTGGGGCTCTACACGCTGCCCCCGGCGCTGTTGGCCTACGCGCTGTTCGGCTCCTCGCGGCTGCTCTTCATGGGACCGGTGTCGACGGTCTCGGTGCTCTCGGGCTCGATCGTGGCCGATCTGTCGGGCGGCGACCAGGAGCAGGCGGTGCTGCTGACCTCGGCGCTCGCGGTGCTGGCCGGCCTCGTCCTCCTGCTCGCCGGGCTCATCAAGGTCGGCTGGGTCGCCCGGTTCCTCAGCGAGCCGATCGTTACCGGGTTCGTCGCCGGGCTCGTGGTGCTCATCGTGGTCGGCGAGATCCCCGGGCTGCTCGGGCTCGACGTGCCGGGCGGCGCGCTCTTCGACCGGATCGCCGCCCTGGTCCGCGACCTCCCGGAGGTGGAGCCGACCACCTTGGTGGTCGCGGTGGCCGCGCTGGTCGTGCTGTTCGGCGGTCAGCGGCTGGCGCCCCGAGTGCCGTGGGCCCTGGTGGCGATGATCGGCGGGATCGTCGCCTCGCACCTGCTCGACCTCGAGAGTCGCGGGGTGTTGGTGGTGGGGGAGGTGCCCACCGGGCTCCCGGTGCCCAGTTGGCCCTGGGTCGGGATGGAGGACGCGTTCGCGAAGCTCGGTGCGCTGCTCACCGGTGGCCTGGCGGTGGCGGCTGTCGGGATCGCGGAGGGGCTGGCGGCGGCGCGCACCTTCGCGCACCCCAAGGAGGACCTGCGGGACGACACCGAGCTGATCGCCAACGGCGCGGCCGACGTCGTCTCGGGGGTGTTCGGCGGGATGGCGGTCGGCGGCAGCCTGTCGAAGACCGCGGCCAACGCCCGGGCCGGTGCCCGCACCCAGATGAGCGGGGTGGCGGCCGCCGCGGTCGTGGTCGTCCTTCTCCTGTTCGCCGCCGACCTCCTCGAGGCGCTCCCGAAGGCGGTGCTCTCCGCGATCGTGATCAACGCGGTGTGGAGCCTGGTGCAGCCCGCGGAGTTCCGCCGCATCGCGCGGGTGCGGCGCAACGACTTCGTGGGCGCGATGGTCGCCTTTGTGGGGGTGCTGCTGACCGGTCCGCTGTTCGGGCTGCTGCTGGCGGTCGGGCAGTCGTTGCTGGGTCTGGTGTACCGGTCGATGCAGGTGCACGTGGACCACATGGGCCGGGTGCGGGAGGAGAAGGCCGCCTGGGGTGCGATCGAGCATGACGGCGACCGCGAGCCGGTCCCCGGCATCATGGTGTTGCGTCCGGACGGTCCGATCTTCTGGGCCAACGCCGACCCGGTGTTCACCCGGATCCGGGCGACCGTCGAGCACCATCCCGAGACCCGGGTGGTGATCCTCGACCTCGAGGCCAGCAACCAGATGGACACCACCACCACCGACCGGCTGAGCACCCTGCTCACCGACCTCCGGGCCGCCGGTCGAGACCTCTACCTGGTGCGCGTCTTCGACCGGGTCAAAGCCGTCCTCCAGCGGGCGGGCTTCATGGAGGAGCTCGGCGAAGGCCGGCTCTGGCACTCCATCTCGGCCGGGGTCAAGGCCGCCAAGCGGTCCCCGGAGTACGCCGGCTTCGCCGCCGGCCGCCCCCTCGACCCGCTCGCGATTCCCGAGCCGCCCGACGACGCCGACGAGACCGACCACATCGTGGCCCGCGAGCGCGATCGCGACGACGGCTGACGCCGTGCAGCTGTGACCCGTTCGGCACTGTGATCTGCGCGGCAGTCGCTGTCCGGTTGTCTGACAACGGAGTAGCGTCAGGGGTGTCGGGCCACACCCGGCCCGGCGTCCCCGAGGAGGCATGAAAATGACTGCGCACGTGGGAGACCGGGCCGGAACGCCGACCGGAACCCACACCTCTCACCGCCCGAAAACCGGGCTCACCCTGGCCGCGCTGACGGCTCTCGTCGTCGGCTCGATGATCGGCAGCGGCATCTTCGCGCTGCCCTCCCAGATGGCCGGCAGCGCGGCCCCCGGGCCGCTGCTCATCGGCTGGCTGATCACTGGCGTCGGCATGCTGATGCTGGCGTTCGTCTTCCAGACCCTCGCCGAGCGCAAGCCCGACGTGGACGGCGGCGTGTACGGGTACGCGCGCGCCGGGTTCGGGAACTACATCGGATTCACCGCGGCCTGGGGGTACTGGGTCAGCGCCTGGGTGGGCAACGTGGCCTACCTAGTCCTGCTGTTCTCCACCCTGGGCTACTTCTTCCCGACGTTCGAGGGCGGCACCACCGTGCCCGCCATCATCGGCGCCTCGATCATGCTGTGGATCGTCCACTCGCTCACCCTGCGCGGGGTCCAGACCGCGGCCTTCGTCAACGTCCTGGTCACCATCGCCAAGGTCGTCCCGATCCTCACCTTCATCGCGATCGCCGCGGTGGGCTTCCAGTCCGGCATCTTCACCGCCGACGTCTGGGGTGTGGACGCGGGGCTCGGTGACACCATGACCCAGGTCAAGAGCATGATGCTGGTCACCGTGTGGGTGTTCATCGGCATCGAGGGCGCAGCCATCTACAGCGAGCGGGCCAAGAGCCGGCGTGACGTCGGTCGGGCCACCGTGCTCGGCTTCGCCGGTGTGCTGGTGCTGCTGCTGGCCGTCAACCTGCTGTCCTACGGGCTGATGGCCCAGGCCGAGATCGCGGGCCTCGAGGACCCGTCCATGGCCGGGCTCATGGAGGCCGAGGTCGGCAGCTGGGGCGCCGGCTTCATCTCGATCGGCCTCGTCGTCTCCCTGATGGGCGCCCTGCTCGCCTGGGTGATGCTGAGCGTCGAGATCCTGCGGCTCCCCGCGATGGAGAGCGTGGCGCCCAGGGCGCTGGCGCGGGAGAACGCGCACGGCGCACCGCATTATGCGCTGTGGCTCACCAACCTCTGCGTGCAGGCGATGCTCCTGTGGACCCTGGTCAACGAGAGCACCTACACGAACCTGGTCTACTTGGCCACCTCGCTGATCCTGCTCCCCTACCTGTGGTCGGCGGCCTACCAGCTGCTGCTCGCGGCGCGGGGCGAGACCTACGAGAACGGCCACGGCCGGACGCGTGACCTGTTGATCGGACTGGTCGGACTGGCGTACGCCGTGTGGCTGGTCTACGCGGGCGGCTGGCAGTACCTGTTGATCGCGGCGCTGTTCTACCTCGTCGGCACGGTGTTCTACGTGTGGGCGCGGCGGGAGAGTGCACTGCCGGTGTTCACCCAGCTCGAGAAGCTCGTGCTGGGCGTGGTGACGGCGACGTCGGTCGTCGCAGTCGTCATGCTGGCCAACGGCTCTCTGTCCGTGATCTGACCGCGACCGCCGTACCGAGAGGAATCGAACGATGAACCAGAGCCCTGAGCCCCGGGTTGGGGTGTGGTCCGAGGTCGGCCGTCTGCGACGCGTGCTGGTCTGCGCGCCCGGACTCGCCCACCAACGGCTGACTCCTGACACCGCCTCCGACCTGCTCTTCGACGACGTGATCTGGGTGCAGCAGGCCCGCCGCGACCACTACGACTTCGTGGCCAAGATGGCCGAGCGCGGGGTCGAGGTGCTGGAGCTGCGGGACCTGCTCACCGAGGTGGTCGAGAAGCCGGAGGCACGGGAGTGGCTGTTGGACCGGAAGATCACCGACGACATGGTCGGCTCCGGGATGAGCCACGAGATCAGGGCCTGGTTCGACGAGATGCCGGGCGACCAGCTGGCCGAGTACCTCATCGGGGGCGTCTCCTACGACGACGTCCCCGATGAGGTCGGCGGGGGCTTCCTCGCGGGGCTCCGCGAGGTGGACCGGCTGGGCTTCGTGCTGCGGCCACTGCCCAACACCCTGTTCATGCGGGACAACACCTCCTGGATCTTCCGCGGGGTGACCCTCAACCCCATGTTCTGGCCGGCTCGTGAGCAGGAGACCCTGCTCACGACGGCCGTCTACCGGTTCCACGAGGCGTTCGCCGGCGAGGAGTACGACGTCTGGCTGGGCGACATGGACGCCCCGGCGATCGAGCACGGCCTGTCCACGCTCGAGGGCGGCGACGTGATGCCGCTCGGCAACGGCGTGGTGGTGATCGGGATGGGGGAGCGCAGCTCGCACCAGGCGATCACCCAGGTGGCGCGCAACCTGTTCGCGGCCGGCGCCGCGGAGCGGGTGATCGTGGCCAGCCTGCCCAAGGTCCGCTCGGCGATGCACCTGGACACCGTGTTCACCTTCTGCGACCGCGACCTGGTGACGGCGTACGCCCCGGTCATCGACGGCGTCGTCGCGTTCACCCTGCGCCCGGATGACAGCAAGTCCTCGGGGCTGGACATCCGGCGCGAGAAGAAGGGCCTGGTCGACACCATCGGCGAGGCCATGGGGGTGAAGTACCGGGTGGTGGACACCGCCGGCGACCAGTACGGCGTGCAGCGGGAGCAGTGGGACGACGGCAACAACGTCGTCGCGATCTCCCCCGGCGTCGTCATCGGCTACGACCGCAACATCCTCACCAACACCGCGCTGCGCAAGGCCGGGGTCGAGGTCGTCACCATCACCGCCAGCGAGCTCGGCCGGGGCCGGGGCGGCGGCCGATGCATGACGTGCCCGATCCTGCGCGATCCGATTGACTGAGCACGACCCGAGCGCACAGATCCCAACTCCATCCACCACGTCCGGCAAGGAACCGTCATGCCCTTCAACATCCGCAACCGCAGTCTGCTGAGCCTGGTGCACCACTCGCAGCGCGAGCTGCTGTACCTGCTCGACCTGTCCCGTGACCTGAAGCGGGCCAAGTACGCCGGTGTCGCCCGGCACAGCCTGGCGGGCAAGAACATCGCGCTGATCTTCGAGAAGACCTCGACCCGGACCCGGTGCGCGTTCGAGGTCGCGGCCTACGACGAGGGGGCGCACGTCACCTACATCGACCCGGGCTCCTCGCAGATCGGACACAAGGAGTCGATGAAGGACACTGCGCGGGTGCTCGGCCGGATGTACGACGCCATCGAGTACCGCGGGTCGTCGCAGTCCATCGTGGAGGAGCTCGCCGAGTACGCCGGCGTACCCGTGTTCAACGGCCTGACCGACGAGTTCCACCCCACGCAGATGCTCGCCGACGTGCTGACCATGACGGAGAACTCCAGCAAGCCGCTGCACGAGATCTCCTACGCGTTCGTGGGCGACGGCCGCAACAACGTGGCGAACTCACTGCTGCTGGTGGGGGCGAAGCTCGGCATGGACGTGCGCATCGGCGCCCCGCGTAGCTTGTGGCCCACCGATGAGCACGTAGCGCTGTGCCGCGGCTTCGCCGAGGAGAGCGGGGCCCGGATCACCATCACCGACGACCCGGCGGAGGCGGTGGCTGGGGTCGACTTCGTGCACACCGACGTCTGGGTGTCGATGGGTGAGCCGATCGAGACCTGGGGCGACCGGATCGACTCGCTGATGCCGTTCCAGGTCAACACCGAGCTGATGGCCAGCACCGGCAACCCGCGGGTGCGGTTCCTGCACTGCCTGCCCGCCTTCCACAACGCGGAGACGAAGGTCGGTGCGCAGATCGCCGAGCAGTATCCGCACCTGGCCAACGGCATCGAGGTGACCGAAGACGTCTTCGAGTCCCCCGCCAACCTCGCCTTCGAGCAGGCGGAGAACCGGATGCACACCATCAAGGCCGTGCTGGTCGCGGCGCTCGGCTGACGCGGCCCCGCGTCCCGTCTCTGAGGAGAGTCCCATGCGAATCGTGATCGCCCTGGGCGGCAACGCCCTCCTGCAGCGCGGCCAGCCGATGACCGCGGACAACCAGCGCGCCAACATCCGGCTCGCCGCCGAGCGGATCGCCGAGGTGGCCGAGGGAAACGAGCTCGTGATCGCCCACGGCAACGGGCCGCAGGTCGGCCTGCTGGCGCTGCAGGCGGCGGCCTACGCCGACGTCGACCCGTATCCGCTCGACGTGCTCGGCGCGCAGACCGAGGCGATGATCGGGTACGTCATCGAGCAGGAGCTCGGGAACCTGCTGCCCTTCGAGCAGGCGTTCGCGACCGTCCTGACGATGATCGAGGTGGACCCGGCCGACCCGGCGTTCCAGAACCCGACGAAGCCGATCGGGCCCATCTACGACAAGGCGACCGCCGAACAGCTCGCCGGCGACAAGGGCTGGAGCATCGCGCCGGACGGCGAGCACTTCCGTCGCGTCGTACCCAGCCCGCGGCCGCAGCGGATCTTCGAGATCCGCCCGATCCGCACCCTGATCGACAACGGCACGATCGTGATCTGTGCCGGCGGTGGGGGCGTGCCGACCATGTACGACAAGGACGGCCGGCTGCACGGCGTCGAGGCGGTCATCGACAAGGACCT
>CAZKEZ010000017.1:0-25477 GCA_964551905.1 uncultured Nocardioides sp. | reverse complement strand
TGTACGACAAGGACGGCCGGCTGCACGGCGTCGAGGCGGTCATCGACAAGGACCTCGCCTCGGCCCTGCTCGCCCGAGAGCTCGAGGCCGACCTGCTCGTCATCGCCACCGACGTGGACGCCGTGTACGCCGACTGGGGCACGCCGGACCAACGCCGGATCGGCGAGGTCACCCCCGACCAGCTCGAGGGGCTCGACCTCCCCGCCGGGTCGATGGGTCCGAAGGTCGAGGCGGCGACCAGCTTCGTCCGCCGTACCGGCAACCGCGCCGCCATCGGCTCCCTCAGCGACATCGCCCGGATCGTCGCCGGCACCGCCGGCACCCAGGTCACCCCACGTTGAAACGTGCCTCCGGGCGGGTTGAGACGTGCCTCCGGGCGGGTTGTCCTCGTCAGCGTAGGGGGACGCGGTAGCGGACGAAGGCCGGTACGGCGAGCGCCGCGACCACCGTCAGCACCACCACCAGAACTCCGCCGCCGGCTGCAGTCGCCGCGGTGCCCACCAGCACCGCAGCGGAGCCGTGGACGACGTCGGCGATCCGGGGACCGCCAGCCACCACGACCAGGAACACCCCCTGCAGCCGGCCGCGGACCTCGTCGGAGGCCGCGGTCTGCAGCATGCTGATCCGGAACGCCGCGGAGGCCATGTCGGCGGCGCCGCCGACGATGAGCATGAGTACGGCGAGCGCGAGGAACCAGCCCGCCGTCCCGTCCGCCAACCCTGCGGCCAGGCCGAAGCAGGTCATCGCCACGCCCCAGACGAGGATGGCGACGATGACGGCGAGCCCCTGTCGCTCGACGCGAGACACCCATCCGGAGAAGATGCCGCCGAGCACCGCGCCCGCGGGGATGGCGGCGAAGAGCAGGGCGAAGGCGAGGCCGCCCTGCGCGGGCCCGCCGAAGTCGAGGTGCGCCATCTCGGGGAAGAGCGCGCGCGGCATCCCACACACCATCGCGATGATGTCCACGACGAACGACATCAGGAGCACCGGGTGGCCGCGCAGGTAGGTCAGTCCGTCGATGACCGAGCGCAGTCCGGGAGTGCCGATCCCGCCCTCGACCGGAAGCCGGGGCAGCATCACCACGGCGGCGAGCGTGGCGAAGAGACACACGGTGTCGATGAGGTACAGCCAGGCGAACCCGAACAGGGGGATCAGCGCGCCCGCCACCAGCGGTCCGGCGATGGCTCCGGCCTGGAAGATGGTCATGTTGAGCGAGTTCGCTGCTGGCAGCAGCTCCGGCTCCAGCAGCTTGGGAAGGATCGCGTTGCGGGTCGGCTGGTTGATGGCGAAGAAGGCCTGCTGCACCGAGAACAGGCTCAGCAACAGCCACGGGTTCTGGTTGCCGGCCAGGGCCTGCAGCCAGAACAGCCCGCTGGTCACGATCAGCCCGATCGTCGTCACCACCAGAATGGTCCGGCGGTCCATCGCGTCGGCCAGCGCGCCGCCCCACAGGCCGAAGACGATCAGCGGAACGAGGCCGAACACGCCGGCGAGGCCGACGTACGCCGAGGACCCGGTGATCGCGTAGAGCTGGGCGGGTACGGCGACCACCGTGAGCTGGGCTCCGATGACGGTGATGATGTTGGCCTGCCACAGCCGCCGGAAGTGCGGGTTCGCCAACGGCCGGGTGTCGGCGAGCAAGCGACGGGGCCCGGGCACGCCTTGCACCCTATGCCTCGGTGACCCCCGCCCGGAGGAACGTTTCAACCCGCCCGGGGGAACGTTTCAACCCGCCCGGGGGAACGTTTCAACCCGCCCGGGGGCACGTTTCAACCGGTGGCGGCGGTGAAGGCGGCGACGCAGCGGTGGATGTCGGCGTCGGAGTGGGCGGCGGAGAGCTGAACCCGGATCCGGGCCTGGCCGCGGGGGACGACGGGGAAGGAGAAGGCGATCACGTAGATGCCGTCGGCGAGCATCCGGTCGGCCACCTCGGCGGCGCGGCGGGCGCCGTCGTCGCCGGGGAACATCACCGGCGTGATCGGGTGGTCCCCGGGCAGCAGGTCGAAGCCGGCCTCGGTCATCAGGGATCTGAAGAGCGCGGTGTTGTGGGCCAGCCGGGCCCGGGATTCGCCGGAGTCGCGGGCGATCTCGAGCGCCTTGAGCGAGCCGGCGGCGACCGTCGGGGCGACGGCGTTCGAGAAGAGGTAGGGGCGGGCCCGCTGCCGGAGCAGCTCGACGACCTCCGCGTGGCCGCTGACGTACCCGCCCGAGGCGCCGCCCAGGGCCTTGCCCAGGGTGCCGGTGAGGATGTCGACCCGGTCGGCCACCCCGAAGTGCTCGGGCGTCCCGCGGCCCCCTGATCCGACGAAGCCCGCGGCATGGGAGTCGTCGACGAGCACGAGGGCGTCGTACTCGTCGGCCAGGTCGCAGATCCGGTCCAACGGCGCGTAGTAGCCGTCCATCGAGAACACGCCGTCGGTGACGATGCAGCGCGAGCGCGCCCCGGCGGCGGCCTGGAGCTGGGCCTCGAGGTCGGCCATGTCGGCGTTGGCGTACCGGTAGCGCGCGGCCTTGGAGAGCCGGATCCCGTCGATCAGCGAGGCGTGGTTGAGCGCGTCCGAGATGATCGCGTCCTCCTCGCCGAAGAGCGTCTCGAACACCCCGCCGTTGGCATCGAAGCAGGAGGAGAACAGGATCGTGTCGTCGGTGCCGAGGAATTCCGACAGCGCGTGCTCGAGCCGTTTGTGCAGCTCCTGGGTGCCGCAGATGAAGCGGACGCTGGCCATCCCGAAGCCCCACTCGTCCAACGCCGACGTGGCCGCGGCCACCACCTCGGGGTGGTCGGCCAGGCCGAGGTAGTTGTTGGCGCAGAAGTTCAGTACGTCGTCCAACGGGCGACCCGAGCTCGTTGAGACCGATATCCGGGCGGACTGTGGCGAGGTCAGCTCCCGCTCGTGCTTGGTGAGTCCGGCCGTCTCGATCTCGTCGAGGGTGGCCCGGAGGCGGGCCTGCGTCGCGCCGTACATCGAGGGTCCTTTCGCCGTCGCGGTGCCTGGGCCGGAGCGGTCAGCTCCAGTCGAGGATCACCTTGCCGCAGTGGCCCGAGCCGATGGCGGCGAAGGCCTCCTCCCACCGCGCGGCCGGGAAGCGGTGGGTGATCACCGACCGAAGCGCGTCACGGAGGGCGGGGGAGGTCTGGAGCATCGAGCTCATGGCGTACCAGGTGTCGTACATCTCCCGGCCGTAGACGCCTTTGATCGTGATCATGTGGGTGATCACCCGGCCCCAGTCGATGGGGTAGGGGTCGTGCGGGAGGCCGAGCATCGCCACCCGGCCGCCGTGGTTCATGGTGGCCAGCATCTCCGAGACCGCGGAGGGTGCCCCCGACATCTCCAGGCCGATGTCGAAGCCCTCCTTCATGCCCAGCTCGGCCATCGCCGACCGCAGCCCGTCCCGGGTCGGGTTGATCACCAGGTCTGCCCCGGCGGTCTTCGCCAGGTCGAGCCGGAAGTCGCTGACGTCGGTCACCACGATGAAGCGCGCCCCGACGTGTCGGGTGATCGCGGTGGCCATCACCCCGATCGGGCCGGCCCCGGTGATCAGCACGTCCTCGCCGGCGATGGGGAAGGACAAGGCGGTGTGGGTGGCGTTGCCGAACGGGTCGAAGAGGGCCCCGAGGTCCGGCTCGAGGTCGTCGGGCTGCACCCACACGTTGGTCGCCGGGATCACCACGTAGTCGGCGAAGGCCCCGTCTCGGTTGACGCCGATCCCGACGGTGTGGATGCACAGGTGCCGTCGGCCGGCCCGGCAGTTGCGGCACATCCCGCACACGATGTGGCCCTCGCCGGACACCCGCTGCCCGACCCGGACCGCGGTCACGCCGGGGCCGACGGCGGCGATCTCACCGAAGAACTCGTGGCCGATAGTCATCGGTGGGGTGACCACCGAGGCGGCCCAGTCGTCCCACTCGTAGAGGTGCAGATCGGTCCCGCAGAGACCGGTGCGCAGCACCCGGATCTTGACCTCGCCTGGCCCGGGCTCGGGCTCGGGTACGTCGCGCAGCTCCAGGCCCGGCGCCGCAGCGGCCTTCACCAGTGCCCGCATGCCACCCCTCCCCGACCGGACCCGAGAGTCAGGACTCCACTCTAGGGGCGCCGCTGGGTACCGATGGGTGCTGAGGGGTGCGGGGTTTGCGTCGTACCAACCAAAACTGTCCTCGAAACGGCCGATCGCGCGCAATTTTGGTTGGTACGACGGGAACCTGGTCGCCGCGTCAGTTCTCGAAGACGCAGAACGGGTGGCCGGCGGGGTCGATGAGCACCCGGACGTCGTCCTGGGGCTGGTACGCCGCGAGGGTGGCACCCAGCTCCTCGGCCCGGGCGGCGGCCGCCGCCATGTCGGAGACGTGGAAGTCGAGGTGCATCTGCATCTGCTGCTCGCCCGACTCGGTTGGCCAGGACGGGCGGGCGTGGTGCTCCTCGGTCTGGAACGCCAGGCCCGGGCCGTCGTCCGGGGGCCGGAGCACCACCCAGTCGCCCTCCTCTGTGGTGATCCGCCACCCCAGCAGGTCCCGGTAGAACGCCGCGAGACCCGGTGGGTCGGGCGTCCCGAGCACGGTCGTGGACAGCGTCACATGCAGGTCGGCCATGTCCCCACGATAGGGCCCGCGGCAACCGAGTGGCTCAGAGTGCGATCGCCCGGTTGACCCACACGGAGTTGACCTCCATGCCGACCTTCTCGTAGAGCGACAGGGCTCCGGTCCGGGAGTCGGTGGAGAGCGTGGACCGGCTGGCCCCGTGCCGACGGGACTCCGCGAAGGCGTCCACCAGGAGGACCTGGGCCAGGCCGCGCCCGCGCTGGTCCTTCCTGACCGCGAGCCGGGCGACGAACGCCTCGTCGGCCAGGTCACCGGCGATCTGCACCACGACGGCCCCCACGATCACCCCGGTCGGGTCGGCCACGACTCGCACCTGCCAGGGCTCGAAGCCCGGTCGTTTCACGATCTCGGCGGTGAAGTCCTCGAAGGGCTCGCGCTCGCGCTTCGACCACTCGAGGAACGCGTCCTCGATCACGGCGTGCACCGTCTCGTACTCGCTGGGGTCGGCGGCGCGCACGGCGTACCCCTCCGGCAGCTGTCGCTCGACGATGCGGTGTCCGGTCGGCAGCTCCAGCACCCAGCTGGTCCAGCGGACGTGGTACCCGAGGGCCTCCAGCAGCCGGTCGCCCGGCGAGCCCTGCGGGACGGGCATCCCGATCACGGCGGTGCCGCGCTCGCGCGCCTTCCCCTGCATCCACGTGGCCAGGGCGGTGCCGATTCCCCGGCCGAGGTAGTCGGGGTGCACCGAGGCGTCGCCCCGATCACCGCCGGACACCTCGGCGTAGGCCACCAGCCGCTCACCGTCCAGCACGCCCACGGTGCTGGAGGCCAGGTCGAAGCTGGGCCGCTGCCAGTCGGCGACGATGTCGGCCAGCTCGATGACGACCTCGCCGACGTCGGCCAGCTCCTGCGCCGCGATCACCGAGGTCACCCCTTGCTCGTCCCCGGGTCGCAGGGGGCGGGAGGTGAGCCCGGGAGGCAGCGCGAGAGGTGAGTCCACGCCCCTATTAGCGCGGACGACCCGCCGCCGGGCAACCGGATTTCGGCTGCCGGCGACGGGTCGTCTCGGTGCTCGCGGGTGGGGGAGACCCGCGGAGCAGGTCAGGCTCCGGTCTGGATCGCGGAGACGTCGAAGTCGAGCTTGACCTTGTCCGACACCAGCACACCACCGGTCTCGAGCGCGGCGTTCCAGGTCAGGCCCCAGTCCTTCCGGCTGACGGTGGTCGCGCCCTCGAAGCCCACCCGGACGTTGCCGAACGGGTCGCGGGCCGAGCCGGTCTGCTCGAACTCGATGGTCACGGGCTTGCTGACGCCCTTGATCGTCAGGTCGCCGGTGATGGTCCAGTTCTCGTCCGAACGCGAGACGGCGGTCGAGACGAAGGTGATCTCACCGTGGTTCTCGACGTCGAAGAAGTCGGGGCTGACCAGGTGCCCGTCGCGGTCGGCGTTGCCGGTGTCCAAGCTGGCGACGTCGATGCTCAGGGAGACCGACGAGGCGGCGGGGTTGGCGGCGTCGATGTGGGCGGTGCCGGTGAAGGTCTTGAACTGGCCGCGCACCGTGGTCACCATCGCGTGCCGGGCGGAGAAGCCCAGCCGGGTGTGGCTGACGTCGAGGGCGTAGTCGCCGGAGATGTCGGCGAGCACCGCGGTGGGGGCGTCGAAGGGGGTGTTGGTGGTGAGGCTCATGTGGGGACTCCTTGGGCTAGGCGAGTTTGTTGAATCTTCAACCAGAACGGGAGTGGCGTCGCGGATGTTCCCCGGGCCCGCTGTGACCTGGGTCACGCACGCCCCGGCTTTGCATAATCATGCATGAACGTGCATGATCATCCTGTGTCCAAGGTGCTGACCTCCCTGCCCGTCGGCCGCCGCGTCGGCATCGCCTTCTCCGGAGGGCTGGACACCTCGGTCGCGGTGGCCTGGATGCGGGAACGGGGCGCCATCCCCTGCACCTACACCGCAGACCTCGGCCAGTACGACGAGCCGGACATCGCCGGCGTCCCCGGTCGGGCCCTGCAGTACGGCGCGGAGATCTCTCGTGCGGTCGACTGCAAGACCGCCCTGGTCGAGGAGGGCCTGGTGGCGATGGCCTGCGGCGCCTTCCACGTGCGCTCCGGGGGGCGGGTGTACTTCAACACCACCCCACTCGGCCGCGCGGTGACCGGCACCCTGCTGGTCCGGGCCATGCATGAGGACGGGGTCGACATCTGGGGTGACGGCTCGACGTTCAAGGGCAACGACATCGAGCGCTTCTACCGCTACGGCCTGCTGGCCAACCCGTCGCTGCTGATCTACAAGCCCTGGCTCGACGCCGAGTTCGTGCGTGAGCTCGGGGGCCGTGCCGAGATGAGTCGCTGGTTCAGTGAACGCGGGCTCCCCTACCGGCACAGCGAGGAGAAGGCGTACTCGACCGACGCCAACATCTGGGGGGCGACCCACGAGGCGAAGACCCTCGAGCATCTCGACGTCTCCCTGGAGAGCATCGAGCCGATCATGGGCGTCCGGTTCTGGGACCCCGCCGTCGTGATCGAGCCCGAGGACGTGACGATCCGGTTCGAGCGGGGGCGTCCGGTGGCCATCAACGGCACGTCGTACGCCGACCCGGTCGCCCTCGTCCTCGAAGCGAACGCCATCGGCGGTCGGCACGGGCTGGGGATGTCGGACCAGATCGAGAACCGGGTGATCGAGGCGAAGTCCCGCGGCATCTACGAGGCGCCGGGGATGGCGCTGCTGTGGGCGGCGTACGAGCGGCTGGTCAACGCGGTCCACAACGAGGACACCATCGCCAACTACCACCTCGAGGGTCGCCGGCTCGGCCGGCTCCTCTACGAGGGCCGGTGGCTGGACCCCCAGGCGTTGATGCAGCGGGAGGCGATCCAGCGCTGGATCGGGTCGCTGGTGACCGGCGAGGTGACGCTGCGGCTGCGGCGCGGGGAGGACTACACGATCCTGCGGACCGAGGGTCCCAACCTCTCCTACCACCCGGACAAGCTGTCGATGGAGCGGACCCATGAGCCGGCGTTCGGCCCCACGGACCGGATCGGCCAGCTCACGATGCGCAACCTCGACATCGCCGACTCACGGGAGAAGCTCGAGCTCTACGCCAACCAGCCGCTGGACCAGGGCCAGGTGCTGGTCGAGCACGGCACCCTGCTGGGCGAGATCGAGGCGGGCCGGGCGGCGACCATAGCGGCCAACCCCGAGGCGGAGGACGAGCCCAGCGAGCTCGCGCTCGACAACGCGGCGATGGAGTTCGGCGGCGACTGAGGCGGCTCCCGTCGTACCAACCAGAAACGTCGCAGAAACCGCAGAACGCGAGCCATTTTGGTTGGTGCGTCGGGAAACGGTAGATCAGAAGCCCACGGTGTCGTCGATGACGTGCATGGCGGCCTCTTCGGCGCTGGCGCCGGCGCCGTCGATGCCCACGTCCTGCACGAACCGGTCGTCGCCGTCGTCGGCGGCCACGAGACGTCCGGAGCGCTCGTCGCCCACCTGGTCGTCGTCGAGGTCGTCGTCGGCCCAGGTGTCGCGATCCGGGTCGTAGTCGGGGATCTCCTGAGCCAGCCGCTGCTCCAGCGACTCACCCTGGTGCTCCTCCGCGGAGGTGTTGCCGAACCCTTGACCCGGGGACCACCCCTCGCGGGTCACCATCCCCTCGTCCAGGACGTCGTCGACCCCGTGGAAGTCGAGGGTGTCCTCAGGCTGAAGCTGGGTCTCGTCATCGACGCTGTAGCCGCCGTATTCCTCTCCGCCGCTCATGCCCCCATCATCCTCTACTGAGCGGCCTTCCGGCTTGTGATTCCCCTGACACCACGGCCTTGACGGGCCGCCGGAGGGCCCGGAAGGACCCCCTGGAGCGGACCTCGCTGCCGGTTGGTGCGCGCGAGGTGCTACACCAGTACCAGTCGCTTCGACGGAAGGACGGCCATGGCCGACAACTCGTGGGTGGACCAGATCAGCCTCGGCAACGGCGTGAGCCAGGACGATGTCCCCCTGATCCAGCGGCAGCTGGCGCCCCTCTTCTCGCGGCTGGACGCATGGGCACCGGGGAACGTCGACCTGTGGCTGCGAGTGAAGAACCGCGACGGCGCCGGGATGAAGACCACGCTGGAGCTCCAGGTGCCCAAGTTGCCGATGCTCCTGGCCAGCAGCAAGCGCGACGACTTCGGCGCCGCCCTGGACCGGGTGGGCGACAAGATGGTGCGACGGGTCAACGAGGCCGCGGACAAGTACGCCGACCGCGGCCGGGACACCATCCGCCGCTGACCCGTGCGCCAACCCCTCCTCGCCGTACTCCTCACGCTGCTCCTGGCGACGACGGCCTGCACGGGCTCCGGCTCGGACCCGGACGCCCGCCCGGCGGCCGAGGCCCTCGCGCGGGCACTCGAGGAGGGGTCGGGAGCCCCGTGGGACCCGGAGACCTCGGCGCGGGCCGATCAGCGCTACGACGAGGTGGTGACGGGGATGGGGGACGTGACCCCGAGCGTGCGGGTCACGAAGGTGTCCCAGCAGGAGGCGGCCGAGGGCGAGCCGGCCACCGCGACGGCCACCTTGGAGTGGACCTGGCCGATGGCGGAGCAGGAGTGGTCCTACGCCACCACCGCCGAGCTCACCCTCCAGGGCGACGAGTGGGTGGCGCAGTGGGGACCGGGGCTGGTCGAGCCGTCGCTCCAGGAGGGCGAGGTGCTCGAGGCCACCACCATCGCCGCGCGGCGCGGCGACATCACCGGTGCCGGGGACACGCCCCTGGTGACCTACCGGCCGGTGACCCGGTTCGGCATCGACCGCATCCTGCTCCGTGACGCGCCGGTCGCGGAGTCCGCACGAGCCATGGCCCGGCTCGTGGGGATCGACCCGGCGCCGTACGTGAAGCGGGTCAAGGCCGCCGGGGACCGGGCGTTCGTCGAGGCGATCGTCTTCCGGCGCGACGAGATCCCGGCCAGGGTCGCGGCAGACTACGGGCTGGTACCGGGGGCGCGGGCGATCGAGGACGAGCTGCCGCTCGCGCCGACCGCCGACTTCGCCGAGCCGATCCTCGGGAGGGTCGGCGAGGTGACCGCCGAGATGATCGAGGACGACCCCGATCGCTACCAGGTGGGGGACGTGGCCGGCCTGTCCGGCCTGCAGGCGCGGTACGAGGACCAGCTCGCCGGCACTCCCGGCGTGGTGGTGGACGCGGTCGCCACCGACGAGGAGGACGGCGCGGACGCCGCGGACGACATGGAAGACAAGGAGCGGGAGCTGTTCCGCTTCGACCCCGTCCCCGGTACGCCGCTGCGGCTCACCCTCGATCAGCGGCTTCAGCGCTCCGCCGAGCAGATCCTGGCCGACGTGGCCCCTGCCAGCGCGCTGGTGGCGGTGCGGCCCTCCACCGGAGCGGTGCTGGCGGCGGCGAACGGGCCCGGCAACGGCGGAGCCAACCTCGCGACCTACGGGCAGGCGGCTCCCGGCTCGACCTTCAAGACGGTCAGCGCCCTGGCGCTGCTGCGCGCCGGGCTGACCCCGCGCAGTCCCGTGCCGTGCACCGACGCGATCGTCGTGGACGGCAAGCGGTTCACCAACTACGACGACTATCCCGCCAGTGGCCTCGGCCGGATCCCCCTCAGCACCGCGCTGGCCAACTCGTGCAACACCGCGTTCATCTCCCAGGCGGACCGCCCCGGCCGGGACGGTCTCGCCGACGCCGCCGCGTCACTGGGCCTCGGGATCGACCACGACCTCGGGTTCCCGGCGTACTTCGGCCAGGTCGAGCCCGCCGCACCAGGCACCGCGCGGGCCGCGGCGATGATCGGGCAGGGCACGGTCCTCGCCTCCCCGCTCGTGATGGCGACCGTGCTGGCCTCCGTCGTGTCCGGCCACACCGTGGTGCCGACCCTGGTGACCGACGTGGACGTGGCCGTGCCCGACGGGGTGGCCGAGCTGACCGCTGCTGAGGCGGGTGCGCTGCGCTCGATGCTGGGCGGTGTCGTCACCTCGGGGAGCGGGTCACTGCTGGCCGACGTACCCGGTCCTCCGGTCATCGCCAAGACCGGCACCGCGGAGTTCGACCAGGACGGCCGCCGCCTCACGCACGCCTGGATGATCGCCGCGCAGGGGGACCTGGCGGTCGCGGTGTACGTCGACGTCGGCGAGTCCGGCTCCGGGACCGCCGGCCCGCTGCTGGAGCGGTTCCTCCGGGCGGCTCGCTGAACCGGTGTGGACGTGACCAATCCGTCGTCCCACGAGGCGGGTGCGGGCAGTACCTTGCTCCTATGACCGCCGCTCCTCCCAGCTCCGACCCGGTGCGGGTGCCGATCCCGTCGTCGGACCAGACCTGGCTGCACATGGACCGGCCCAACAACCTCATGCACGTGCACTCGTTGCTGTGGTACGACGGCGATCCCGACTGGGCGGAGCTGGTCGAGGTGATCCGCGAGCGGGTGGTCGACCGCTTCCCCGTCTTCCGGCGTCGACCGGTGGAGGTCGACGGCCAATGGGTCTGGGAGGACGACCCCGACTTCGACCTCTCCCGCCACCTGCACCGCACCAAGCTGCCGGGGGGTCGGGACGTCACCCACCTGCGGGAGTACGTCTCGAAGCGGTTCTCGGCCGACTTCGACCGGGACCATCCGCTGTGGGAGATGGAGGTGATCACCGGGGTCACCGGCCTCGCAGACGGCCCGGTGACGGTGAGCTTCAGCCGCTTCCACCACGCCTTGGCCGATGGCATCCGTCTGGTGCAGCTGATGCTCAGCCTCTGCGACGCGAACGAGGCCGACGCGATCCCCGCCGACGTGGGTCGACGCGGCGGTGGCGGGTCGTTGCTGGGACGTGGTGCCGGCGCCGTCCTGCAGGGGACCTCCGACGTGGTGGACGTGGCGAAGGGGGTGGGGGCCAGCGCATTGCGGCTGCCCCTCGCCGTCACCCAGCTGCGGCCCGAGTCCTTCGAACGCGGACTGGACCTGGTCCTGCATCCCGCGCGCCTGCTCTCCGCGGTGGCCGACCTGGTCTCGCTCGACAACCAGTCGGTCAACACCGTCACCGAGCTGGGCAAGCTGCTGGCCTCCGGGCCGAGCGCCGAGACCGCCTGGAGCGGCACTCCCGGGGTCCGCAAGCGGGTCGACTGGGTCACCGGGCTCGACCTGGCGGAGGTGAAGGCGTTCGGACGGGCGCACGGCGGCACCGTGAACGACACCCTGCTCCTGGTGATCTCGCGGGCACTCTCGCGCTACCTGGACGAGAAGGACGCGCTGGTCGACGAGATCCACTGGCTGGTCCCGGTGTCGTTGCTGCCCCTCAACCGCAACCTCCCCGAGGACCTGGGCAACCACTTCTCCCTGATCTTCATGTCGATGCCACTGGGGGTGTCCGACACCACGGCACTGATGGCCCGGATCAGGGAGAACATGACCCGGCTGAAGGAGAGCGCCGAGCCGGTCATCACCTTCGGCATCCAGTGGATGCTCGGGGAGTCACCGCGGACCGTCGCCGTCGGGCTGACGAACTTCTTCGCGAACAAGGGAGTCGGGGTGCTCACCAACGTCCCCGGGCCCACCACCACCATGACCTTCGCCGGGCTGCCTGTTGTCGGCGTACTCGGTTGGGCGCCGACCAGTGGGGACCAGCCACTGAGCATCTCGATCTTCAGCTACAGCGGCGAGGTGAACATCGGCATCGCCGCCGACGCCCGCCTGGTCCCCGACCCCGACCGGATCGCCACCCTCATCGGCGAGGAGTACGCCGCCCTCAGCTGACCGCCGCCTCCGCGGCCGCTCCCGCCCCGTCCCAACTACCGCGGGGCTGCCGTCGCTTCGCGGCCCGAAATGGGGGTGTTTGGCGACGGTAGGGGCGCGGTAGTTGGGAAAGGGGAGCGGCGCGGGAGGTGGGAAAGGGGAGGGGCGTCAGCGGGTCTCGCGGGGGGTGACGGTGCGGGCCACGTCCTCGGGCATCGGTTCGTAGTGGGCGAAACTGCGGGTGAAGGTCCCGGCGCCGTGGGTGGAGGAGCGCAGGTCGATGGCGTAGCGGACCAGCTCGGTCTGCGGCACCTCGGCGCGTACGACGGTCCGGTCCTCGCCGACCTTGTCGGTGCCGAGCAGCCGGCCCCGACGGGCGGACAGGTCCGACATCACCCCGCCGATCATGTCGTCCGGCACGATCACCGTGACCTGGTCGAAGGGC
Organism: uncultured Nocardioides sp.; assembly: GCA_964551905.1. Classification (GTDB taxonomy): domain Bacteria; phylum Actinomycetota; class Actinomycetes; order Propionibacteriales; family Nocardioidaceae; genus Nocardioides. Next base: position 12,786 of record CAZKEZ010000017.1, on the reverse strand, counting down.
TCCAGCATGGTCACCGTGGTGGCCGCGGCGGCCTCCCGCAGGGCCAGCGACCCCGCCGTCTGGAAGGCCATGTCGGAGGAGTCGACCGTGTGCGCCTTCCCGTCGGTCAGGGTCACCCGCAGGTCCACGACCGGATAGCCGTTGCGGACTCCGCGTTCCATCTGGGCACGGACCCCCTTCTCCACCGAGGGGATGTAGTTGCGGGGCACCGCCCCGCCTACCACCTTGTCCACGAACTCGAAGCCGTGTCCCTCGGGCATCGGCTCGACCTCGATGTCGCACACGGCGTACTGCCCGTGCCCGCCGGACTGCTTGACGTGCCGCCCGTGTCCCTTGCCGGGTCCGGCGAACGTCTCTCGGAGTGACACGAGGAACTCGGTCTGGTCGACGTGGACCGAGAACCGCTCGGCCAGCCGCTCGAGTACGACGTCGCTGTGCGCCTCGCCCATGCACCACAGGACCAGCTGGTGGGTCTCGCCGTTGTTCTCGACGCGCACGCTGGGGTCCTCGGCCGCGACCCGGGCCAGGCCCGTGGACAGCTTGTCCTCGTCGGCCTTGGAGCGCGCCACGATCGCCACCGGCAGCAGCGGCTCCGGCATCGTCCAGGGCCGCATCACCAGCGGCTTCTCGGGCGAGGACAGCGTGTCACCGGTCTCGGCGCGGGTCAGGCGGCCGATGGCGCACAGGTCGCCGGCGATGACCTTGTTCGTGGGCACCTGGAGGCGACCGAAGGGGTAGGACAGGGCGCCGATCCGCTCGTCCTCGTCGTGGTCCTCGTGGCCGGAGCCCTCGCCGAAGAACGAGCTGAAGTGTCCCGACACGTGCACGGTGGCGTCCGGCTCGAGGGTGCCGGAGAAGACCCGGACGATGCTGAGCCGGCCGACGTACGGGTCGCTGGTGGTCTTGATGATCTCGGCGACCAGGGGTCCGGCGGGGTCGCAGGCCACGGTGCCCGCCTCTGCCCCGGCGGGGGTGAACACCTCCGGGGCCACGTGCTCGGGCGGGGACGGGAAGGCTCGCGTGGCGAGGTCGATCAGCTCGGTGCAGCCCACTCCGGTGATGGAGCAGACCGGCACCACCGGGAAGAAGGTGCCCTTGGCGACCGCGCGTTCGAGGTCGGCGACCAGCACGTCCTCGGCGATCTCCTCGCCCTCCAGGTAGCGGTCCATCAGGGTCTCGTCCTCGGACTCCTCGATGACGGCCTCGATCAGCGTGCCGCGCTGGTCGTCGTCGGCGTGCTCGCTGGGCGACAGCAGCCCGGCGAGGGAGGTGACCTCCTCACCGGTCCGCACCGGCAGGTACAGCGGCATCACCTTGTCGCCGAAGGCCGCCTGCGCCTGCTGGAGTACGCCGTCATAGTCGGCACGTGCCTGGTCGAGCTTGGTGATCACGACCGCCCGCGGCATGCCGACCTCCGCGCACTCCCGCCACAGGGTGCGGGTGCCGGCGTCGACGCCCTCGTTGGCCGCGATCACGAACAGCGCGCAGTCGGCGGCCCGCAGCCCGGCCCGGAGCTCGCCCACGAAGTCGGCGTACCCGGGGGTGTCGATGAGGTTGACCTTGATGCCCCGGTGGACGAGCGGGGCGATCGCCAGGGAGATGGACCGGTTGTGGGCGTGCTCGGCCTCCTCGAAGTCCGTGACCGTGGTTCCCTCGCGCACGGAGCCGGCGCGCGGGATGGCTCCTGCTGAGGCGAGCAGCGTCTCGACCAGAGTGGTCTTGCCGGATCCTCCCGGTCCGATCAAGACGACGTTGCGGATCTGGTCCGGGCTGTTCGCCTCGAGATCTTGGCCGGCTGGTCTACGGTCCTTCGCCTTTTCTGCCATGCCCCCCAAACAACTCCTGTTCGCGCGCGAACACAAGGGGTTGCCACCGATTGCCCGGCTCCCGGGATGTCCGCTCGGTCACACGGCCGGATTCGGGCTTGAAATGAGGACCGGACCCCTCGCTGCATGGGGTCAGCGAGGAGTCCGGTCGATCGGGGGGGGGCCGACCCGGTCTCCCGGGCCTGCTCCACCGACTATGGTAGCCCAGACCGGGGATGTCTCAAGAATCACAAAATTGGGCGTGGCGGAGGGCGATTGCGGATGAGTGGTCTGGACCTGTTGGAGCCGGACCGGCGGGCGCTCTTCATCGGCGGCTCCTGGCGCCCCGCGGCGAGCGGTTCGACGCTGAAGGTCTACGACCCCGCGGACGGCTCGATCCTGGCCGAGCTCCCCGATGCCGCGCCACGCGACGCGCTGGATGCACTCGACGCCGCGGCCGGTGCGCAAGAAGACTTCGCACGGACCCCGCCACGCGAGCGCGGGGAGATCCTGCGCCGGGCCTTCGACCTGCTGGTCGAGCGCGCCGACCAGTTCGCCCACCTGGTCAGCCTGGAGATGGGCAAGACCGTCGCCGAGGCCAAGGGCGAGGTCCTGTACGGCGCGGAGTTCCTGCGCTGGTTCAGCGAGGAGGCGGTCCGGATCCAGGGCCGGTGGCTGCCCGCGCCGGCCGGCGGCAGCCGGCTTCTGACGATCCGTAAGCCGGTCGGCCCGTGCCTGTTCGTCACGCCGTGGAACTTCCCGCTGGCGATGGGCACCCGCAAGATCGGGCCGGCGGTCGCGGCCGGCTGCACGATGGTGGTCAAGCCCGCCGAGCTGACGCCGCTGTCCATGCTGGCGCTGGCCGGGCTCTTCAAGGAGGCCGGGCTGCCCGACGGCGTCCTCAACGTGATCACCACCCACCACTCCGCGGACATCTCCGCGGCGCTGATGGCCGACCGGCGGCTGCGCAAGGTCAGCTTCACCGGCTCGACCGCGGTCGGGAAGGTGCTGGTGCGTCAGTCCGCGGGTGAGCTTCAGCGTATGAGCATGGAGCTGGGCGGCAACGCCCCCTTCATCGTCTTCGACGACGCCGACGTCGACGCGGCCGTCGAGGGCGCGATGGTCGCGAAGATGCGCAACATGGGGGAGGCCTGCACCGCCGCCAACCGGTTCCTCGTGCACGAGTCCGTGGCCGCGGAGTTCGCCGACAAGCTGGGCGCCAGGATGGGCCGGCTCACCGTCGGCCGCGGCCAGGACGAGGGCGTCGACGTCGGCCCGCTGATCGACCAGAAGGCGGTCGACTCGGTGGGCAAGCTCGTCGAGGACGCGGTGGCCGCCGGCGCTCGCCTCGTCGTCGGCGGCAACGCTCCCGATGGTCCGGGCACCTTCTACTCGCCGACCGTGCTCGTGGACGTGCCGGCGGAGGCCGAGATCAACGCCGAGGAGATCTTCGGCCCGGTCGCCCCGATCACCACCTTCAGCACCGAGGAGGAGGCGATCCGGCGCGCCAACGACACCGAGTACGGCCTGTCGTCGTACGTCTACACCCGCGACCTGGCCCGCACCATCCGGCTGGCGGAGGGGCTGCAGTTCGGCATGGTCGGCATCAACACCGGCCTGGTGTCGAACGCCGCCGCGCCCTTCGGGGGCGTCAAGCACTCCGGGTTCGGCCGCGAGGGTGGGTTCGAGGGCATCGAGGAGTACCTGGACACGACGTACGTCGCACTGCCGGTCACCTGACGAACGGAGCAGCACATGCCCTCAGCCAGCACCGCGGAACTGCAGGCCGCGGCGGGGCCGCCCACCACCATCGTGCTGTTCGGAGCCACGGGTGACCTCGCCAAGCGCAAGCTGCTGCCCGGGCTCTACCACCTGCTCAGCACCGGGCTGCTCCCGGACCTGAAGATCGTCGGGACCTCGCTGGACGACTACACCCGTGAGTCGTTCGTCGCGTTCGCGAAGGAGTCGCTGGAGGAGCACGCCGCGCAGGAGCTGACCGACGAGGGGGTGGCCGACTTCGTCGGGCGGCTGCACTGGGCCGTCGGCGGCACCCCCGAGGCGCTCAAAGCGGCCGTGATCGAGGCCGAGGCGGACCTCGCTGAGCCGAACGCGCGGCTGCACTACCTGTCCGTGCCGCCCTCGGCCGCCCTGGCGGTGGTCCACACGCTCCGCGACGCCGGCCTGGTGGAAGGCAGCCGGATCATCATGGAGAAGCCCTTCGGGACCGACCTGGCCAGTGCGCGGGAGCTCAACGGCTCGCTCCACGAGGTGTTCGCCGAGGAGCAGATCTTCCGGATCGACCACTTCCTGGGCAAGGAGCCGGCGCTCAACATCCTGGCGTTCCGGTTCGCCAACGGGCTCTTCGAGCCGATCTGGCACCGCAACATGATCGACCACGTTCAGATCGACGTGCCCGAGGAGCTGGGGCTGGAGCAGCGGGCCTCTTTCTACGAGGCGACCGGCGCCTACCGCGACATGGTGGTCACGCACCTGTTCCAGATCCTGGCCTTCACCGCGATGGAGGCGCCCACCTCGCTGGACCCGCTGTCGATCACCGAGGAGAAGAACAAGGTCTTCCGCTCGATGCTTCCGATCGACCCGCACGACGTGGTCCGCGGCCAGTACACCGGCTACGTGTCCGAGTCCGGGGTGGCGCCGGAGTCGGAGACCGAGACCTTCATCGCCCTCAAGTGCTACATCGACAACTGGCGCTGGGCGGGCGTGCCGTTCTACCTGCGGACCGGCAAGAAGCTGGCCGAGGGGAAGCGGATCATCTCGATCGCCTTCAAGGAGCCCCCGCAGTCGATGTTCCCCGAGGGCTCGGGGATCGGGCAGCTCGGCCCGGACCACCTCACCTTCGACCTCGCCGACCAGGGCAGGATGAGCCTGTCGTTCTACGGCAAGCGGCCGGGTCCGGGCTTCCGGCTGGACAAGCTGTCGATGCAGTTCGCGGTCGCGGAGACCGGCTGGGTCGGCTCGGTGCTGGAGGCCTACGAGCGGCTGATCCTCGACGCCGTGAAGGGCAACCACACCCTCTTCACCACCTCCGACGGCGTGGAGCGGCTCTGGGAGATCTCCGAGGCCCTGCTCGACGACCCGCCCCCGGTGCGTCCCTACGCGGAGGGCTCGTGGGGTCCCAACCAGGTGCACCAGCTCATCGCTCCGCGGGCCTGGCGGCTCCCCTTCGAGCGGGTCTGGCGGGAGAAGCGCTAGTCCCCGGCGCGGCTGAGGGCGAGGCCGCGGGCCTCGAAGCCGATGACCGTCACCCACGGGGCACAGGCCAGCACGACGAGGCACCAGGCCAGGGAGGCGCCGCCCAGCGCCATCAGCACGGGTACGACGAGGAAGACCGCCGTACCAGCGAGCACGAGGGCGTGCCGAGGGTCCGCGGTCCGGGTGAGCGCGGCGTGCAGCGCATAGACCAGGACGAGGAACAGGGCCAGCGGGATGGCCACGGTCAGGACGGTGCCGGTGACGTCGAGCTCGCTGTGGTCCTCCAGTGCGTACGCCGCCACGTGTAACCCGGCCCCCACCGCGACGACCGCCCCGAAGAGGGGGATGTGGCCGTAGCCCCACCCGAAGGAGCGCTCGGGGTGGGCGTGCAGCAGCTCCCCGCTCGGCACCACGAAGTAGACCCACCACATGCCGAAGGTCAGGGCCACCCCGGCCAGGCCGACGGCCACGAACTCCTCCGACCAGCCCGGCCCCTCCGGACCGACGATGGCGGTCAGGGATGCCATCGTCCCGATCAGGCCCTCGCCCAGCGCGATGATCACCAGCAGTCCGTAGCGCTCGGCGATGTGGTGGGGGTGCCACGGGGTGGTGCCCACGCGCAGCTCCGCCAGCAGCGGCCCGGACAGCTCCACGAGGATCAGGACCGCGGCCACCGTCAGGCCGACCGCGATCGACACATCGGCGAGCAGCAGCGCGACCCAGCCGACCTGGGCGATGACGAGGGTGGTCACATAGGTCTGGCAGACCGCGCGGCGCGCGGGGTCCTGCCGGGCGGCGCGCAGCCACTGGAAGATCATCGGAACGCGCATGATGATGTAGCCGAGCACCATCACCCCGTTGCCCAGGTGCTCCCCGTGCTCGAGTGAGGCGAAGACGTCGGGCAGGCCCAGGGCCAGCACCAGGACGCCGACCATCTGGATCATCGTCAGCAGCCGGTAGCCCCAGTCGTCGGTGTCGTAGGCCGAGGCGAACCACGAGTAGTTGATCCACGCCCAGGCCACCGCGAAGGCGGCCAGGCAGAACCCGAGCAGCCCGGTCGTCACGTGGTCCTCGACCAGCGCATGCGCCAGCTCGTTCGCGGCGGTGCCGAAGCCGATCACGAACGTGAGGTCGAACATCAGCTCCAGCGTGGTGGCAGTGCGACCCGGCTCGTGCGGGTCCCGACCGGTCATCCGGGTCAGCCGGTGGGCGATGTTCCGCGTCTCGTCGCGAGAGCTCACGCGGGCAGTGTAGGGAGTGCGAGCTCCAGCGCGCGTCGGGCCGCGGGGACGGCGGCGTCGCGGTCGGCGGGCACCAGGCCCAGGCGGGTACGGCGGTCCAGCAGGTCGTCGACGTCATGGGCGCCCTCGTGGGTGACCCCGAAGACCAGCTCGGCGAGCGTGGCGCCGAGACCGTCGGCCACCGGGGCGAGCAGCTCCTCGGCGGAGAGGCCGGTGACCTCCCGGGCGGTGGCCACCACCAGGGCGGCGTCGGTGCCGTAGCGGCGGACCAGGGCGGGCGCTGCCTCGACCGTGGCCAGCTCGTCGCGGCTCGCCGCACCCGCGAGCGGCAGGGTGCGGGTCCGGCAGTCGTCGGCGTCGAGGCCTGCCTCGGACACCACTCGGTCGACGGCCTCCTCGGCCATCTGGCGGTAGGTCGTCAGCTTCCCGCCGACGACGGTGACCAGACCACTCGGCGAGGTGAGGACGGCGTGCCGGCGAGACAGGTCGGCCGTGGCCCCGTCGCCGGTGTCCAGCAGGGGGCGCAGCCCGGCGAAGGCGGAGACGACGTCGCGGCGCCGCAGCGGCCGGTCCAGGACCGACCCGGCGACGTCGAGGAGGAAGCCGATCTCGGGCTCGGTGGGGGTCGGCACGTCGGGGACGCCGCCGGAGACCGGCTCGTCGGTGAGCCCGACCAGCAGCCGGTCGTCGCCGGGCTGGGGGAGGATGAACACATAGCGGTTGCCGACACCGGGGACCGGAACCGTGACCGCGACCCGGAGCCCCGGCAGTCGGGCGGCGTCGAGGACCAGGTGGGTGCCGCGGCTCGGCCGCAGGCCCACCTCGCGGGCCAGCGAGGCGGCCCAGACGCCGGTGGCGTTGACGACCGCTCGGGCGGTGACGGTACGGCGCTCCCCGGTCACCTCGTCGCGCAGCTCCGCGGTCGTCCGGCTCGCCTCCAGCACCCGGGCCCGGGTGCGCACCTGTGCGCCGTACCCGACGGCGGTGCGGGCCAGCGTGACCACGAGCCGGGCGTCGTCCTCGAGCTGTCCGTCCCAGGAGAGGAGCCCGCCGCGCAGGCCGGCGGGACGCAGCCCCGGCGCCAGCGCGAGTGCCTCGGTGGTCGTGACCCGGCGGGGGCGAGGCAGCGTGTCCCCGCTGGTGTGGGCGCTGCGGCGCAGCACGTCGCCGGCCCGGAACCCGGCGGCGGCCAGGTGCTCCTGTGCCGGGGAGACGCTGGAGGTCAGCGGCAGCAGCATCGGCAGCGCGCGGGTCAGATGCGGCGCGATCACCTCCATGATCAGGCCGCGCTCGACCGCGCTCTCGTGCGCGACCGCGACCTGACCCTTGGCGAGGTAGCGCAGGCCGCCGTGCACCAGCTTCGAGGACCAGCGGGAGGTGCCGAAGGCCAGGTCGTGCGCATCGACGGCCAGCACGGAGAGCCCGCGGGTGGCGGCGTCCAGGGCGATGCCGGCGCCGGTGACCCCGAGCCCGACGACCACCAGGTCGAACCGTTCGGGGAGGTCGGCGAGCCCGGGTCGGATCCGGATCATCGCGGTCATGGCCGCAGCCCCCGTTCGAGGACCCCGACGAGGGTGCGGTCGAGGCCGTCCTGGGGGACCTGGTCGTCGACCATCGTGTGGGCGGACAGCGCGGAGCCGTGGATGGCCAGCACCAGGGTGCGGGCCAGCGTCACCGGGTCGCCCTCCCGGATCTCGCCGGCGGCCTGGCCGGCGCGGATCCGCTCGGCGACTCGGTTGATGATGGCCTCCTGGCTGCGGCCGCGCCGGGCGAGCAGGTAGGGCAGCAGGAGCTCGGGGTCGAGCTCCACGATCCGCACGAACAGCTCGTTCTCGCGCAGCGTCTGGGCGGCGGCGACGAGGGCATGGGCGAGGCGGTGGGCGGCGTCCCCGGCGTCCGGCTCCCGGGCCACGGTCTCGGCCGCCACGACCCCCCACTCGCGGGTCATCAGGTCGCCGAGCAGCGTGGGCATGTCCGACCAGGTGCGGTAGATCGTCATCCGGCTCACCCCGGCCCGGCGGGCCACCTCGGTCAGGGTGGTGCGCCGCCAGCCGACGTCGAGGATGCACTCCCGGGCCGCGTCCAGGTAGTCGTCCGCGGCGGTCCGCTCCCGGCCTGCCGGCGGGTGATCCAAGCCATTGTGACGAAGTGACGTCATATGTCACACTGTAACACATGACCCCGCTGCCGATCGGCGAGATGCACCCGACCCGCTGGGGCGACCCCAGCCAGGCCACCGAGCTCCCGGACTCCGCCCGCGGACTCATCGAGCTCGCCTTCGGGCTGGACGACCGGCCCGCCGTCCCGGCGGGCCCGCTCCCGCCGTCCGGCCTGCCCGACCTGGTGCTGGCCGAGCTGCGCGCCGTACTCGGCCTCGAACAGGTGCTGCTCGACGACGACGCCCGTCGAGTGCGGACCCGGGGCAAGTCCACCCCCGACCTGCTGCGGGCCCGGGCCGGCGACCTCGACGACGCCCCCGACGCCGTGGTCCGCCCCGCCGACGCCGACCAGGTGGCCGCGGTCCTGGACTGGGCCGTCCGGCACCACGTCGCGGTCGTCCCCTTCGGCGGGGGTACGGCGGTCACCGGTGGCCTGGTGGCCCGGCGGGAGGGGTTCACGGGCGTGGTCTCCCTGGACCTGACCCGGCTGAAGCGGCTGCTGGCGGTGGACCCGGTCTCCATGACCGCGACCCTCGAGCCGGGGCTGCGGTTGCCCGAGGCGGAGGCGCTGCTGGGCGAGCACGGACTGACGCTCGGTCACTTCCCGCAGTCCTTCGAGTACGCCACCATCGGCGGCTGCGCCGCGACCCGCTCGTCGGGGCAGTCCAGCGCCGGCTACGGCCGGTTCGACTCCCTGGTCGTGGGCCTCGGCGCGGTCACCCCGAGCGGCCGCCTCGACCTGGGCCGGGCCCCCGCGAGCGCCGCCGGCCCGGACCTGCGCCAGCTGCTCCTCGGCTCCGAGGGGGCGTTCGGCGTGATCACCTCGGTCACGGTCCGGGTGCGACCCCGCCCGACCACGACGTCCTACCAGGGCTGGTCCTTCCCGTCCTTCGCTGCGGGCACCGATGCCGTGCGGGCACTGGCCCAGCGCGGCCTGCTGCCGACGGTGGTGCGGCTGTCCGATGAGACCGAGACCGCGCTGAACCTGGCCGACCCGTCGGCGATCGGCGCCGGGGACGCGGGCTGCCTGATGGTCGTCGGGGCCGAGGGCACCGCCGACCAGGTGGCCACCCGGGAGGCGGCCGTCACCGAGGTGTTGACCAAGCTCGGCGGCACCCCGCTGGGCGAGGGGCCGGGCCGCGCCTGGGAGCACGGTCGCTTCCGTGCGCCGTACCTCCGCGATGCCCTGCTCGACGTCGGCGTCCTCGTGGAGACGCTCGAGACCGCCGGCTTCTGGTCCGACCTCGAGGGGCTGCGGACCGCCGTACGCACGGCGCTGACCGAGCGGCTGCCGGAGCCGACGATGGTGCTGTGCCACGTCTCGCACATGTACGAGACCGGCGCCTCCCTCTACTTCACCGTGGTCACCCGGTGCGGCGAGACCCCGCTCGAGACCTGGGGGGTGGCGAAGGCCGCGGCCACCGACGCGATCATCGAGGCCGGCGGCACGCTCAGCCACCACCACGCGGTCGGCACCGACCACCGGCCCTGGCTGGAGCGGGAGATCGGGCCGCTCGGCGTCGCCGTGCTGCGCGCGGTGAAGCGCGAGCTCGACCCCACCGGGATCCTCAACCCGGGAGTGCTGGTCCCGTGACCCGCTCCTTCGCGCTCCTGGTCAACCCGGCCGCGGGCGGCGGGGCCGCGCCGGAGGCGGCCGTGCCGGTGGCGCGCCGGCTGCGTGAGGCCGGCGCCACCGTGGAGGTGACCTACTCGCCGGGACCGCATGCCATGGAGGCGCTGGTCGCCGAGGCGGTCGCCCGCGGGGACGTCGTGGTCTCCGTCGGCGGGGACGGGATGGTGGCCTCGTTGGCCGGCCCGGTGGCCCGCCACGGCGGCCTGCTCGGGCTGGTGCCCGCGGGCCGGGGCAACGACTTCGCCCGGATGCTCGGAATCCCCGAGGACCTCGACGGCCGGGTGTCGCTGCTGCTACAGGGGGACCAGCGCACCGTCGACCTGGTGTCCTGGACCCCGCCGTCGGGGGAGGCGCGGGTCGTTGCCGGCTCCGTGTACGCCGGCGTTGACGCGCGGGCCGCCGAGATCGTCGACCGCTCGCAGCGGCTGCCGACGTCGTTGCAGTACCCCGTCGCCGCCGTCCGGGCCCTCCTCGCCTACCGACCCGGCCGCTACCGGATCGACGTCGACGGCGTGGCCAGCGAGCACGTCGCGGCCACCGTCGTGGTCGCCAACTCCCGCTACTACGGCAAGGGGATGCGGATCGCCCCGGCCGCCGAGGTCGCCGACGGACTGCTCGACGTCGTCGTGGTCGGTGCGGCTACCCGTCGCCGCCTGCTGCGCTCGCTGCCCCGGATCTACTCCGGCTCGCACGTGGAGCTGCCCGAGGTGGTGCTGCTGCGCGGCACCCGGATCGAGCTGTCCGCCGACGCCGACCCACCGGTCCCGGTCGGGGGCGACGGCGAACCCCTGGGACACCTCCCCGGTCGGGCCGCGGCGCCGGCCGTGGTGGCCGCGCTGCCCGGCGCCTTGGACGTTCTCGCCTGAAGGCTGTGTCCGGCCGATAGGGTCGACGGCTAGACCGAGTCGCGGCCGCAGCGCGTCGCCCGGGGCGTTCTGCCGAGGAGGAACACGTGGTCAACAAGGGGGAGACGGGCGGGGACCTGCCCGTGCTGCCGGAGGGGTTCCGGTTCGGCACCAGCACCGCGTCGTACCAGATCGAGGGCGCCGCCGACGCCGACGGCAAGGGCCCCAGCATCTGGGACACCTTCTCCCACGAGGCGGGCCGGATCGTCGACGGGTCGACCGGGGACGTCACCTGCGACCACTACCACCGGTACGTCGAGGACGTGGCGCTGATGAAGCGCCTCGGCACCAACGGCTACCGCTTCTCCGTGTCCTGGCCGCGGATCCAGCCCACCGGTGCCGGCCCGGTGAACGAGGCCGGGCTCGACTTCTACGACCGGCTGGTCGACGAGCTCCTCGCCGCCGGCGTACACCCCATGGTCACCCTCTACCACTGGGACCTGCCGCAGGCGCTGGAGAACGTCGGCGGCTGGCTCGACCGCGACCTCGCCGACCGGTTCGCTGAGTACGCCGGCATCGTCGGCCGGCGGCTGGGCGACCGGGTCGAGCACTGGATCCCGGTCAACGAGCCCAATGTGGTGACCATGCTCGGCTACGCCACCGGGGTGCACGCACCGGGCCGCACGATGATGTTCGAGGCGCTGCCGGTCGCTCACCACCTGATGCTGGGCCACGGCAAGGCGGCGATCGCGCTGCGCGCCGCCGGCGCGACCAGCATCGGCTGCGCCAACAACCACGCCCCGATGTGGCCGGCCAGCGAGGACCCCGCGGACGTCGGTGCGACCAAGCTCTTCGACGCGGTCTGGAACGGGATGTTCATCGAGCCGATGCTGCTGGGCCGCTACCCGGTGGACCTCGCACCCCTGATGGAGGACGCGATCGAGGACGGCGACCTGGCCACGATCCGGCAGCCGATGGACTTCTACGGCGTCAACTACTACAACCCCATGCGGATCGCGGCCGCGCCCGAGGAGGCGGAGAACCCGTTCGAGCAGAAGCCTGTCGTCGGCTACGACACCACTGACTTCGGCTGGCCGGTGGTGCCCGAGGCGCTGCGCGAGTGGCTGATCACGTTCCGGGCCCGCTACCGCGCGGCGCTGCCGCCGATCATGATCACCGAGTCCGGCTGCTCCTACGGGATGGGCCCCGACGAGAACGGTGTGGTGGACGACCAGCCGCGCATCGACTACCTCGACGCCCACCTGCGCGCGGTGGCCGAGGCGATCAAGGTCGGCGTGGACGTCCGCGGGTACTACACCTGGAGCCTGCTGGACAACTTCGAGTGGGCCGAGGGCTTCACCCAGCGCTTCGGTCTGGTCCACGTCGACTACGACACCCTGGTCCGCACCCCCAAGCGCTCCTTCGACTGGTACTCCCAGGTCATCGCCGCCCACCACCGCTGAGGAACGGTTGAAACGTGCCTCCGGGCGGGTTGAAACGTGCCTTGGGGCGGGTTGAAACGTTCCTCCGGGCGGCGACTCAGCCCCGCGCCGCGCGGAGCTCGGCGGCGTAGAACTCCATCGCGGTCTTCGTCTTCGTCTGCTGCTCGGCAGCCAGGTCCACGCCGTGCTCGCCGAGGTAGGCCTTGGCCTCGGCGGAGACCTGGAACGCCTCGTCGGTGCGGCACTTGGTCGACAGCTCCAGGATCCGGCCGCCGTCCGGGTAGAGCCACAGCTCCGCGACCATCCGCCGCTCGAAGCCCGTCGGCTTGAACTTGAGCTTGAGCGTGGTGATCGGCCCGAGGGCGGAGAGGTCGTCGAGGGAGAGACCGGCGGGGGCGAAGGTGTCGTAGAAGGCCCGCTGCTCCCGCCCGAGGAGCTTGCGGACCGG
>CAZKEZ010000016.1:0-41808 GCA_964551905.1 uncultured Nocardioides sp. | reverse complement strand
CAGAAATCATCCGATTCGCCCACTGAAACATGATTTTCGCGGCGGACTATCCGCGCTGGCGGTGCGGTAGACATGGGGCGTGACTGAGCCGACCGATCTGGAGCACGCACTCACCCTCGACGCTGAGGACCCGCTGGCGGGGTATCGCGACGAGTTCCTGGGCGCCGACACCCCGTTGGTGTACTTCGACGGCAACTCGCTGGGCCGCCCGCTGGCCCGCACCGCCGACAACCTGGCCCGCTTCGTCCGCGAGGACTGGGGCGGGCGGCTGATCCGCGGCTGGGACGAGCAGTGGTTCGAGCAGCCGCTGCGGCTCGGGGACGAGATCGGGCGGATCACCCTCGGCGCCGCCCCCGGTCAGACCGCCGTCGGCGACTCCACCACGGTGCTCCTCTACAAGCTGGCCCGGGCGGCGGTGGACGCCCAGCGGAGCGCCGACCCCGCGCGCACCGAGATCGTGGTCGACACCGACAACTTCCCCACCGACCGGTACCTGGTCGAGGGCATCGCCGCCGAGCGCGACCTCCAGGTGCGGTGGATCGAGTCGGACCCGGCCGCCGGAGTGAGCGCCGACCAGCTCCGGGCCGTCACCGGGCCGGCGACCTCGCTGGTGCTGCTGTCGCATGTCGCCTACCGCTCTGCGTTCGTCGCCGACGGGCCGGCGCTCACCGAGCTGGCCCACGACGCGGGGGCGCTGATCCTCTGGGACCTGTCGCACTCGGTCGGATCGGTCCCGCTGGCGCTGGACGACTGGGGCGCCGACCTGGCGGTCGGCTGCACGTACAAGTACCTGAACGGCGGGCCCGGCGCCCCGGCGTTCGCGTACGTCGCCCAGCGCCACCACTCCCTCACCCAGCCGATCAGCGGCTGGATGGGGCACGCCGAGCCCTTCCTGATGGGGCCCGGCTACACCCCGTCCCCGGGCATGCGCCGGTTCCTCTCCGGCACCCCCGCGATCGTCGGCATGGTGGCGCTCCGCGACATGCTCTCCCTCATCGACCGGGCCGGCATGGCGGCTGTCCGCGAGAAGTCGGTCACGCTCACGTCGTACACCCTCGACCTGGCCGACGCCTGGCTTGCCCCACACGGGGTCACCGTCGCCTCACCGCGCGAGTCCAGCCACCGCGGCGGGCACGTCACCCTGGTGCATCCACGGATGCGCGAGGTGATCGCCCGGCTGTGGGAGCGGGACGTGATCCCGGACTACCGCGACCCCCACGGCATGCGGGTGGGGCTCTCGCCGCTGTCGACCAGCTTCGCCGAGGTCTGGCACGGGCTGGCGGCGGTCCGCGAGCAGCTCGAGGGATGACCCACCGCAACCAGCACGGTCAGCCGGTCGGCCACCCGCTCCCGGACTGGACGCCGCGACCGGCCCCCGAGCCGGTCCGCCTGGCCGGGGTCTACGTCCGGCTGGAGCCCGCCGGCCCCCGGCGCGCCACGGAACTGTTCGCGGCGGTCTGCGCGCCGGACGACGACCCGTTGTGGACCTACCGGTCGGCGCCGATGCCGGCCACACCGGAGGAGCTGGCCCGGCTGCTGGCCGCCGACGCGGACAGCCCGTCGGTGGTGACGTTCGCGCTGATCCCGGGTGGCGCGGCAGAGGCAGCAACGGCCGAGGGGCTGGCCAGTCTGATGCGAGCCGACCCGGCGCACGGCAGCGTCGAGGTGGGGTCGATCCTGTACTCGCGCCGGCTGCAACGGACGGTCGCGGCGACCGAGGCGATGGTGCTGCTCGCGCGACATGTGTTCGAGGATCTCGGGTACCGCCGCTACGAGTGGAAGTGCGACGCGCTGAACGAGCCGTCCCGCCAGGCGGCGCGACGGCTCGGGTTCACCTACGAGGGGCGGTTCCGCAACGCGGTCGTGGTGAAGGGCCGGAACCGCGACACCGACTGGTTCTCCATCACCGACGAGGAGTGGCGCCGGCTCGAGCCGGCGTACCGGCAATGGCTGGACCCGGCGAACTTCGACGAGGACGGGCGGCAGCGCAGCTCGCTGGCCCGGCTCACGGCCCAATCGGCAACCCAGGAGATGAGGACATGACCCCCAGCAAGACACTGACCGGCCGGCAGGTGCACGAGGCCGGCCTCGAGGACTGGCGGCTGCTGCTCAGCGCGCTGTCTGCGCGGTTCAAGACCGGAGACTTCGCCACCGGCCTGCGCCTGGTCAACGCCATCGGTGCGGCCGCCGAGACGATGAACCACCATCCGGACGTCGATCTGCGCTACACCCACGTCGACGTCCGGCTGACCAGCCACGACAGCGGCGGGGTGACCGAGCGCGACCTGCGGCTGGCCCGGACCATCTCCGAGCTCGCGGCCGCAGAGTCGGTCGGCTCCGCGCCGGCCGAGGTCGCCGCCATCGAGATCGCGCTGGACACCCCCGATGCGGAGCGGATCCAGCCGTTCTGGGCGGCCGTCCTGGGCTACACCGCCGACGACGGTTCGGCGGTCTCGGATCCGACCGGCGCACTCCCCGCGCTGTGGTTCCAGGACACCGACAATGACGCGGCCGACCGGCAACGCTTCCATCTGGACCTGATCGTGCCGCCCGAGGTCGTGCAGGACCGGATCGCCGAGGCGGTGGAGGCCGGGGGCACCCTGGTCACCGACGAGCACGCCCCGTCCTTCTGGGTGCTCGCCGACGCGGAGGGGAACAAGGTCTGCCTGTGCACGTGGCAGGGCCGCGACGACACCTAGCATCGCCCACGTGACCTCCGGACGGTCCAGTCTCGAGCGTCGTCTCGGCACGGCCGACGCCGTGGTGATCGGCCTCGGGTCGATGATCGGTGCGGGCGTGTTCAGCGCCTTCGCCCCCGCCGCGGAGGCCGCCGGCACCGGGTTGCTCATCGGGCTCGGGATCGCTGCGGTGATCGCCTACTGCAACGCGGCAGCGTCGGCGCAGCTCGCCGCGCAGTACCCCACCTCCGGCGGCACCTACGTGTACGGCCGGGAGCGCCTCGGCGACTGGTGGGGGTTCCTGGCCGGGTGGGGCTTCGTCATCGGCAAGACCGCCAGCTGCGCCGCGATGGCGCTCACCTTCGCGGCGTACGCCGCCCCGGAGGACTGGCAACGCCCCGTCGGCGTGGCAGCCGTGGTGGCGCTGGCGGCGGTGAACTACCGCGGAGTCACCCGCACCGCCAGGTTGACGCGCATCATCGTCACGGTCGTCCTGGCCGCGCTCGCGGTGGTGGTGGCGGCCGGCCTGGTCGGCGCCGACGGCGACCTCGGTTGGTCGGGCGGGTCGGGCGTCCCGGACCAGGGCTGGTACGGCGTGCTGCAGTCCGCCGGGCTGCTGTTCTTCGCGTTCGCCGGCTACGCCCGGATCGCCACCATGGGGGAGGAGGTGAAGCACCCCGAGCGAACCATCCCCCGCGCCATCCTGCTGGCGCTAGGGGTGTCCGTGCTGGTGTATGCGGTCGTCGCGGTCACCCTGCTGGATGGTCTCGGTCCGGCCGCCCTGGCTGCGGCCCCGGCGCCCCTGGCGGCCGTCGTCGAGACGACCAGCTGGGACTGGGCAGTCCCCGTCGTCAGGGTCGGCGCAGCTGCGGCCGCCCTCGGCGCCTTGCTGGCACTGATCGCCGGCGTCGGCCGGACCACCCTCGCCATGGCCCGCGAGAACGACCTCCCCGGCTGGCTCGCCGCCGTCCATCCGCGCTATCGCGTGCCGCACCGCGCCGAGGTCGCCCTCGCCGTCGTGGTCTCCGGGCTGGTGCTCATCGTGGACCTGCGCGGCGCGATCGGCTTCTCCTCCTTCGGCGTCCTGTTCTACTACCTGGTCGCGAACCGAGCCGCCCTCACCCAGGTCAGCGAGCACCGCCGATTCCCTCGCGCTCTCCAGGTGCTCGGTGCGACGGGCTGCGCCGTCCTGATGACGACCTTGCCGCTGAGCTCGGTCGTGGTGGGAGCGGCCGTCTTCGCGGCCGGGGGTGCCTACCGCCTGCTGCGGCTCCGACGCGCCAGGCCCGCAGAGTGACTGCGCCGCTGCAACTATCCTGTGGTCTTCGCCCCTTCAACCGGAGGTGTCCCGGTGACCGTCCTGTCCGAACTCGTCAAGGCCCTCGCGGACGGCAGCATCGAGGTCATCGACCTCACCGCTCCGTTGTCGAACGAGACCCCGATCCTGGAGCTGCCGCCGGAGTTCGGTCAGACCGCGCGCTTCGAGCTGGAGGAGATCAGTCGGTACGACGACCGCGGGCCGGCCTGGTACTGGAACAACTTCCACACCGGCGAGCACACCGGCACCCACTTCGACGCGCCCAACCACTGGGTGACGGGCCAGGACAAGGCCGACATCGGGTCCGTGCCGCCGGCGGCGTTCGTGGCTCCTGCAGTCGTGCTCGACGTCACCGACCGGGTGGCCGAGGACCCCAACTTCCTGATCGAGGTCGAGCACATCCGGGCCTTCGAGGACCAGCACGGCCCGCTGCCCGCGGGCGGGTGGCTGCTGTGCCGCACCGGCTGGTCGAAGCGGGTGACGCAGGCGGAGATGATCAACAACACCGAGACCGGGCCGACCAGCCCCGGCATGTCCGCGGACTGTGCCCGCTGGGTGGCCGAGGAGTCGGTGCTCCAGGGCATCGGCGTCGAGACGGTCGGCACCGACGCCGGCGCCGCCCACTCCTTCGACCCGGCGTTCCCCTGCCACTCGTTCCTGATGGGCAACGACAAGTACGGCCTGGCCCAGCTGCAGAACCTGGACCGGCTGCCGCCCACCGGGGCGGTGGTGGTCGCGCCGCCGCTGCGGATCGTCGGCGGCTCCGGCTCGCCGGTGCGGGTGCTCGCTCTCGTAGAGCGCTGACCTACGGCCATGCTGGTCGCGCAGGCCGTCGGCGGCGCCGTCGTCTCCGCCGGGGTGGACCACGTCTTCGGTGTCGTCGGGTCGGGCAACTTCCACGTGACCGGCGCGATGGTCGACGCCGGCGCCCGCTTCGTCGCCAGCCGGCACGAGGGCGGCGCTGCCACGATGGCGGACGCCTACGCCCGCACTGCGGGCACGGCAGCGGCGCTGACCGTCCACCAGGGCTGCGGTCTGACGAACGCGATGACCGGCATCGCGGAGGCGGCCAAGTCACGTACGCCGCTGCTGGTGCTCGCTGCGGAGGTGACCCAGCCGCGCTCGAACTTCTACGTCGACCAGGAGTCCCTGGCCCGCTCGGTCGGGGCGGTCCCGATGCGGATCACGTCGGCAGAGTCCGCCGCCGCGGAGGCGGTCGACGCGGTCGCCACGGCGCTGCACCGACGGCGCACCGTCGTACTCAACCTGCCGCTGGAGCTCCAGGCGCAGCAGGCGCCGGACGTCGAGTCGCCGCGGCTGCCGGAGGCCCCTGAGCGCGTGCCGCCCGGCGCGGCGGACCTCGCCCGGCTCGTCGAGGCCCTGCAGGCCGCTCGGCGGCCGGTGTTCGTCGCCGGTCGCGGGGCCCGGACGGCGGCCGCTCGGGATGCCATCGCCGCCCTGGCCCGGGTGCATGGAGCACTGCTCGCCACCTCGGCGGTGGCCAAGGGGCTCTTCCACGACGAGGAGTGGTCGCTCGACGTGTCCGGCGGCTTCGCCTCGCCCCTGGCCGCCGAGCTGATCGGCCGGGCCGACCTGATCGTCGGCTGGGGGTGCGCGCTGAACATGTGGACGATGCGGCACGGCACCCTCATCGCAACTGATGCGACCGTCGTCCAGGTCGACGACACAGAGGAGGCCCTCGGGGCGCACCGAGACCTCAACTTCGGCGTCGTGGGGGACTGCGCCGCCACCGCGTCGGCGGCGCTCCAGGCCCACGGCGCCGAGCGCACCGAGCGAGAGGGGTACCGCACCGCGGACGTGCAGACCCGGCTCGCGGAGTCGCTGCCCTGGCGACGGGTGCCGTTCGCCGACCTGTCCGGCGACGGGCGGATCGACCCGCGCACGGTCACCATCGCGCTGGACGACCTGCTCCCGCCGGAGCGGCTGGTGGCGGTCGACTCCGGGAACTTCATGGGCTACCCGAGCATGTTCCTGTCGGTCCCCGACGAGGAGGGCTTCTGCTTCACCCAGGCCTTCCAGTCCATCGGCCTCGGGCTGGCCACCGCGGTCGGCGCCGCGCTCGCCCGCCCGGATCGCTTGCCGGTCGCGGCCCTGGGGGACGGCGGCGCGATGATGGGGGCCGCGGAGCTCGACACGGTGCGCCGACTGGGGCTCCCGATGGTCGTGGTGGTCTACAACGACGACGCATACGGCGCCGAGGTGCACCACTTCTCCGACGGGCAGGACCTGGGCACGGTGACCTTCCCCGACACCGACATCGCCGCCATCGCCCGGGGCTACGGGTTCACGGGCCTCACCGTCCGCCGGGCAGAGGACCTTGCCGCGGTGCGCGACTGGCTGGACGGAGCGCGCGACACCCCGCTGCTCATCGACGCCAAGGTGGTCGCCGACGAACCCTCCTGGTGGCTGGAGGAGGCGTTCCGGGGACACTGAGCACCGCCGGCTGGATGCTGGGACCGGCGTCCCACGGAATGGGACGCGTGCCACACTTGCTTGACGGTCGGCGACGTTCGCGGCGACGGTAGATCCCATGGGAACCCGTGTCCTCGTACGCATCCGACGCGTGAGCTGAGAGCGCCAGCTACTCCACGCCCACGCGTCACCCCTCGCCGCCCACCGGGCCGAGGGGTTTTTTGTTGGCCCGACGAACTCCAGTAAGAACAGGACGGACAGATGAGCGAGCAGGACGCCACCGCGACGATCACCGGTGCGCAAAGCCTGATCAGGTCTCTCGAGCATGCCGGGGTCGACACGATCTTCGGCATCCCGGGCGGCGCCATCCTCCCGGCGTACGACCCGCTGATGGACTCCACCCAGATCCGGCACGTGCTGGTGCGGCACGAGCAGGGCGCCGGACACGCGGCGCAGGGGTACGCCGCCGCGACCGGCCGGGTGGGCGTGTGCATGGCGACGTCGGGACCGGGCGCGACGAACCTGGTCACCCCGCTGGCCGACGCGCACATGGACTCGGTCCCGATCGTCGCGGTCACCGGACAGGTGGGGGCGTCGATGATCGGGACGGACGCGTTCCAGGAGGCCGACATCCGCGGGATCACGATGCCGGTGACCAAGCACAACTTCCTGGTGACCGACGCCGCCGACATCCCGCGGACGGTGGCCGAGGCCTTCCACATCGCCTCGACCGGGCGGCCGGGGCCGGTCCTGGTCGACGTGGCCAAGTCCGCGCTCCAGGCGGCCACCTCGTTCGCCTGGCCGGAGGAGCTGAACCTGCCGGGCTACCGGCCGGTGACCCGGCCGCACAGCAAGCAGATCCGGGAGGCGGCCCGGCTGATCCTGGAAGCGCGCCGTCCGGTCCTGTACGTCGGCGGCGGCACCATCCGCGCCGGCGCCTCCCGCGAGCTGCGGGCGCTGGCCGAGCTCACCGGCATCCCCGTCGTGACCACACTGATGGCGCGGGGGGCCTTCCCGGACAGCCACCCCCAGCACCTCGGGATGCCCGGGATGCACGGCACGGTGGCGGCGGTGGCGGGGCTTCAGCGCAGCGACCTGATCATCAGCCTCGGCGCCCGCTTCGACGACCGGGTCACCGGGCAGCTGGAGAGCTTCGCCCCCGGTGCCCGGGTCATCCATGCCGACATTGACCCGGCCGAGATCGGCAAGAACCGAGCGGTCGACGTCCCGATCGTCGGAGACTGCCGCGAGGTCATCGCCGACCTGGTGGTGGCGCTGAAGGCGGAGGCCGACCAGGGGCACACCGGGGACTACGAGCAGTGGGTCGACGGCCTGGCCGGCATCAAGAAGCGCTACCCGCTGGGGTACGAGAACCCAGCCGACGGAAGCCTGGCGCCGCAGTACGTCATGGAGCGTCTCGGCGCCCTGTCCGGCCCGGAGTCGATCTACGTCGCAGGGGTGGGGCAGCACCAGATGTGGGCCGCTCACTTCGTCGGGTACGAGCATCCGGGCACCTGGATCAACTCCGGCGGCCTGGGCACCATGGGCTTCTCCGTGCCCGCGGCGATGGGCGCGAAGGTGGGCCGGCCGGACACCACCGTGTGGTCCGTCGACGGCGACGGCTGCTTCCAGATGACCAACCAGGAGCTCGCCACCTGCGCGATCGAGCAGATCCCGATCAAGGTCGCGGTGATCAACAACGAGTCTCTCGGGATGGTCCGGCAGTGGCAGACGCTCTTCTACAACGAGCGGTACTCCAACACCGACCTGCACTCCAAGCGGATCCCCGACTTCGTCAAGCTGGCCGAGGCCTACGGCTGCGTGGGGCTGTCCTGCGACTCCCCGGAGGACGTGGACGCCACGATCTCCAAGGCCCTGGAGATCTCCGACGTCCCGGTGGTCGTCGACTTCCGGGTGCACCGGGACGCCATGGTCTGGCCGATGGTCGCCGCCGGCACCAGCAACGACGACATCAAGTACGCCCGCGACCTGGCGCCCCAGTTCGAGGAGGACGATCTATGACCAAGCACACCCTCAGCGTCCTGGTCGAGGACAAGCCGGGCGTCCTGGCCCGGATCGCCGGCCTGTTCAGCCGGCGCGGGTTCAACATCGACAGCCTGGCGGTCGGCCCCACCGAGCTGCCCGACGTGTCCCGGATGACGATCGTCGTCAGCCTGGAGGACTCGCCACTCGAGCAGGTCACCAAGCAGCTCAACAAGCTGGTCGAGGTGATCAAGATCGTCGAGCTGGACGGCCCGGGGTCGGTGAACCGCGAGCTGCTGCTGGTCAAGGTCAAGGCGGACGCCGCCAATCGCGGGCAGGTGCTCGACACCGTGCAGCTGTTCAAGGCACGGGTCGTGGACGTGGCCCCCGACGCGGTCACGATCGAGATCACCGGGAACGCCGGCAAGCTGGCCGACTTCCTCCGAGTGATCGAGCCGTTCGGGATCCGGGAGCTGGTGCAGTCGGGGATGGTCGCCATCGGCCGTGGTCCGCGCGCGATCAGCGACCGGACGGTGCGGCCGGTGTCCGTGCCGCCCCCCGCCGCGGGGACCGGCTGAGCACCGGTCCAGAATCACTACTGCACAACAGCACCACCATCCGACGTACCGACCCCGCAGCAGAAGGAGAGCCCACCGTGGCCGAGATGCTCTACGACGACGACGCCGACCTGTCCCTCATCCAGGGCAAGAACGTGGCGGTGCTGGGCTACGGCAGCCAGGGGCATGCGCACTCGCTGTCACTGCGGGACTCCGGGGTGGACGTTCGGGTCGGCCTGCTCGAGGGGTCGAAGAGCCGCGCCAAGGCGGAGGCGGAGGGGCTGCGGGTGCTGACCCCGGCCGAGGCCGTCGAGGAGGCCGACGTCATCGTGATCCTGGCTCCCGACCACGTGCAGCGCAAGCTGTACGCCGAGGCGGTGGAGCCCAACATCACGGCGGGAGACACCCTCGTCTTCGGGCACGGGTTCAACATCCGGTTCGGCTACATCACCCCGCCGCCCGGGGTGGACGTGTTCATGGTCGCCCCCAAGGGGCCGGGCCACCTGGTGCGTCGTGAGTTCGTGGACGGCCGCGGGGTGCCGGTGCTGGTCGCGGTGGAGAAGGACGAGTCCGGCCAGGCGTGGCCGCTGGCGCTGTCCTACGCCAAGGCGATCGGTGGCCTGCGCGCCGGCGGCATCAAGACCACCTTCACCGAGGAGACCGAGACCGACCTGTTCGGCGAGCAGGCGGTCCTGTGCGGCGGGGCGTCGCAGCTGGTGATGTACGGCTTCGAGGTGCTGACCGAGGCTGGCTACCAGCCCGAGGTCGCCTACTTCGAGTGCCTGCACGAGCTGAAGCTGATCGTGGACCTGATGTACGAGGGCGGCATCGCCAAGCAGCGCTGGTCGGTGTCCGACACCGCTGAGTACGGCGACTACGTGTCGGGCCCGCGCGTCATCGACGAGCACGTGAAGGAGAACATGCGGACGATCCTCGCCGAGATCCGCGACGGCTCCTTCGCGCAGCGCTTCATCGACGACCAGGACGCGGGGGCCCCGGAGTTCAAGGCGCTGCGCGCGAGGGGCGAGCAGCACCCGATCGAGGCGACCGGCCGGGAGCTGCGCAAGCTGATGGCCTGGGTGAAGTCGCACGACTCCGACTACGTCGAGGGCACCGCTACCCGCTGACGGGGCCGTGTCCCGCATCACAGAACCCGGCCCGCGCGCGACCGGGAGCGGAGTGTTAGGTTAGGCGAGCCTTACCATTCGCTTCCGAAGGATCCCGGGTGTTCGCGAACTACCTGATCGGCCTGCGCGAGGGCCTCGAGGCCGCGCTGGTCGTCAGCATCCTCATCGCCTACCTGGTGCGTACCGAGCGTCGGCACCTGATCCCCTGGATCTGGGCGGGTGTGGGCGTCGCGGTCGCGATCTCGCTCGGCTTCGGGGCACTGCTCACCTTCGGTCCCCGCGGGCTCACCTTCGAGGCGCAGGAGGCCATCGGCGGCACCCTGTCGATCATCGCCGTCGGCTTCGTCACCTGGATGATCTTCTGGATGGCCGAGGCCGCTCGGGGGATGGGTGCCGAGCTGCGCGGCAAGGTGGACCAGGCCGCCGACAAGGGGCACTGGTGGCTGGTCCTGATCGCGATGCTCGCCGTGGGCCGCGAAGGGCTGGAGACCGCACTCTTCCTCTGGGCCGCCACCGAGGCGGCCACGTCCGACGGCGGCTCCCGCACCGCGCCGCTGATCGGCGCGGCGCTCGGCCTGGCGACCGCGGTGGTGCTCGGCTGGCTGATCTACCGCGGCGCGCTCACGATCAACCTGTCCGCCTTCTTCACCTGGACCGGCGGGTTCCTGATCCTGGTGGCGGGCGGCGTGCTCGCCTACGGCGTACACGACCTGCAGGAGGCCGGCATCCTGCCCGGGCTGAACAACCTGCTCTTCGACGTCTCCGACACGATCGAGCCGGGCAGCTGGTACGCCACGCTGCTCAAGGGCATCTTCAACTTCAGCCCCGCGACCACCGTGCTGGAGGGCCTCGCCTGGCTCCTCTACGTGGTCCCGACCATGGTCATCTTCCTGCGCCGGGTACGACGACGTACGCCGGCCCCCTCTGCGCCCACCCCCGCCGGGCCGCCGGCGTCCTGACCCACCGACCCTGAACCGAGAGACCATCCATGCGCCTGAACCGAATCGTCCTGCCGGTCGCCGTACTCGCCCTGCCGCTGCTGGCGGCGTGTACCGAGAACGTGGACTCCTCCGACCCGTCCGACCCTCGGGCCCTGCAGGTGACCTCGTCGGACGACGCCTGCGAGGTCTCCGCGACCGAGGCCCCGGCCGGGAACCTGTCCTTCGACGTCTCGAACACGGGCTCCGACGTGACCGAGTTCTACCTCCTGGCCGAGGACGGCCTGCGCATCGTCGGGGAGGTCGAGAACATCGGCCCCGGGCTCGACCGCGCGCTGGTGGTCGCGGTGCCGGCCGGCCAGTACGTGACCGCCTGCAAGCCCGGCATGAAGGGTGACGGGCTCCGCGCGGACTTCACGGTCACCGAGTCCGACGAGGAAGTCACGGTTTCGGAGGACGACCAGGAGCTCATCGAGCAGGCCAGCGCCAACTACAAGGCCTACGTGCAGGACCAGTCCGACCAGCTGGTCGCCAAGACCGAGGAGTTCGTCGAGCTGTACAAGTCCGGGGAGGACGACGACGCGGCCCGGGCGCTGTACCCGGTGGCCAGGGTGCACTGGGAGCGGATCGAGACCGTCGCGGAGTCGTTCGGTGACCTCGACCCGCGTATGGACGCCCGCGAGGCCGACCTCGAGCCCGGTCAGAAGTGGACCGGCTGGCACCGCATCGAGAAGGACCTGTGGCCGCAGCGTGCCGAGAACTACCAGGCGCTCACCCCGAAGCAACGCGCCGCGTTCGCCGACGACCTGATGGCGAACACCCTCACCCTCGACGAGCGCATCGACGAGCTCAGCTTCACCGTGGACCAGATCGCCAACGGCTCCCGCGGTCTGCTGGAGGAGGTCGCCACCGGGAAGATCACCGGCGAGGAGGAGTACTGGTCGCGCACGGACCTCTGGGACTTCCAGGCCAACGTCGACGGCGCGCGCGTAGCATACGAAGGCGTGCAGCCGATCCTGGAGCGCAAGGATCCCGAGCTCGCGGCCACGCTCACCACGGAGTTCGCCGAGCTCCAGGCCCTCCTCGACGCCCAGCGCGACGGTGACGGCTTCGTCTCCTACGACGAGCTGACCCAGGAGCAGGTCAAGGAGTTCGCCGACGCGGTCAACGCCCTGTCCGAGCCACTCTCGCAGCTGACCGCGGCAGTGCTCGGATGACATCCGGCGTTACCCGTCGTCGCCTGCTCGGGGGCACCGCCCTCGCGGCAGGGTCGGCGGGTGCCGCCTTCGCGGTCGGCCGGATGACCGCCGACCCCGAGCCGCCCACCCGGCCGGGTGCGTCGTACGAGTTCTACGGCGAGCACCAGAGCGGCATCACCACACCGGCGCAGGACCGGCTCCACTTCGCGGCGTTCGACGTGATCACCGACTCCCGGGAGGAGCTGGTGGCGCTCCTCCAAGCCTGGACGGCGGCGTCGGAGCGGTTGATGCGGGGCGAAGGGGCCGGACCGGTCGGTCCGACCGAGGGTGCCTACGACGAGCCGCCCGATGACACCGGCGAGGCGATCGGCCTGCCCGCCTCGGGGCTCACCCTCACCTTCGGCTTCGGGCCGTCGCTGTTCCGAGACGCCGAGGGCCGCGACCGGTTCGGGCTGGCCGAGCACCGACCGACGGTGCTCGAGGAGCTGCCGCACTTCCCGGCCGACATCCTCGACCCCGCCCGCAGCAACGGAGACCTCTGCGTGCAGGCCTGCGCCGACGACCCGCAGGTCGCCGTCCACGCGGTCCGGAACCTGGCTCGGATCGGGTTCGGCACGGTGTCGGTGCGCTGGTCCCAGCTCGGGTTCGGCCGCACCTCGACGACCAGCACCAGCCAGTCCACGCCGCGCAACCTGT
The DNA here is from genome assembly GCA_964551905.1 of uncultured Nocardioides sp. Lineage (GTDB taxonomy): Bacteria > Actinomycetota > Actinomycetes > Propionibacteriales > Nocardioidaceae > Nocardioides. Next base: position 28,879 of record CAZKEZ010000016.1, on the reverse strand, counting down.
TCGGGTTCAAGGACGGCACGATGAACGTCAAGAGCGAGGAGACCGAGGCGGTCGAGGAGCACGTGTGGGTGCAGGACGGCGACGATCCGGCGGGCGGCTGGCTGGCCGGTGGCTCCTACCTGGTGGCCCGTCGGATCAACATGACCATCGAGGTCTGGGACCGTCAGCCGCTGGTGGACCAGGAGGAGTTCATCGGCCGCACCAAGGCCAGCGGCGCGCCGTTGTCCGGTGGCGAGGAGTTCGACCAGCCCGACTTCGAGATGGCCGGCCAGGACGGTCCGGTGATGCCGGTCGACGCCCACGTCACGGTGGTGCACCCTGACCACAACGACGGGGTTCGGATGCTGCGTCGGGGCTACAACTTCGTCGACGGCAGCGACGCGATCGGTGGCCTCGACGCCGGGCTCTTCTTCCTCGCCTACGTCCGCGACCCGGCGACCCAGTTCGTCCCGATGCAGACCAAGATGGCCAAGAGCGACGCGCTGATGGAGTACCTCAAGTTCACCGGGTCGGCGCTCTTCGCCGTGCCCCCGGGCGTGACCGGCCCCGACGACTGGATCGGCTCGACGCTCTTCGCGTGATCGACCGCCTCACCCGGAGGCGACCAGCTCCTCGAGCCGGGCCTGCACCTGGCCGATCACGGCGCCGCTCTCCGGCTTCATCACGGTGCTGCGGAGGATCCGCGCCCGGTCCCGGTCCGGGACCACGCGATGGCCCCGCGCGGCCAATGCCGGTTGGGTGACCACGTAGGTCGCCAGATGGATCTGCTCGCGCGGGTCGCCGGCCGCGGCCGCGTGGAACAGCGCCTCGCTCGCGGCGTCGACCTTGCTCATCGAGTCGCGCCGGGGCAGGTAGGTGACGATGTCGAGCTCGGGGGGCTGGTACGGCGCCAGGCCGGCCGAGGACTCCAGGCGGACCTGCCAGTCCCGGGCGGCCCGCAGTCCCTTCCGGAGCCCCGCCCCGAGCCCGTCGGCGGTGAGCGGCAGCACCTCGAGGGTGAGCCAGAGCGCCGCAGCGGCCGCCCCGGCGCGGCTGCATTCCAGGGAGATCTCGCCCAGGTGCAGCTCGTCGGAGCTGAAGTAGGTGTAGGGGGAGTCGTGGACGTAGAAGCGGCCGACCGCGGGGTCGGTGAACAGCACCGCCCCGCACCCGTAGGGCTGGAGCCCGTGCTTGTGCGGGTCGACCACGACGCTGTCGACGTCGCGGATCGCGGCGAACGGCGCACTGGCCACCCCGTCGGCCGCGTCGTCGGCGACGAGGGCGAAGAACCCGCCGTACGCGGTGTCGACATGCACGCGGGCGCCGTACTCCCGGGCCAGCCCGACGATGCCCGGAAGCGGGTCGAGGGCGCCGAGCCCGGTGGTGCCCAGCGTGGCGACGACTGTGCCCACGTCGCCGCCGGCCAGCTCGCGCTCAAGCGCCGACAGGTCCATCCGGCCGAGGTCGTCGGCGGCGACCGAGCGGCCCTCGACGCCCAGCACGTGGCACATCCGCGCGTGGGTGTAGTGCGCGTCCGCGCTGAACAGGATCGCCTTGCCAGGATGCGTCTCCCGGGCCACGAACAGCGCCTCGAGGTTCGCGATCGTGCCGCTCGACGTCAGGTGCCCCAGGTGGCGGGGGAGGGCGAACATCTCGGCCAGCCGGGAGACGACCTCACGCTCCATCGCCGCCGTCGCAGGGCCGCCGTCCAGGGCGTGGTTGTTGGGGTTGATCAGCATCGCGGTGACATAGCCGAGGACCGCGGCCGGGTGCGGCGGCTTGAGCATCTGCGCCAGGTACCGCGGGTGACCGAACGGGTAGTTGTCCGTCAGCCGGTCGGTCAGCCGGGTGAAGGCCGCGCCCAGCACCTCGTCGGAGAGGACCTGGGACTCATCCACCGGGAATGGGCCGAAGCGCGACTGCCAGGCATCCACCGCCTCGACCGCTCGGGGAAGCCAGGCGCTGAGATCTGTCATGGGACCTGAACCTAGCTCCCACGCCCGTCCCGGCCGTCTCAGGGCAGCTCGTCTCAGCGCAGTGCCGTCAGCACGGGGGTGCGCAGCCGGCGTGGTCGTCGTCCCCGAGGAGCCGGCGGCTGAGCTCGGCCAGCGCCGCCACCGCGTCACAGCCGCACTGGACCGGTCGGTCGAAGCGCACTCGGAGGTCGCGCCAGGCGGGAGCGCCGGGACGGGCGGGAGCGGGGCCTTGAGTGCGCAGGACGAGCCCGTCGGCATCTGCCAGCACCGGGTGCGCGCCCGCGCCCGCCCCCAGCTCCGTCGCGAGGGCCGCAACCAGCCGGGGGTGGTGCCGGTGCAGGTGGGTGAGCCACTCCGACTCCCAGCCCGCCAGGGCGTCGAGCCGCGCGGCGGCGTACTCCTTCCGTGGGACCCGGACCACGCCGAGCGACTCCACCGGCCAGTCCAGGATCACCTGCTGCGGCTCCAGCAGCAGCACGCCGTCCGGGGCCGCGCCGAGGAAGGCGGCCAGCCCGTCGGGGAGCGGGCCGGGAGCCACCCGCACCGGTCCACGCAGGTGCAGGCGACCCCGTACCCGGTCGGGACGGGGTGGTCCGCCCAGGTCGACGGCGGTGGCGTCCAGCGTGGGTCCGGGGAGCCGGCTCCAGAGCGTCGCGAAGTACGTCGGTGCGTCCGCCGGTGCCCGGAACAGCAGGGCCCCGTCGCTGTCCACGGCATGACGGTGGATGGTCACGGTCTCGTTGAGGACGCCGATCTCGACGGACGTGGCCGTTGCCAGCAGGCTCCGGGCCCGGACGGCGGCGGCGGTGGATTTGTTGAGCGCGGTCGTGTCGAGCGGCCTTGCCGGGGTGCGCGGCGGTCCGGCCTTCCGGTTCATATTAGGTGAGCCTAACCTAAGACAGCGTTCTTGTCGTGGGTGACCTGCCGTGGCCGAGGCGGGGTCGGGCGGTAGAGTGTGCCGGGCACAGCGTCGTGCGACTCCCTTTCGTCGACGGGTCCTGCCATCCACCGGCACCCTGCACCGATCACTCTGTGAGGACACGCTGTGAGCAAGCCCGTCGTACTGATCGCCGAGGAGCTGAGCCCGGCCACCGTGGCGGCCCTCGGCCCGGACTTCGAGATCCGACACTGCAACGGCGCGGACCGCGCCGAGCTGCTGGCGGCCATCGGCGCTGCCGACGCGATCCTGGTCCGTTCGGCCACCAAGGTCGACGCCGAGGCCCTGGCCGCCGCGACCCAGCTGCAGGTGGTCGCGCGGGCGGGGGTCGGCCTCGACAACGTCGACGTGAAGACGGCGACGCAGAACGGCGTGATGGTCGTCAACGCCCCGACCTCGAACATCGTGTCCGCCGCCGAGCTGGCGGTCGGGCTGATGCTGGCCGCGGCCCGGCACATCTCCCCCGCGCACGCAGCCCTGAAGAACGCCGAGTGGAAGCGGTCGCGCTACTCCGGCACCGAGCTCTATGAGAAGACCGTGGGCATCGTCGGTCTGGGCCGGATCGGGGTGCTGGTGGCGCAGCGGCTCAGCGCCTTCGGGATGACCGTGATCGCCTACGACCCCTACGTGCAGGCCGGTCGGGCGGCGCAGATGGGCGTACGGCTGGTGGACCTGGACACGCTGCTGGACGAGGCCGACTTCATGTCGGTGCACCTTCCCAAGACCCCGGAGACCATCGGCCTGATCGGGGCCGAGCAGCTGGCGAAGGTCAAGCCGTCGTTGGTCATGGTCAATGCCGCCCGCGGCGGGATCGTCGACGAGGACGCCCTCTTCGCCGCCCTCAAGGAGGGCCGGGTGGCGGCCGCCGGCATCGACGTGTTCGCCACCGAGCCGTGCACCGACAGCCCGCTCTTCGAGCTCGAGAACGTGGTGGCCACGCCCCACCTCGGGGCCTCCACCGAGGAGGCGCAGGAGAAGGCCGGGATCGCGGTGGCTCGCTCGGTGCGGCTGGCGCTGGCTGGCGAGCTGGTCCCCGACGCGGTCAACGTCCAGGGCGGTGTCATCGCCGAGGACGTGCGCCCCGGCATCCCGCTCACCGAGAAACTCGGCCGGGTCTTCACCGCCCTGGCCGGGGAGGTCGCCCAGCAGCTCGACGTCGAGGTGCGGGGCGAGATCACCGAGTTCGACGTCAAGGTGCTGGAGCTGGCGGCGCTCAAGGGCATCTTCACCGACGTGGTCGAGGACCCGGTGTCCTACGTCAACGCGCCGCTGCTGGCCGCCGAGCGCGGCACCGCCGTACGTCTCGTCGTCGATCCGGACAGCCCGGACCACCGCAACCTGATCACGATCCGGGGAACCCTCGCCGACGGATCGCAGGTGTCGGCGTCCGGGACGCTGATCGGGATCGGCCAGAAGGAGCGGCTGGTCGAGGTGAACGGCTTCGACGTGGACATCGAGCCCACCGACCACCTGGCGTTCCTGCGGTACGAGGACCGGCCCGGCATGGTCGGCATCGTGGGCCGCATCCTGGGGGAGGCCAACATCAACATTGCCGGCATGCAGGTGGCCCGCGACGCGAAGGGCGGGGCCGCCCTGGTCGCGCTGTCGGTGGACTCGGCGATCCCGGCCGAGGTGCTGCAGGAGATCGAGGTCGCGATCCAGGCCACCTCGGTGCGTGCGGTCAACCTCCGCGCCGACCCGATCTCCGGGCTCTGATCAGGCGACCATCGCTGGACTGCGACGGCCGGGTTCGTCCCGCGACCCGGACTGGACGTTGAGCCAGGCCTTGCGCAACCTCTCGACGGCATCGAGCAGCTCGGGCTCGGGGCGGGTGTAGGGCACCCGCAGGTACGACGCGAACCCGCCTTCGGGCCCGAACACCGGGCCGGGGGAGACGGCCAGCCCCAGCCGTTCCGCGGCGGCGGCCACCGCCACCGAGGCGAGGCTCGGCAGCCGGCACCACAGGGCGAGGCCGCCGCCGGGGAGATCGAACTCCCAGTCCGGCAGCGCCGTGCTGAGCGCCGCGGCGAGGGTGTCGCGCTGCCCCCGGAGCCGCTCGCGGTGCAGCGCCCGCACGGCGTCGAGGTCGGCGAACAGATGGGTGGCCACCAGCTGCTCGACGACCGGCACGCCCAGGTCGAGGGTGAGTCTGGCCCGGGTGAGTGCGTCGAGCATGGCGGTCGGCGCACGCAGCCAGCCGACCCGCAGGCCGCCCCAGGTCACCTTGCTCAGGCCGCCCACGGTGATGGCCTGCCCGCCGTACTCCTCCAGGAAGGCCTCGAGCGGGCGGTGTCCGGACTGTCCGTCGAGGGCCAACTCGTGGTGCGCCTCGTCGATGACGGCCACGGCGCCGGCCCGGGCGAGCGCCCGTGCGACGTCGGCTCGCTCGGCGTCGGACATCACCTGTCCGGTCGGGTTCTGGAAGTCCGGGATCAGGTAGGCCGCCCGCGGGCGCAGCCGCCGCGCGGCGCCGGCCAGTGCCTCGACGTCCCAACCATTTCGGTCGACCGGGACCGGCACGAGCCGCGCTCCGGACGCGACGAAGGCCTGAGGAGCGTTGGGGTAGACCGGCGCCTCCACCACGACGCGGTCGCCGGGACGGACGAGCGCGCGGGCGGCGACGGCCGTGGCCGCGAGAGTGCCGGGGGTGACCATCACCTGCTCCGGTTCGGTGGGTAGTCCCCGGGCGTCGAACTGCGCCGCGACCGCCCGCTGCAGCGCCGGCAGGCCCGCGGGGTAGTAGCCGTGTCCCGAGAGGTACGCCGGCAGCTCGGCCAGGGCCGCCTGGTAGGCCTCGGCCACCCCGGGAGGGGCCGACGATGCCGCGCAGTTGAGGTCGATCAGCGAGTCGTCGTCCATCCGGGGGGTCAATGCCTGGTCGCGCATCCTGGACCGACCACCGGGCACTCGCGTGTAGGTCCCGGAGCCCTGGCGAGCCACCGCGTAGCCGCCGGCCCGCAGGTCGGCGTACGCCCTGGTCACCGTGGTCCGCGACACACCCAGCGGGCCGGTGAGCTCGCGTTCGCTCGGCAGCCGGGTGTCGTGCGGGATGCGCCCGTCCCCGATCACGACCCGCAGGGAGCGGGCCAACCCCGCATAGGCGGGGCTGCGGTCGAACCCGGAGACGAGGGCCGCCACCCGGGCGGCGCTGATGGTGCGGGACATGAGGCCACTGTCGCACGATTGGCTATTTCTTCCAAGGCCACTTGGCCGCATCATGGAACGCGTGACCGCAACACCCCTGGCCAACCTCTCCCCGACCGCGCAGCTGCGCGCCGGCCGGTTCCCGCGTCGACTCGTGCAGCTGCTCGTGGGACTGGCGCTGTACGGCGTCTCGATGGCACTGCTGATCCGCAGCACGCTGGGCCAGATGCCGTGGGACGTGCTGCACTACGGCCTGGCGCTGCACCTGCCGCTCACCCTGGGACAGGTCGTCATCGCGGTCTCCGTGCTCGTCCTGCTGCTGTGGATCCCACTGCGGCAGATGCCCGGGCTCGGCACCGTCCTCAACGCGATCCTGATCGGGGTGGCCGCCGACGCGTCGCTGGCGCTGCTCGTTGAGCCCGACGCGATGGCGTGGCGCATCACCTTCATGGTCGTCGGCATCCTCCTCAACGGACTCGCCACCGCGCTCTACATCGGCGCCCAGCTGGGACCCGGCCCCCGCGACGGACTGATGACCGGCCTGGTCCGCCAGACCGGCCTCTCGGTCCGCCTGATCCGCACCACCATGGAGATTGCCGTCGTCGCCCTCGGCTGGACCCTCGGCGGCGTGGTCGGCATCGGCACCGTGCTCTACGCCCTCGCCATCGGGTGGTTGGCCCAACACCTCCTTCCCTGGTGCACCGTCCCCGTCGAGGTTCCCGACGCACCAACCGAAATGGCTGCGGATCGGGCCGCGTGACAGCAGTTTTGGTTGGTACGTCGGGCTAGGGGTCGGGGCTGGCCCAGACGATGAACGCGCCGTCGATCGCCACCGGACGGCGGTTGCGGGTCCGGAACTGGACGTCGTGCTCGCCGCAGTGGCCGTAGCCCTGGCCCGGCAGGGCGCGGACGACCCGGTTCCTTGGGCGGGGGGACACCAGGGAGATGCGGCGCGGCAGGGTGGCGGGATGTGTTCGGACCAGGCCGCCGGAGTGGGGCGTGGTGCGCAGCAGGAGGCCGACTCCGACGCAGTCAGGGATGCCCGCGGGGGTGGTGTCGATGTGCACCCGGGCTCCTGCCCTGGTGGCCACTGACAGGGTGCCGCGGTAGGCCTGTGGATGGCGCACCCGCTTCCACTCCGGACCGCGAGCCACCCGGGCGTCGAGCGCCGTGGTGCTGCACCGGATCGCCGACCAGTCGGGGTCGAGGTCGGTCGCGACGAACGCCCGCACGCGGAAGCAATAGGTGTTCCCCGGCCGACCGCGGAACACCGTGCCCGTTGCCGGAACTGCCGGAGTGGTCACATCGCGCCAGGCGGTGCTGCCGGTTCGGTTGGTACGTCGCACCTGGAGCTGTTGGCTCTCCACGGCGGTCGGCTCCCAGTCCGGGAGTGACCAGGCCACCCGGATCGTGGCCTGGCGACCGGTGGCGAAGACGGGCAGGCGGTCGAGCAGCGGCACCGGGCCGTCCGCATCCCGGATCCGCGCGACCACCCGCTGGTCCCCGCCCTGGGCGGCGGTCCAGGCGACCGCGAGGTCACCGAACGGGTCGAGCGCCAGTCGGCCAGCGGCCACGGGGCCGACGAAGCCAGGGACGGGACCGGGGGCCGACCAGGTGGCACCGGTCCCCGTCGCCACGGCGCCGGTCGGTGCGGCGCCGTCCTCGCTGACGGTCCACAGCACGGCGGCTCGGTCCGACGCCTGGGCGAGCACGGGCGCGGAGAGCGTGTCGGCGCTGGCCAGGGTCTCGGGCGTCACGGCGGAGAACCCCGTCACCCTCAGGTGGTCCTGGGCGCCGTCATCGCGCCAGACGATGGTGGAGGCCGCGAAGCCGTTCGTGAGGCTGCCGTCGCCGCCGCTCACGGCCAGGTCGACGGGATTGGCGGAGCCCTCCGACAGCACCACGGACTGGCGGTTCCACCACGAACCGAAGTCCCGCACCCAGCCACGCACGAGCCGCTCACCGGCTTCCTCGGTGACCCAGACCGCGCTGCCGCCGGGGTCTAGCTGGAACCCCGTGGGTGCGTCTCCGGACATCGCCAAGGTGCCGAGCACGCGGATCGGTTCCCAGTTGCCATAGCGCCAGACCGTGGCCATCAGTCGCTCGCCCATTCCTCCGGAGTTGTGCCAGGCGATCGTGACCTCGTCCACCTCCCACCCGCTGACCACCCCGACCTGCGGGGCAAAGGGCACCTCGGTGCGGGTGGTGCGGGTCTGCGTGGGTCCCCATTGTGCGGCGGGTCCGGTCCGTTCGCGCAGCGCGATCACCAAGTCGCCGGAGGTCGGCGTGCGCCGCCAGACGACCGCGGCGTGACCGGTCAGGGCCACGTCGACATCGGGCGCGGCAACGGCCTCGCCGGCAGCGGAGAGCTGGACCGGGTCGGACCAGGACCGGGTGTCGACCGAGGTCGCCGTCCGAATGGAGTCGGCGCCTCCCCGCGAGTCGAGCCACACGGCGGTGACCCGGCCCCGGGCATCGACGTCGGCCTGCAGGCCGGACGCGTCACCACCGGAGTCGGAGACGGGGGTGGGGTCGCTCCATTCCGGTTCACTGGGCCCGCGCGAACTGGACCACACCGTCGTCCCGCCAGCCTCCGACTCGTCGTACCAGAGGGTGACGAACCGCCCCTCCCTGGTGCTGAGCACGATCGGGTCCGACGCACCCGAACCGGCCGCGGACACGAGATCCTCGGCCTGCCAGGTCTCCGCTGACGCTGCTGGAGCCAGCGCGACGAGGGACGCCGCGACCGTGAGGATGGCGACCGCTCCGACCGCGGTCCTGCCTTCCGTCCTGCGGCCCATGCCCGCTCACCCACGTCCGCTCGCGCCCGAGTTCTGGCGCCCGAGTTCTGCCAGTCAGCCTCCCAAACCTCCGGCGATATGACCATGCGGACCAGACCATCCCCGACGCACCAACCGAAATGGCTGCAGATCGGGCCGCGTGACAGCAGTTTTGGTTGGTACGTCGGAAATCAGCGGCGGGTGGCGATGATCGCGGAGGCATCCGAGGCCACCATCACCTCGACGGCGGTGAAGCGTTCGTCACTGAGCCACTCCTCGCGGAGGGAGTCGACGCGGCCGTTTTCGACGGGGGGCCAGCCCTGGCACGGGGTGAAGTCGTCGAGGACCACGATCCCGCCCTCCTCGACGAGGTCGGCGACGGCGTCGACACCGACGCCGGCGGTCTCGCCGGAGTCCAGGAACAGCAGGGAGAACGGCGCGCGGTCCAGCATCGTCGACCAGTCGGCGGAGAGGACCTCCACCTGCGGGTCGTCGGCGAAGATCTCCCCGGCCGCGTCCGCCAGCTGAGGGTCCAGCTCGGCGGTGATGATCCGCGCCCCGGCGGGCACGCCCGAGCGGAGCCAGGCGGTCCCCACCCCACATCCGGTGCCGAACTCGGCCAGGGTGCCGCTGCGGGTGGCGGCCAGCGTGGCGAGCAGGCGCCCGGTCTCGTTGCGGCAGAACGAGACGTTCCCGGCCCGGCGGGAGACCTCGAACGCACGGGACACGATCTCGGGGACCTCGGGCGGCGCGCTCATGACGGCAGTGTGTCACCCGGGCGTGGACGTCTCGCATGTTGAAAGATCCGGCCCAAATGCTGGGCGCGCGCCCGCGGACCGGCGTACCGTGGCTCCATCATGCGGAGCGTGTTCGTACTCATCGGCTGCCGCGGCGAGGCCTAGCAGGGTAGGCCCCCTCGCCGCGGCGTTCGGCGTGGACGGCCTACCACCGGCAGTTGCCCCCGCGGCGGGTCCACCTCCGACCCGCGCGATCCGCAGTCTCTTGGTCTGACGGCGACGCCGCGCCCCATGCGATCCGTGGGCCGGCCGACCGTCCTCCGCCGCGGGGCAGCCCGGTAGCGAACCCGATCCACCCAGCCAGGAACAGACCTGAGAAAGACAAGTCCGATGTACGACATGTACCCCGAGTGGGGTCCCGCCAGTCACGACGCCGACAACCCCCGCAGTGCCGAGGCGGTCCAGGCCGCGCTCGATCTGCGCGACAACAGCGGCCAGCGACCGGACGACAACTAGCCCGCCCGCACCACCAGGACTCCGCCACAACTAGGATTGCGGTCCATGAGTTCTTCCTCCGGCCCGCTGCGCCTGGCCGTCATCCCCGGCGACGGAATCGGGCAGGAGGTGACCGCCGAGGCCCTCAAGGTCCTCGAGGGGGTCGCGCCGGTCAAGGTCGAGCCGACCAGCTACGAGCTGGGGGCCGAGCGGTACCTCGCCACGCGAGAAGTGCTCCCCGACTCTGTCCTGGCGGAGATCCGGGAGCACGACGCCATTCTTCTCGGGGCGGTCGGCGGCCGCCCGGGTGACCCGAACCTGCCGCCGGGAGTCCTCGAACGGGGACTCCTGCTGCGGCTGCGCTTCGAGCTCGACCACTACGTGAACCTGCGGCCGTCCCGGACCTTCCCGGGCGTGCCCACCCCGATGGCCGACCCCGGCGACGTCGACTTCGTCGTGGTCCGGGAAGGGACCGAGGGGCCCTACACCGGCAACGGCGGCGCGCTGCGGATCGGGACGCCGGCCGAGGTCGCCACCGAGGTCTCGGTGAACACCGCGTACGGCGTGGAGCGCGTGGTGCGCGACGCGTTCGCCCGGGCCATGCGGCGAAGCCGACGCCTGACGCTGGTCCACAAGACGAACGTGCTGGTCCACGCCGGCGCTGTCTGGTCGCGGATCGTCACGGAGGTGGGCCGGGAGTTCCCCGACGTCGCGGTGGACTACCTCCACATCGACGCCGCGACCATCTTCATGGCCACCGACCCGGCTCGGTTCGACGTCATCGTCACCGACAACCTCTTCGGCGACATCATCACCGACCTGGCCGCCGCGGTCACCGGCGGCATCGGGCTGGCCGCGTCCGGGAACATCAACCCCGACCGGACCACGCCCTCGATGTTCGAGCCGGTGCATGGATCCGCCCCCGACATCGCGGGGCAGCAGAAGGCCGACCCGACCGCCGCGATCTTGTCGGTCGCGTTGATGCTGGACCACCTCGGTCACGTGGATGCCGCCGGTGCCGTCGAGTCGGCGGTGCTGGCCGACCTGACGGAGCGGCAGCCGGGGACTCCGCGCCGTACCGCCGAGGTCGGTGACGCGATCGCCGCACGAGCAGCCGGCTGAAGGTCGGCTACCGTGCCCCCTATGGAGATCAGCACCACCCTGACCGACCACCCCACGGACGAGGCGAGGCTCGCTGAGATCCTGGCCGCGCCCGGCTTCGGGGTTCACTTCACCGACCACATGTTCACGGTCGAGTGGACGCCCGCCGCGGGCTGGCACGACGCCCGGATCACGCCGTACGCGCCGCTGAGCCTCGACCCCGCGACCGCGGTCCTGCACTACGCGCAGGAGGTCTTCGAGGGGATGAAGGCCTACCGGCACGACGACGACTCGATCTGGACCTTCCGCCCGAAGTCGAACGCGCTGCGGATGGCGCACTCCTCCGAGCGGCTGGCGCTGCCGGTGCTGGAGATCGACGACTTCGTGCAGGCCGTCGACGAGCTGGTTCGGGTGGATCGACGCTGGGTGCCGGACTCGGCGGGGGAGAAGAGCCTCTACATCCGACCGTTCATGTTCGCCTCGGAGGCGTTCTTGGGGGTGCGCCCCGCCGAGCACGTCACCTTCATGGTGATCTGCAGCCCCGCCGGTGCGTACTTCGCCAAGGGCGTCCGGCCCGTCAACCTGTGGCTGAGCACGGCGTACACGCGAGCCGGCAAGGGCGGCATGGGAGCGGCCAAGACGGGCGGCAACTACGCGAGCAGCCTGATCGCGCAGCAGCAGGCCTCCGCCCAGGGCTGTGACCAGGTGGTCTTCCTCGACGCCGAGGAGGGACGGTACGTCGAGGAGCTCGGCGGGATGAACATGTTCTACGTGTTCTCCGACGGCCGACTGGTCACGCCCGCTACCGGGACCATTCTCGAGGGCATCACGCGGCGCACCATCCTCGAGGTCGCCCAAACCCTGGACCTCAAGGTGGAGGAGCGACGGCTCTCGATCGACGAGTGGCGCGACGGCGTCGCCTCGGGCGAGATCAGCGAGGTGTTCGCCTGCGGCACCGCGGCCGTGGTCACCCCCGTTGGCAGCCTCAAGTGGGAGGGCGGCGGCACCCCGGAGATCGAGGAGCCCGGCGAGACCACGATGCGCATCCGCCAGGCGCTGGTGGACGTGCAGTTCGGCCGAGCCGAGGACGTCCACGACTGGCTGCACCGCGTCTGCTGACGGGCCGACGGGGGTCCCACCGGTACCCTCAACACCGTGACATCCGGCCCTCAGCACCACCCGCTGCCCCTGCAGCAGGCACCGCCGGGGCTGATGGTCGGCGACTACACGCTGCTCACCCGCATCGGCGAGGGCGGGATGGGCGTGGTCCACCTCGCGCGGGGTGCCGACGGCGAACGGGTGGCGCTCAAGGTGCTGCGTCCCCACATCGTCGGTGATGAGGAGGCGCGGGCCCGGCTGGCCCGCGAGGTCGGGTCGCTGCGCCGGATCCGCTCGCCGCGGATCGCCGAGATCGTCGATGCCGACCCGTTCGGACCGATCCCCTTCGTCGCCACCAGGTACGTCCCCGGGCTGTCGCTCTACGACCACGTGCACGAGGAGGGGCCGATCACCGGCACCGACCTGACCTGGTTCGCGGCGTGCCTCGCCGAAGCCCTGGCGGCGGTGCACGCCTGCGGGGTCCTGCACCGCGACGTGAAGCCCTCCAACGTGCTGATGGAGGGCCGCAGCCCGGTCCTCATCGACTTCGGCCTGGCCCGGGTCGCCGACGACCCCCGGCTCACCCACACCGGCTGGCTGCTGGGCACCCCCGGTTACCTGGCGCCGGAGATCCTGTACGGCGACGACGCCACGCCCGCCTCCGACGTCCACTCCTGGGGGGCGACGGTGGCCTTCGCGGGGACCGGCGCACCACCGTTCGGACGGGGACCGACCCTGGCGATCATGGACCGGGTCCGACGCGGGGAGCACCGCCTCGACGGACTCCCCGCGGGGATGCGCGGGCTCGTCGAGGCGGCGATGGATCCCGACCCGACCCGCCGGCCTGCGGTCCCCGACCTGGTGGCCGAGCTACGGGCCGATCCCGTCGCGCGGGTGGTGGATCCACCCGCCGACGCCGAGGACCCGTTCACGATCCCGCTGTCGGTGGCGGCACTCGCGGGGTCGGACCACGCGACCCGCGCGGTGACCCCGGCGCCCACCCGGGTGGAGACTCCCCAGGGGCCGACCGACTACGCGCCGTACCCCGTCCCCGCCCCACCGCCGCCCGGCCCCTATCCGGCCCTCGCCCCCGCGCCCTGGCCGGTGCCGGAGCCGCGCGCCCCTCTCGGGGAGCGACTCCGCCGGGCCGTGCTGGTGGTGCTCTCCTGGCTGCTCGCCGGGGCCGCGGTCGCCGCGTTCCCGTACCTCGCCGTGGCCGGCCTCTCGCTCGGAGCCTGGCTGGTCCGCAGCGCCTCGCTGGCCGTCTCCGCGGCGGGCGGGCGCAGGGAGCTGCGCGGCGGGAAGTGGTACGACGGGCTGCAGCTCCTGCTCAGCACCCCCTGGCACCTGCTCCAGTCGTTCGGGACCACGATGGTGCTGCTTCTGTGGGCAGGTGGGCTCGGCGTCGCTGGCGCCCTGCTCGGCTACGCCGCGGCCCTTCCGCTCGCCGGTGTGCTGTTCCTCGCCGGCACCCTGTTCGCATCGGCCCTGTGGTGGGGCCCGGGCGGATCGCGGGTACGGGGGCCGATGGGCCGGATCGTGAACCCGCTCGCTGCCCGTCCCGTGGTGTGGCTGATCGCGATGCTGCTACTGGGGGCGGTCGCCGCCGGGTTGGGCGCGTCGGCGACGGAACGGGGCATCGACTGGTCGCCGGCCGAGCAGCGGCCGTTCGCCGGGCTGTGACGCCCAGATCGGGGCCGGATCGCGAGACCCGCTCCCATCAGCGGCGACGGCATGGCACCATAGGTCCCATGCAGCATCAGGAGATCATCATTTCCTAGCGCGTCGACCAGCCATCGACGCGCCGACCTCTCGTTCCCACGGGAGGTTTTTTGTTGCCCGGCCGACCCACCCCACGACCCCCGACACCCCGACACGAGAAGGCGAACCGATGGACCTGCAGGGCTCCTTCCACGTCTACGACACCACCCTGCGCGACGGCGCCCAGCAGGAGGGATTGAACCTCACGGTCGCCGACAAGCTCACGATTGCGCGCCAGCTCGACGAGCTCGGGGTCGGCTTCATCGAGGGAGGCTGGCCCGGCGCCAACCCCAAGGACACTGAGTTCTTCCGACGCGCCAGCCAGGAGCTCGACCTCAAGCACGCCCGCCTCGCCGCGTTCGGCGCCACCCGCCGCGCCGGCGTCGCCGCGGCCGACGACCCGCTGGTAGCCGCGCTGCGCGACTCCGGGGCGTCCGTGGTGACGCTCGTCGCGAAGTCCCACGACCGGCACGTGACGATGGCGCTGCGGACGACGCTCGAGGAGAACCTGGCGATGATCCGCGACACCGTCAGCCACCTGCGCGAGGAGGGCCAGACGGTGTTCCTGGACGCCGAGCACTTCTTCGACGGGTACCGGGAGAACCGCGACTACGCCCTCGAGGTGCTGCGGACGGCCTACGACGCCGGGGCCGAGGTGATCGCGCTTTGCGACACCAACGGCGGGATGCTTCCGGGCTGGGTGGGTGACGTCGTCCACGACGTACTCGGTGTCACCGGCGTGCGCGTCGGGATCCACTGCCACAACGACACCGGGTGCGCTGTCGCCAACACCCTGTCCGCCGTGGCCGCCGGTGCCACGCACGTGCAGGGCACGATCAACGGGTACGGCGAGCGCACCGGCAACGCCGACCTGGTGTCGGTGGTCGCGAACCTGGAGCTCAAGCTGGACCGCCGGGTGCTGCCGCAGGGCCTGCTGCAGGACGCCACCCGGATAGCGCACGCGGTCGCGGAGGTGACGAACGTGCCGCCCGCGTCCCGCCAGCCCTATGTCGGAACCAGCGCCTTCACCCACAAGGCCGGGCTGCACGCCAGCGCGATCAAGGTCGACCCGAACCTGTACCAGCACCTCGACCCGGTCCACGTGGGCAACGACATGCGGCTGCTGGTCTCGGACATGGCCGGTCGCGCCTCGATCGAGCTCAAGGGTCGCGAGCTCGGGTTCGACCTGTCCGGCGACAAGGACCTGGTCGGGCGGATCACCGAGCGGGTCAAGGAGCTGGAGCAGCGGGGCTTCACGTTCGAGGCCGCCGACGCGTCGTTCGAGCTGCTCCTGCTCGAAGAGGTGGAGGGCCGGCGTCCGGCGTACTTCGACGTCGAGTCCTGGCGCGTCATCACCGACTCGCGCCCCGGCGACGAGGCGGTGTCCGAGGCGACGGTCAAGCTGGTCGCCGACGGGGTCCGCTACGTCGTCACCGGCGAGGGGAACGGGCCGGTGAACGCTCTCGATCAGGCCCTGCGCACCGCGATCGTGCAGGCGTTCCCGGAGGTCGCGAAGTTCGAGCTCATCGACTACAAGGTGCGGATCCTCGACCAGGGGCACGGCACCGACGCGATCACCCGGGTGTTGATCGAGACCACCGACGGCGAGTCCTCGTGGGTCACCGTCGGGGTCGGGGCGAACGTGATCGAGGCGTCCTGGGGGGCGCTCGTCGACGGCCTCACCTTCGGCCTGCGCATGCACGGTCGCTGACCCGGCGCAAATGGCGGGCGAGCTGGCGCAAATGGCGAGCTGCACCGCCCGGAGGAACGTTTCAACCCGCCCGGGGGAACGTTTCAACCCGCCCTAACTAACGTTTCAACGTGGGCGGGTAGGTTCGGGCGGGTGAGCGAGCTCCGCGATCTGACCGCGCTGGAGCAGGGACGGTTGGTACGTCGGCGCGAGGTGTCCCCGGTCGAGCTGGCGGAGCACTACCTCGCCCGGACCGACGACGTGGGCGCGTTCGTGCTGCGTACGCCGGAGATCGCGCTCGAGCGGGCCACAGCGCTGCCCCAGGAACCCAGTTCGCCGCTGCACGGGGTACCCACGGCGATCAAGGACCTGAACCTGACCGCCGGGATCCCGACCGCGTTCGGCTCGCCCGCCTTCGCCGACTTCGTGCCCGAGATGTCCGACGCCGTGGTGCTCGCGATGGAGGCGGCCGGCCTGGTCAGTCTCGGCAAGACCAGCACGCCCGAGTTCGGCTCACCGTGCTACACGGAGCCGGAGGGCCAGCCGCCGGCGGTCACGCCCTGGGACCGGACCCGGATGGCCGGCGGCTCCTCGGGCGGAGCCGCGGCCGCGGTCGCCGCCGGGCTGGTGCCGGTCGCCCAAGGCTCCGACGGCGGCGGGTCGATCCGGATCCCGGCGTCGTGCTGCGGCCTGGTCGGCCTGAAGCCGACCCGCGGCCGGATCTCGGGGGCGCCGGTGTACGGCGACCCGGTGGGTCTCGCGACAGCCGGGCCGATCGCGCGCACCGTGCGTGATGCCGCCGCGCTCCTCGACGTCCTCGCCGGTCGCGCGGTCGGCGACCCGTTCTGGGCGCCCGAGCAGCCGACGCCGTTCCTCGACGCGTGTGACCTGGTCCCCGGACGGCTGCGGGTCGGGAGATTCGCGGAGCCGGTGATCGCTCACGCGGACGTGCATCCCGAGGTCGTCCGAGCCTGGGAGGACGCATCGGGGCTCCTGGAGTCGCTCGGTCACGAGGTGGAGGACATCGCGGTGCCGCTCCCGGACTCGGCGGTGCCGGTCTTCGAGACCTGCTGGGCGGTGCTGACGGCGCTCTCGGTGGTGCCCCCGGACCGTGAGAAGCTGCTGCGGCCGCTCACGAGGTGGCTGACAGATCGGGGTCGGGCCGTGAGCGGCCCGGAGTTCGGCCTCGCCTTGGGCGAGCTGCGGCGGGTGGCGGCGGCCGCGCTCACCCAGCTCGCGCCGTACGACCTGGTGCTCACCCCCACCCTGGCCCAACCGCCGCTCACGGTCGGCGCGATCCGGGACGACGCAGACCCGGAGCGGGACTTCGCGGCGCAGAAGGCGTTCACCCCGTGGACCTCGGCCTGGAACGTCACCGGTATGCCGGCGGTCTCGCTGCCGCTGCACTGGACACCGGACGGGCTTCCCGTCGGGGTGATGCTCGCCGCGCGGCCGGCCGAGGAGGCGCTGCTGCTGGCCGTTGCCGCGCAGATCGAGCAGGCGGACCCGTGGCACGACCGGCACCCGCCAGGCTGGTAGGAATCAGGCGAACCACGAGGGCGCCAGCCGCCGGAATTCCTCAGCGGCAAGCGACCCGACGCCGGCCGGGAGGGTGGCCAGCACGGGCACGCCGGTCACCCGAGGCAGGTCGTCGGCGTTGCACTCCTCGGCGAGCCCCGGGTGCTCGGGCCACGAGCCGATCACGAGCCCGGCCGGCTCGACCCCCCGGGCGCGCAGCGCCTGCACCGTGAGCTCGGTGTGGTTCAGGGTCCCGAGCCGCGCCGAGGTGACGACGACCACCTCGGCGGCCAGCTCGGCGGCGACGTCGAGGATGTTCCCGCCGGCGGAGTCGAGGCGCACGAGCACGCCGCCCGCGCCCTCGATCAGCACCGTGTCGTGGAACTCAGCGAGCACCCGGATGCGGTCTACGTACTCACGCACCGGCGGCAGGTGCGATCGCCGCAGCAGTGCCGCGGTGTCCGGGGCGAGCGGGTCGGGCAGCGCGGTGAACTCCTGGGTGGCGCAGCCGGTCAGCCGATGCACCTCAGCGGCGTCGCCCGGATCATGTTGACGGACGCCAGTCTGGACGGGCTTGACGACCACCACGCTGCCGGCGGCCACCACGGCGAGGGCGGCCGTGGTGACCGTCTTCCCGATCCCGGTGTCGGTGCCGGTGACGACGACGATGCGGCTCACGCGTACTCCCGCACCACGTCGACCAGAACCTGACGCGCACGCGACCACGCCTCCTCGGAGACGCCGGCACTCGCCGTGACCCGCAGCCGGGAGACACCGTCAGGGGTCGAGGGCGGGCGGAAGCAGCCGACCCGCACGCCACGGACCAGTGCCGCGTCCCGGGCCGCCACGCCGGCCTGCGGCGAGGGCATCGGGACGGAGAGTACGGCGCCGCAGGGCGCCGGCTGACCGAGCAAGGCAGCGAGAGCGTGGATCCGAGCGGTGGCGATCTCCGCAAGGCCGGGGTGCGAGCGCAGGTGGCGCAGGGCGGCCAGGGCTCCCGCGGCGGCCGCGGGAGCCAGCCCGGTGTCGAAGATGAAGGGCCGGGCCCGGTTCACCAGGTGGTCGACCAGGGCCGGCGACCCGAGCACCACGCCTCCCTGGGCGCCGAGCGACTTCGACAGCGTGGCCGTCACGACGACATGCGGATGGCCATTGAGTCCGAGCTCCTTGACCAGGCCGTGGCCGCCGGCCCCGGCGACTCCCAGCCCGTGTGCCTCGTCGACGACGAGCAGCGCGTCGTGATCGGCACACGCAGCGGCCAGGGCGACCAGCGGGGCGGCGTCACCGAGGACGGAGTAGACCGACTCCACCAGGACCAGCGCCCGTTGACCGGCGGGTCGCCCGCCCAGCGCAGCCGCAACCTCGTCGACGCCATGGTGCGGCACCACCTCAATGCCGGCGCGAGACAGTCGCGCGGCGTCGACGAGCGAGGCATGCACATGCGTGTCGGAGACGACCAGCGACTCCCGGTCCGCGAGCGCCGAGACGACGGACAGGTTCGCGTGGTAGCCGGTCGAGAACACCAGCGCGGCCGGCTGCCCGAGGAAGTCCGCCAGCTCGGACTCCAGGTCGAGGTGCAGTCGGGTCGATCCGGTGACGAGCCGCGAGGCTCCCGCCCCCACGCCCCACTCCTTGACGGCCGCGGCGGCCGCCTCGCTGACCTCCGGGTGCCGGGCCAGCCCGAGGTAGTCGTTCCCGGCCAGGTCCACGACGTCGTCGTCGGGACCCCGGGGCACCAGCGACCGCTGCAGCCCGGCCCGCTCCCGGGCCGCCGCCTGCTCGGCCAGCCAGGCCGCCCAGCCGGTCCCGTGCCTGTCGGCCATCAGCCGACCTCCACCGCGGCCCGGACGCCGGCGACGATCGTGGCCACGTCCTCGTCGGTGCAGAGGTACGGCGGCATGGTGTACACGAGATCCCGGAAGGGGCGCAGCCACGCCCCGGCGGCCAGCGCGGCGTCGGTGGCGGCCACCACGTCCACCGGATGGTCGAGCTGGACCACACCGACGGCGCCGAGGGTGCGGACGTCGGCCACCCCGGGCAGCGCCCGACACGAGTCGAGCCCGGTCGCCAGGCCCGACCCGATCCGACGTACCTGCCCAGCCCAGTCCGTGGCCTCGAGCAGGTCCAGGTTGGCCAGGGCCACGGCACAGGCCAGCGGGTTGCCCATGTACGTCGGGCCGTGCATGAGGACGCCGGACTCGGAGTCGGAAATCCCGGCGGCGACCCGGGCGGAGCAGAGGGTGGCGGCGAGGGAGAGGTAGCCCGCCGTCAGGGCCTTCCCCACGCACATCACGTCGGGGACGACACCGGCCCCCTCGGCGGCGAAGATGGTCCCGGTCCGCCCGAACCCGGTGGCGATCTCGTCGAGCACGAGCAGCAGCCCGTGCCGATCCGCCAGGTCCCGCAGCACCCGGACGCACTCGGCCGGGTAGACGTGCATCCCGCCGGCGCCCTGGAGCAATGGCTCGACCACGATCCCGGCGAGCTCGTCGGCGTGCCGCTCTGCCAGGGACTCGACCTCGGCCGCCCACGCGGGCACAGCGGACTCGTCCCTAGGCGGACGAGGCGCGAACACCTGCTCGGGCAGGACGTCGGTGAACATCGAGTGCATGCCGCCGACAGGGTCGCAGACACTCATGCAGCCGAACGTGTCGCCGTGGTAGCCGCCCAGGACGGTGAGGAGCCGGGTCCGTTCGGGACGACCGATCCCGCGCTGGTACTGCAGCACCATCTTCAGAGCCACCTCGACCGCTACCGAGCCGGAGTCGGCGAGGAAGACGTGCTCCAGCGCGTCGGGGGTGATTCCGACGAGTCGCTGGGCCAGGTGGATCGCTGGCTCGTGGGTGAGGCCGCCGAACATGACGTGCGCGAACTCCCCGGCCTGCTTGGCCAGCGCCGCGTCGAGCACCGGGTGGCGGTAGCCGTGTATGGCCGCCCACCACGACGACATGCCGTCGACAACCTCGTGGCCGTCGGCCAGTCGCAGCCGGGTCCCCTCCGCCCCGACCACCAGACGCGTGGGCGTCGGCTCGGTCATGGACGTGTAGGGATGCCAGAGGTGCTCGCGGTCGTACGCGAGCAGTGCGGGCTCTCCGCTGGGCGCTGCTGTCATGACCCGTGCAGTCTAGGAGCCGCCCATGCGTCACCGATGACCACGCATTAGGTTGTGCAGCGTGACGGACATCGTGGAGCGCGCGCGGGTGAAGGTTCTCGACGGCGGGGAGGGGCTCTCCGAGGCGGAGATCCTCGAGGTGTTGCACCTGCCCGACGAGCGGATCCCCGAGCTGCTCGAGCTCGCCCACGCGGTCCGACTGCGGCACTGCGGACCCGAGGTCGAGGTCGAGGGGATCATCTCCCTGAAGACGGGCGGCTGCCCCGAGGACTGCCACTTCTGCAGCCAGTCCGGCCAGTTCACCTCGCCGGTCCGATCGGTGTGGCTGGACATCCCCCAGCTGGTCAAGGCCGCCGAGGAGACCGCGGCCACCGGCGCCACCGAGTTCTGCATCGTCGCCGCGGTCCGCGGCCCCGACGAGCGGCTGATGTCGCAGGTGCGCGACGGGGTCCGGGCCATCCACGAGGCCGTGGAGATCAACGTCGCCGCCTCCCTGGGCATGCTCACCCAGGAGCAGGTGGACGCCCTGCGCGACATGGGCGTGCACCGGTACAACCACAACCTCGAGGCCGCCCGCTCGTACTTCCCGTCCGTGGTCACCACCCACTCCTGGGAGGAGCGCTGGGAGACCTGCGAGATGGTGCGCGCGTCCGGCATGGAGCTGTGCTGCGGCGGGCTCGTCGGCATGGGCGAGACCCTGGAGCAGCGTGCGGAGCTGGCCGCCCAGCTCGCCGATCTCGGCCCCGACGAGGTGCCGCTCAACTTCCTCAACCCCCGCCCCGGCACCCCCTTCGGCGACCTGCCCACGATGTCGTCGGCCGACGCGCTGCGGGCCATTGCCGCGTTCCGGCTGGCGATGCCGACGACGATCCTGCGCTACGCCGGCGGCCGGGAGCTCACCCTCGGCGACCTCGGCACCCGCGAGGGGCTGCTGGGCGGCATCAACGCCGTGATCGTCGGCAACTACCTGACCACGCTCGGTCGTGACCCCGACGAGGACCTCGCCCTCCTCTCGGAGCTGAGGATGCCGATCAAGGAGCTGGCGAAGACCCTGTGAGCGGAGCCCCCGTGCAACGTCATACGGAGAGTGGAGACGGGTCCACCGTCCGGATGACGTTCTGCGGGTTCTGCGGCGAGCCGGTGGCCGGCCACGAGCACATCGCATGTGTACGGCGTCTCGAGCTGGAGCCGCCCCGCTACTGCACCCACTGCCGACGCCGGATGAAGGTGCAGGTGACCCCGCGCGGCTGGTCGGCCGACTGCGTGGAGCACGGTCACACGTCGAACGTCCCGCCGGAGCGCCAGTAGACACCGCCCTCACGGCTGAGAAAGCCGTCCTCCACGAGGTACCGCCGCAGCGCCGCGTGGTCGGGGTGGAACCGGGCCAGGACGTCGTTGACCTCCGGCTCCGGGTAGGTCCGGCCGGGCTCGAAGGCCTGCGCTACGTGGTCGAGCACCGCCAGCAGCTTGGCCCGCCGCGACGGGATGGTGTGCAGGCTGCCGTCGGCCCGGACGAAGTTCGCCACCACCCGCTGGGTCTCGTCGTCGAGCATCACGACGTCAGCTCCAGCCACTTCGTCGGTCTACGGGCGGTGCTCAGCCCGCCTCCGGCCTCCCGCACCTCGAAGTGCAGGTGGCAGCCGTCGGGCGCCCCCGAGTCGGAGGCCCGCGCGATGAGCATGCCGCGGCGGACCCGGTCACCCGGCGCGACGTACACCTTGCGCGTGTGCGCGAGCAGGAAGTCCCGGTTGAGCCGGTAGTTGCGGTAGAGCAGCGGGTTCTTCCCGTACGCCGGCCCGAGGTCGTCGTTCGACACCACCCAGCCACCCCGCCCGGCGTACAGACGCGTGCGGCACGGCATCGCGATGTCCAGACCGTGGTGGAAGCCGCGGTTCTTCCGGCAGCGCGGATCCGGGTCGTAGTACGGCGCGCGGGTGCACCCGTAGGGCACCATCTTGCGGTGCTTGCGGGCGTACCACGGCGAGGCGTAGCGGGTCTTGTCCTTGGTGTAGAACTTCCACCGTGGATCCGGCTGCGGCGCCGCCGTCGCGACACCCGGTGCCGAGGTCAGCACCAGGGCCATGAGCACGGCGGCGATGACGGCGACAACCGGACGCATGGGTCCACGCTAGCGGCGCCTGGCCCGATCCAGCGCAACTCACGCGCCGTCGAGCAGCTGCTCGCAGCAGGCGATGAGACGCGCTCGCAAGGTCCCCGCCCGCTCGGTGAACTCGCGCTGCGCGGCGGCATACTCCACTCGTCCGTCGGGGGTCTCGATCGGCACGGGGGAGTAGCCCAGGTCGCGCAGGTCGTACGGCGACGCGCGCATGTCGAGCTCCCGGATCTCCCAGGCGAGTTGGAAGCAGTCCGCCACCAGATCCGACGGCACCAGCGGCGAGAGGCGGAACGCGTGCTTGTAGAGATCCATGTTGGCATGCAGGCAGCCCGGCTGCTCGAACTCGGGACGGTCGTCGCGTCCCGGACGCAGGGTGTTGAGGGGGCGCGCGGGCTCGGTGAAGAACCGGAAGGCATCGAAGTGCGAGCAGGCGATCCGGTGCGACTCGACCACTCGGTCGGTCCCCGCGGCGCCGAGCCGTAGCGGCCAGGCGGGATGACGGATGCGGTCCTCGGACAGCCGGTAGACCATCGCCCACTCGTGCAGCCCGAAGCAGCCGAAGCTGGCGGGTCGGCCGGCGGTGGCGACGAGCAGCGAGTGGATCCGACGGACCAGGTCCTGCTGGCGGGCCAGGTGATCCCTCGACACCGCGACCACTCCGGCAGCCGTCTCGTAGCCGGGGAGCGCGGCATACGCCTCGGCATCTCGTCCCGCCAGCCCCACGCCGTACCCGGGATGCCAGCGTCGCAGCTGAGCCGGCCGCTGCGAGTAGTAGTCGAAGAGGAAGTCGCGCACGGGATGGCGGGTGCCGGCCCGGCGCCGGGCGAGGTGCGGTTCGACGTACGGCGCCAACCGCCGCTCGTGCGCATCGCGGCGACTGAGCCAATCCGGCTCCTCCAGCACCAACAGTCCCACGAGAGTCAACCGTAGGCGGCCCCGCTGGTTGACGGTCCCGCTGGTTGAGGAGCGCCCTTCGAGACGGCCTCGTTCCTCGGCCTCCTCAGGAACCGCGCCAGCGAGCGTCTCGAAACCGGCGGAGTGCGTGGTGGGTGTGGCGGATAGGCTCGCCCTCGTGCGCATCGCGAGGTTCACCGCCGGCGACGACCCGGTCTTCGGGGTCGTCCACGGCGACGTCGACGAGTTCGGCCAGCCGGCCGAGGACTCGGTGGTGGTGCAGGTCGTGGGCGACCCGCTGTACTCAGGGATCCAGCTCACCGAGACCGAGCACCGACTTGCCGACGTCCGCCTCCTGGCCCCGGTGCTGCCACGCAGCAAGGTCGTCGGGATCGGCAAGAACTACGCCGCGCACGCCGCCGAGATGGGCGGCGAGGTGCCGGCCGAGCCGCTGATGTTCCTCAAGCCCAACACCACGGTGGTCGGCCCCGGGGACCCGGTGTTCTATCCCCGGCAGAGCCGGGAGGTGCACTACGAGGGCGAGCTCGCGGTGGTCATCGGGCGGATCTGCCGGGACGTCCCGGCAGAGCAGGCCACCGACGTGATCTACGGCTACACGATCGGCAACGACGTCACGGCCCGCGACCTCCAGCGCTCGGACGGGCAGTGGAGCCGCGCGAAGGGCTTCGACTCCTTCTGTCCGCTCGGCCCCTGGATCGAGACCGACCTGGACCCGCACGACTTCGAGGTCGGCAGGAGGGTGCAGACCCACCTGAATGGGGACCTGAAGCAGGACGGGAGCACCAAGGACCTGATCTTCGACATCCCCACGCTGGTCGCACATGTGTCCGCCGCGATGACGCTCCTGCCGGGGGACGTGATCCTCACCGGCACCCCCGAGGGGGTCGGTCCGATGGAGGTCGACGACGAGGTGGAGGTGTCGATCGAGGGGATCGGCGCCCTGACGAATAGGGTCGCGTCCCGTGACTGAGGTTTCGACAAGCTCAACCGGCGGAACGAGCTCGCCCGGCGAGGTGGTCTCGACAGGCTCGACCGGCGAAACGAGCTCGACCGGCGTCCGGGTCCGCTTCTGCCCCTCCCCGACGGGCAGCCCACACGTCGGGTTGGCCCGCACTGCCCTGTTCAACTGGGCCTTCGCCCGCCACCACGGTGGCACGTTCGTCTTCCGGATCGAGGACACCGACACCGCGCGGGACAGCGAGGACTCCTACCAGACGCTGCTCGAGGTGATGCGCTGGCTGGGGTTCGAGTGGGACGAAGGGCCTGAGGTCGGCGGCCCCCACGCGCCGTACCGACAGAGCGAGCGCGGCGACCTCTACCGCGACGCCCTCCAGCGGCTGGCCGACAGTGGGTTCACCTACCGGTGCTACTGCACCAACGACGAGGTCGAGGCGCGACGCAAGGCCGCCGGGTCCAAGGTCGTCGGGTACGACGGCTTCTGCCGCGCGCTCACCGATGAGCAGCGCGACGGCTTTGCCGGGCGGTCGTCGGTGACCCGCTTCCGGATGCCTGACGGTGAGATCGCCTGGGACGACCTGGTCCGTGGGCCGATCAGCTTCCAGACCGAGTTCGTGCCGGACTACGCACTGGCCCGCGCGAACGGAGACCCGCTCTACACCCTGGTGAATCCGGTCGACGACGCACTGATGGAGATCACTCACGTCCTGCGCGGCGAGGACCTGCTCTCGAGCACGCCCCGGCAGATCGCGCTGTACGGCGCGCTGGCGCAGGTCGGCATCGGCACCGGCACCACACCCCGCTTCGGGCACCTTCCCTACGTCATGGGGGACGGCAACAAGAAGCTGTCCAAGCGTGACCCGCAGGCGAACCTCCTCGGGTACCGGCACGACGGTTTTCTCCCCGAAGGGCTCCTCAACTACCTGGCGCTGCTGGGCTGGGCCATCGCCCCCGACCGTGACGTGTTCACGATGGCGGAGCTGGTGGAGGCCTTCGACATCGCCGACGTGAATCCCAACCCCGCACGGTTCGACCTGAAGAAGTGCGAAGCGATCAACGGCTCGCACATGCGGCTGCTCAGCACCGAGGAGATCGGGCGTCGCGTGGTGCCCTACCTTGCCGCCGCCGGCCTGGTCGACGACACTCCAACCACCGCCCAGCAGCGGGTGCTGGACGCCGCGATGCCGCTGGTCGCCGAGCGGATGAACAAGCTGACCGAGGCCGTGGACATGCTCGGTTTTCTCCTGGTCGACGAGTCGGCCTTCGAGCGAGTCGAGCAGATCGACGAGGCCGGGGGTGTTGTGGTCGAGGCCGCCCACGACGCCCTCCGCGCACTGCCGGAGTGGACCGCCGCGGAGATCGAGGCGGCGCTCCGGGGGCGGCTGGTGGAGGACCTGGGGCTGAAGCCGCGGCTGGCGTTCGGGCCGGTGCGGGTCGCGGTGACCGGTCGCCGTGTCTCGCCGCCGCTGTTCGAGTCGCTGGAGCTCCTCGGCCGCGAACGATCGCTGGCCAGGTTGCAGGCCGCGGTGGCCGGATGAGCGCCTCGCCTCCCGAGGGTTCGCCACCGGGTTGGCCGCCCCCGGCCGGCCCGCCCTCTGCCAATCCGCCGGCCCCGGCTCCGTACCCGTATCCGTACGGCCAACCGCAGCAGACTTACCCGCAGGCACCAGCCTCGCCGTACCCCTACCCCTATGTCCAGCCGCCGCAGTACCCGCCGGCGTACCAGTACCCGCCGGCGTACCAGAGCCAGCAGCTCCGGCCGGTGCCGATCGCCACCGAGCCCCTCGGCTACCACCTGGTCCACCGTGGTGGGCTGCGCGGCTGGTGGCGGCCGGTCGTGGGCGTCATCGTCCTGCTGCTGCTGATGTTCATCCTGGCCGGCGTCGTGTGGACGGTGCCGTTCGTGGTGGGATTCGCGCTGGCCGGCGAGCCGATCGCGGACAGCCTGGCCCGGCTGGCCGACCTCACCGATCCCACGCCCCTGGGCCTGGCGTACCTCAACCTCGTGCTGGCCACCGCGATCCCCGCGTCGTGGCTGGTCACCCGTCTGTTCCACGGGTTGAACCCCGGCTGGCTCTCCTCGGTGCGGCCGCGCCTGCGGTGGGGCTACCTGTTCATCTGCTTCGGACTGTCGGTGGTGGCGCTGCTGGCGATGATGGGCGTCGCGCTGCTGTTGCCGACCGAGCAGGTGGGGTCGACCGGGGAGCTCAACGAGTTCACCAGCCGGACCCGAGACTTCCTGCTGGTCATCCTGCTGCTCACGCCGCTGCAGGCGGCGGGGGAGGAGTACGCGTTCCGCGGCTACCTCACCCAGGCGTTCGGTGGCCTGTTCGGCAGCCGGGTCGTCGCCGTGCTCGGGCCAGCGCTGCTGTTCGGGCTGGCCCACGGGCTCGGGCAGAGCATCCCCGTGTTCTTCGACCGGTTCGCGTTCGGCGTGGTCGCCGGGATCCTCGTCATCGCCACCGGAGGGCTCGAGGCCGCGATCGCCATGCACGTCCTCAACAACCTGCTCGCCTTCGGCGTCGCCCTCGCCTTCGGCGACTTGGGGGAGACCCTCAACGCCACCGGCGGCAACTGGTGGATGATCCCCACGACCATGACCCAGTCGGTCGTCTACCTGGCGCTGGCGTGGTGGGTGGGTCGCGCGATGGGCCTGGCCACGAAGGCCGATCCGGCCGTTTTGGCCGCCTCTCGCGGCCTTGTGTATCGTGACTCCTCGGCCCAGCCACCGGCTCCGGCAACGTGAGCAGAGGCAGCCGAACCCTTGGGATATGGTGTAATTGGCAGCACGACTGATTCTGGTTCAGTTAGTCTAGGTTCGAGTCCTAGTATCCCAGCGACAACGTTGACCGAGCGCTGATCGTCCCGACCCGAGGGTCGGGATTTGGTCCGTCAAGGGCCGTTTCGCTAGAGTCAGCGGCTGTTGTGCACGGCCCTTTCATCGGGGCCACGCCCCCGTTGTGTAGCGGCCTAGCACGCCGCCCTCTCAAGGCGGTAGCGCCGGTTCGAATCCGGTCGGGGGTACTCATCGGCTGGCCCCTCTGAACTGCGGAAACGCAGGGCGGAGGGGTCTTCTGCGTTCTCCACCGGATCCGCTGTGGGGGCCTGGGGCCGCGCTGGGGCCGCAACGGGATCAACGCCCCCCGCCACTGTCAGACTGTTGCGTGCTTCCTGGGCCGCGACCCGCGCGTGGTGCATTGCGGCGCCCACCTCGTCAAGCCGGTCCTCGAAGAGATGGCCGTAGACGTCGAGGGTCATGGCGGCCGAGGCATGACCGAGCATCTGTTGGACCACTTTCACGTCGGCTCCCGCGGCGATGGCGAGGCTCGCGGCGGTGTGCCGCAGTTGGTGGGGATGCAGCCGGGGCAGCCCGATCACCTTGGCCGCAGCCTTGAAGGAACCGCTGAACGTGCTCACCCTCAGGGGCTGACCAGTGCGGATGCCGGCGAAGACCAAGTCGTCGGGGTCCTTGCCTTCGAGGAGACTCTTGAGCTCTTCGGAGAGGAACGGCGGGATCGGCACTTCGCGGCGTTCGTGGCTCTTGGGCGTGCCCCACACCAACCCCTGGCCCTGAACGGGTGTGACCGATTCGGCGATCATCGCGCGATGCCGCAGCAGGTCCAGTCCATTGACGCGGAGGGCCGCCATCTCGCCGAACCGGACGCCGGTGTAGGCGAGGAACAACACCACCAGCCGATAGGTGTCGTTGCTGCGGGTGTCGTAGGTGGCGTGTCTGCTCGGCGCGGACGGGAAGCCGCACTCGCGCGCGAGGTCCTCCACCTGGTGGTGGGACAGGTAGATGTGCTCGGGCTTCACCAGCCGTGGCAGGTTGACGCCGGTCGCGACGTTGCGAGCCAGTCGTCCGTCTTTGACCGCCAGGTCGAGGATCAACGAGAGCACCCGGTGCACCTTCTGCACAGTGGCGGCTGAGGAGTCCGCGGCGAGTTCACTGACCCAAAGCTGAACCTCTCCGTGGGAGACATTGGCAAGTTTGACCCGGGCCCACTTCGGCAGGACGTGCCTTCGGACGATGCCTTCGTAGCGCTCGAAGGTCGTCGGCTTGACGTGGGCCTGACCAGCTAGCCACCGGCCTGCCCACTCCTCGACGGTGAGCTGGGCCAGCGACGGGTCGACATAGGAGCCCGAGGCCTTTGCGTTCTCGACCGAGGCCAGGAACCGCTCGGCGTCGACCTTTCGTACGAAGCTCTTGCTGCGCTCGATGCCTGCGGGCGTACGGTAGCGCGCCCTCCAGGTCAGGTTGCCGTTGCGCGAGCGCTTCTCAATGTGGGCCATGCTCGATTCTCCTCCACGGTCCGGCGGGTACGCCGTTCAGCGGATGTTCTGTGGACGGTTGGCTTGCTTGGTGAGCCAGAGGATGAGGTCGGCGCGCCAGTATCGGACGTGGCGGCCGACTTTGAAGCTGCGGGGTCCGCCGCCGAGGTGGCGCCAGTAGCGCAGGGTGGCTTCGGGGACCCGGAGCAGCTCGGCGACCTCCTGAAGGGTCAGGAGTGAACCGCCCCGGAGTTTCCGGAGGCTCCGGATTGTGTCTCTACCCGGTCGGGA
>CAZKEZ010000015.1:0-42429 GCA_964551905.1 uncultured Nocardioides sp. | reverse complement strand
CCGAAATGGTCCTCCAGACATGATTTTCGCGGCGGATTATCTCCCTCAGCTGGAGCCGCGGACCACCAGGGTGGGGGCGAGCATCATGCCGGGCCGGCGTACCGACGGCACCCCGAGCAGGCATTCCAGTGCCGCAACGATCTCGACCGCCACCCGCTCCAGCGGCAGCCGGACTGAGGTCAGCCCCGGCGGGACGAGCTGGGCGGCCTGGGAGTCGTCGTACCCGACGACGGCGATGTCGCGCCCGGGCGCCAGCCCGCGGTCGGCCAGTGTGTGCAGCACCCCCATCGCGAGCGTGTCTGATGCGCAGACGAAGGCGGTCGGCTCGGCCTCCTCGAGCAGCACCGACGCGGCCTCCCGGCCACTGGCCACGGTGTCCTCCACCCGGGAGGCGAGACCGGTCGTCGACAGCCCCCGGTCGTGCAGGGAGCCGCTCCAGCCCGAGCGCCGCTCCTCGCCGATGTGGGAGTCCTTGCGCCACCCGATCCAGGCGATCCGGGTGTGACCGCGGTCCAGCAGGTGCCGGGTGGCCTCGGCCACGCCGGCCGCCCCGTCGACGTCGATCCACGGGTGCGTGGCCTCGGGGTTGTCCCAGGGCCGCCCGAAGGCCACGAACGGGACCCGGCGCCCGTCCAGCCAGGCCGCCTGTGGGTTGCCCAGGTAGGTGTCGGTGATGACGAAGGCATCGACGGCGGTGGAGCGGTGCAGCGCGCCGTACCCGGCGACCGGGTCGTCGCCCTGCCCGTCGAAGAGCAGCACGTGGTAGCCCGCGGCGCCGGAGGCCTCCACCAAGGAGTGCACGAAGCGGTCCATCGTGGTGTTCGCGGTGCCCTCGTGCGCGGGCGCGAACCGCAGGCCGATCAGGTGGGAGGAGCGGGTCCGCAGGTTGCGCGCCGCACGGTTCGGCGAGTAGCCGAGCTCCTCGATCGCCGCCTGCACGCGCTCCAGCGTGGCCGACCGGAGCAGCTCGGGGTTGTTGACCGCGTTGGAGACCGTCTGCCGGGAAACACCGGCCCGCTCCGCGACGTCCGCCAGCGTGGGCGGCTGACCCACCGGGACCGGCGGGACGGAATGGACGGGCCGCGCCATGGCACTCCTCGGGCGCTACTTGATCGTTCCAATTCAGGATACCGCCCGGTGTCGGCGGTGTCCGCTTGACTCCCGTCATGACCTCCGCCGCCGCCCGCCAGCCCACCCCCGGACCCGGTCGGGGCCGGACCCGACCCCGGCACCGCTGCTCTGAGTGCGGCTGGGAGACCGCCAAGTGGGTGGGCCGGTGCGGGGAGTGCCAGGCCTGGGGGACGGTCGCCGAGGTGGGTGCGGTCACGACCCGCGCCTCGGCGGGGCCGGTCACCGCCGCGGCCGTTCCGATCGGCACGGTCCCGGTGACCGCGGCGGCCTTCCGCTCCAGCGGGGTCCCCGAGCTGGACCGGGTGCTCGGCGGCGGGCTGGTGCCTGGGGCGGCGATCCTGCTGGCTGGCGAGCCCGGCGTCGGCAAGAGCACGCTGCTGCTCGAGGTGGCCGCCCAGACCGCGCGCTACCAGCGCCGGGCGCTCTACCTCACCGGCGAGGAGTCCGCGGCCCAGGTGCGGCTGCGTGCCGACCGCACCGGCGGCGTCCACGACGAGCTGTTCGTGGCCGCCGAGACCGACCTCGGCGCGGTGCTCACCCATCTGGACCAGGTGCGGCCTGAGCTGCTCGTCATCGACTCGGTGCAGACCATCACCACCAGCGAGGTGGAGGGGGTGCCGGGGGGCGTCACCCAGGTCCGGGAGGTGGCCGCCGCCCTGATCCGCATCGCCAAGACCCGCAACATCACCACCGTGCTGGTCGGCCACGTCACCAAGGACGGGTCGATCGCCGGGCCGCGGGTGCTCGAGCACCTGGTCGACGTGGTGCTGCACTTCGAGGGCGAGCGGACCTCGCGCTTCCGGATGGTCCGGGCGATGAAGAACCGGTTCGGTCCGGTGGACGAGGTGGGCTGCTTCGAGTTGTCGCCCGACGGCATCTGCGGAGTCGCCGACCCGACCGGACTGTTCGTGGAGAGCCACGACCGGCAGGTGCCCGGCACCTGCGTCGCCGTGGCCATGGAAGGTCGTCGGCCACTGCTCAGCGAGGTGCAGGCGCTGGTGACCCGGACGTCGGCGGAGCGGCCGAGGCGGACCACCTCGGGGGTCGACTCCTCCCGCGTGGCGATGGTGCTCGCCGTGCTGGAGCAGCACTGCGGGCTACGGGTGCACGGCCAGGACGTTTTCGTCGCGACCGTGGGCGGCGCCCGGCTCACCGAGCCTGCTGCCGACCTCGCGCTGGCGGTGGCTGCGGCGTCGGCCCACCTCGACATCCCACCTCCACGCGGCGTGGTGGCGTTGGGCGAGGTGGGCCTGGCCGGGGAGCTGCGGCGGGTCCGGGACCTCCCGCAGCGGCTCGCCGAGGCGGCTCGGCTGGGGTTTACCGTGGCACTGGTGCCCGGCCGGCCCGCCGATGGTCCACACTCGCCCGAGACGTGGACCGTCGAGGACCTGCGCGTGCTGCAGGTCTCCGACGTGGCCTCGGCGCTCCGGCTCCTCCACATCACCGGCGGCTGAGCGGAACCAGCCCGGTGAAAGCGAGACGAGACACCTTTACACTGACGGCGGGCCCCGTCGCCGGGTCCCGAGGAGAACGGGGACGACGTGGCCAACGACCGGTGGGACGACACGCTGCGCCTGCGCGCCACCCTCGCCTCGATCGCACCGGGTACGCCGCTGCGTGACGGCCTCGAGCGCATCCTGCGGGGTCGCACCGGCGCCCTGATCGTGCTCGGCTACGACCGCACCGTGGAGTCACTGTGCACCGGCGGGTTCATGCTCGACGTACCCTTCACCGCCACCGGGCTGCGCGAGCTGGCCAAGATGGACGGCGCGATCATCGTGGACCGCGACGTCACCCGCATCCACCGGGCGGCGGTGCACCTGATGCCGGACCACACCATCCAATCCGAGGAGACCGGCACCCGGCACCGGACCGCAGACCGGGTGGCTCGACAGACCGGGTTCCCGGTGATCTCGGTGTCGCAGTCGATGCAGATCATCGCCGCCTACGTGGGCGCTACCCGGCACGTCCTGGAGGACTCTGGCCAGATCTTGTCCCGGGCGAACCAGGCGCTCGCGACCCTGGAGCGGTACAAGCTGCGCCTGGACGAGGTGGCAAGCACCCTGTCGGCCCTGGAGATCGAGGACCTCGTCACCGCCCGGGACGTGGCCGTCGTGGCCCAGCGCCTCGACATGGTGAGCCGGATCGCCGGCGAGATCGAGGACTACGTCCTCGAGCTCGGAACCGACGGCCGGCTGCTGTCCCTCCAGCTGGAGGAGCTGGTCACCGGCGTGGACCTGGAGCGCGAGCTGGTGGTCCGCGACTATTTGCCGCCGGGCCGCAAGGGGCGTACGCCGGAGTCCGTACTCGCCCGTCTCGACTCGCTCTCGGCCACCGACCTCGTCGACGTGGCGGCCGTGGCGAGGGCCCTGGGCCTGGGCGGCAGCGAGCACCTCGACGCGGCCGTCACGCCGCGGGGCTATCGACTGCTGGCCAAGGTGCCGCGGCTGCCCGCCTCGGTGGTGGACCGGCTGGTCGACCACTTCGGCACCCTGCAGAAGCTGCTCTCCGCCAGCGTCGACGACCTCCAGGCAGTGGAGGGCGTCGGCGAGCTGCGGGCCCGGAGCGTCCGCGAGGGCCTGTCCCGGCTCGCCGAGTCCAGCATCCTCGAGCGCTACGTGTGAGCCGCGGCCGCCTCCCCGCAGCGGCGGGGTTCAGCCGTTCCCCTCGCCCTCGCGATCCTTCTTCTTGTCCTTCTCGTTCTGCTTCTTCTTCTGCTTCTTCTTCTGCTCCTGCTTCGCCTCGGCCTCCTGGGCGAGCAGCTCGGCGGTGGGTCGGACCAGCTGGAACTGGACGTCCTCCGGCTCGCCGGCCAGGGCCGCGGCCTGCAGGTGGTACCACCCCGGAAGCGCCCACAGGGTCCGCTTCGAGCACTCTTCATCCGACCTGCGGGCCGACCAGTTCACCCGCACCCAGACCGGCTCGGTCTGGCGCAGTACGACATCACTGGCCGGGATCGAGCGTCGGCACTCGCGGCTCGACCAGATGTGGTCCTTGCCGGAGGTGATGGTGAGGGTGATGGTGCTCGGCGACACCCGCCAGTAGCACGCCGGCGTGGTGATCGTGGTCAGCCGCAGGGCCAGGACCACCGGGCGTCCGGCTACCGGCTTCTTCACCACCGGCCGGACCTCGATGTCCTCGGCCAGGCAGACGCCCTCGGGCTCCGGGAGCGGTGGCGGCTTCGGCTTGGTCTGCTGGTCCTTCTTTCCCTTCCCCTTGGTGGCGGTCGGCTGGTTGCGGACGGCGGGCGGCACGCCGGTCGTCTCCCGCTCCTGCTGCTGGCTCGTGACGGCCGCCTGGACGGCCTGGTCGGGCCCGCCGGCTCCCGATCCGTCGCCTCCGCCACCACCGCCGATCAGGTTGTTGAGCCCCACCACCAGCGCCACGACCGTGGCGACGACGAGCGCCCGTCGGACCCAGTAGGTGCGCGCCGGCAGCGGTCCCCGGGGTCGGGCCAGCGAACTCATGCCGATCACGCTAACCAGGGACGCCGGGCACCTGTGGTAGGCCCGCCGAGGGACCTAGCATCGGGGCTGTGAACGACGCGGCGGGGACTCATCGACGAGTCCTGGGGTGGTACTCCAAGCACGCCCGGGACCTGCCCTGGAGAGCCGCGGATGCCGGGCCGTGGGCGGTCATGGTGTCGGAGTTCATGCTCCAGCAGACCCCGGTCGCGCGGGTGCTGCCCGTCTACGACGCGTGGCTGCTCCGGTGGCCGAGCCCGGCGGCGTTGGCCGCCGAGACGCCGGGCGAGGCGGTGCGGATGTGGGGTCGGCTCGGGTACCCGCGGCGGGCGCTGCGCCTGCACGCCTCGGCCACTGCGATCGTGGAGCTTCACGCCGGCGAGGTCCCGACCGAGCTGGCGGACCTGCAGGCCCTCCCCGGAGTCGGCGACTACACCGCTCGGGCGATCGCCGCCTTCGCCCACCGGCGCTCGCATGCTGTGCTCGACACCAACGTCCGTCGGGTGCTGGCCCGCGCCTGGACGGGCGTCGAGCACCCGCCGCGCTCACTCAGGGTCGACGAGGTGCGCCGGGCCGAGGACCTGCTCCCTGCGGATCCGGACCAGGCGGCGACGTGGTCGGTGGCGCTGATGGAGCTCGGCGCCCTGGTCTGCACCGCGAAATCCCCGCGCTGCTCGACCTGCCCGCTCGCCGCCGACTGCGCGTGGCGCGCCGCAGGCAGTCCGCCGTACGACGGGCCAACCCGCCGTGCTCAGGCCTGGGCCGGGACCGACCGGCAGTGCCGTGGCCTATTGCTGGGCGTGGTCAGAGACGCCGACGGCCCGGTCCACCGAGCCCGGCTCGACGCCCAGTGGTCCGACGAACAGCAGCGGACCCGCTGCCTCGACAGCCTGCTCGATGACGGCCTCCTGGTGCGACCCGCGCCGGACCTGTTCGCGCTGCCGTGACGCCGAGAGGCCCGGTGTGGGGCCCTCGGCACGCGGCTGCTACTCCCCGTCGGCGCCCGGCTCGGCCTCGACGGTCTCCAACGGCGGCAGGTCGGGAAGCTCGGTGACCTTCTGCCCGGTGAAGGTGAACGTGGCGCTGGGCCCCTCCCCCTCGACGTCCACGAGCACGATCTGCCCGGGTCCCACGTCGCCGTACAGCATCTTCTCCGCCAGCACGTCCTCGATCTCTCGCTGCACGGTGCGACGCAACGGCCGGGCACCCAGCACCGGGTCGAACCCACGCTCGGCCAACAGGTTCTTGGCCGGCTGGGTCAGCTCGATGCGCATATCGCGGTCCTTCAGGCGCAGCTCCACGGCGGCGATCATGTTGTCGACCATCGCCACGATCTGCTCCGGGCTCAGCGGCGGGAAGACGATGATCTCGTCGACCCGGTTGAGGAACTCCGGCCGGAAGTGCTGCTTGAGCTCGTCGGAGACCTTGGCCTTCATCCGCTCGTAGGAGCCCGCCACGTCACCAGACTGGTTGAAGCCCAGGTTGATCCCCTTGGCGATGTCGCGGGTGCCGAGGTTCGTGGTCATGATGATGACGGTGTTCTTGAAGTCGACCACCCTGCCCTGGGAGTCGGTGAGTCGACCCTCCTCCAGGATCTGCAGCAGCGAGTTGAAGATGTCCGGGTGCGCCTTCTCGACCTCGTCGAAGAGCACCACCGAGAAGGGCTTGCGGCGCACCTTCTCGGTGAGCTGGCCGCCCTCTTCGTACCCGACGTAGCCGGGCGGGGAGCCGAACAGCCGCGAGACGGTGTGCTTCTCGCTGAACTCGCTCATGTCGAGCTGGATGAGGGCGTCCTCGTCGCCGAAGAGGAACTCGGCGAGGGTCTTGGACAGCCAGGTCTTCCCGACGCCGGACGGGCCGGCGAAGATGAACGACCCACCGGGACGCTTCGGGTCCTTCAGACCGGCGCGAGTACGACGGATCGCCCGGCTGAGCGCCTTGACGGCCTCCTCCTGGCCGATGACCCGCTTGTGGAGCTCGTCCTCCATCTTGAGCAGCCGGGTGGACTCCTCCTCGGACAGCTTGACGATCGGGATGCCGGTCGCGACCGCCAGCACCTCGGCGATCAGCTCCTCGTCCACCTCGGCGACCTCGTCCATGTCGCCCGCGCGCCACTGCCGCTCGCGCTCGGACTTCTTCAGGATCAGCTGCTTCTCCTCGTCGCGCAGGCGTGCGGCGGCCTCGAAGTCCTGGCCGTCGATCGCGGCCTCCTTGCGCTGCCGCACATCGGCGATCTTGTCGTCGTACTCACGCAGGTCGGCGGGCGCCGTCATCCGGCGGATCCGCAGCCGGGAGCCGGCCTCGTCGATCAGGTCGATGGCCTTGTCGGGCAGGAACCGGTCGGAGATGTAGCGGTCGGCCAGGGTCGCCGCGGAGACCAGCGCCTCGTCGGTGATGGTGACCCGGTGGTGCGCCTCGTAGCGGTCGCGCAGCCCCTTGAGCATCTCGATGGTGTGGGCGATCGACGGCTCGGCCACCTGGATCGGCTGGAAGCGCCGCTCCAGGGCGGCGTCCTTCTCGAGGTACTTGCGGTACTCGTCGAGGGTCGTCGCGCCGATCGTCTGCAGCTCGCCTCGGGCCAGCATCGGCTTGAGGATGGAGGCGGCGTCGATCGCACCCTCCGCCGCACCCGCCCCGACGAGCGTGTGGATCTCGTCGATGAACAACACGATGTCGCCGCGGGTGCGGATCTCCTTGAGCACCTTCTTGAGGCGCTCCTCGAAGTCGCCGCGGTAGCGCGACCCGGCCACCAGCGCACCGAGGTCGAGGGTGTAGATCTGCTTGTCCTTCAACGTCTCGGGGACGTTGCCCTTGACGATGTCTTGGGCCAGGCCCTCGACGATGGTGGTCTTGCCGACCCCCGGCTCGCCGATGAGAACCGGGTTGTTCTTGGTACGACGGGACAGGATCTGCATGACCCGCTCGATCTCCTGCTCGCGACCGATGACCGGGTCGAGCTTGCCCTCGCGGGCCGCCTGGGTCAGGTTGCGGCCGAACTGGTCGAGCACGAGCGAGGAGGAGGGCGCGTCGCCGCCGCTGCCGCCGGTGCTGGCACCCGCGGTCGCCGACTCCTTGCCCTGGAAGCCCGAGAGCAGCTGGATGACCTGCTGACGCACTCGGTTCAGGTCCGCCCCGAGCTTCTGCAGCACCTGGGCCGCGACGCCCTCGCCCTCGCGGATCAGGCCGAGCAGGATGTGCTCGGTGCCGATGTAGGAGTGGCCGAGCTGCAGCGCCTCGCGCAGGGAGAGCTCGAGGACCTTCTTGGCTCGCGGAGTGAAGGGGATGTGGCCGCTCGGGGCCTGCTGCCCCTGGCCGATGATCTCCTCGACCTGGGCGCGCACGGCCTCCAGGGAGATGTCCAGGCTCTCCAGCGCCTTGGCGGCCACGCCCTCGCCCTCGTGGATGAGGCCGAGCAGGATGTGCTCGGTGCCGATGTAGTTGTGGGAGAGCATGCGGGCCTCTTCCTGGGCCAGCACGACCACCCGGCGGGCTCGGTCAGTGAACCGCTCGAACATGTTCGCCTCGTTCCTGCTGCTGCAACGTCGGAGTGTGGGTTCCGGCTGTCACCGTCTCGGCCACACCCCACGTCTAACTCTGAAGACAGCCTACGTGTTCCACGGGTGCCGCCGCCGGAGTCCGCTCACAGCGAACACCCGCGCCCAGGGTCACGACGCCTGCCCTGGCCGGTCAGCCGCCCGGCACGGTGCCGAACACCACGAGGGGGACACACTGCGTGGCTCCCTCCGCCACCTCGGCCTTGATCTCGAACGACTCGGTGCCGCCGGCGGGCACGTCCTTCAGGACGGCGAACCCCCGACCCATCACGTCGCCGGTGTCGGTGGTCCAGCTCAACGTCACCAGGAAGTCCACGGACCGCTTGGCCGGCGACGAGATCTCTCCGCTCACCGTCTGCTGCCCCGCCTCGGTCGCGCAGTCGCCGAGCGTCAGTGCGTCGATCGCTCCCTTCTCACCCTTGACCTGGGGGATCTCCGGCAGATTGTCGGGCGACACGTTCGCCGGGTCGACGGAGGGCGACTCCGAGGCGCTCGGCTCCGCCGACGGCTCCTCCTCACCCGTGCATCCGGTCAGGGCGAGCGCCAGCGTCACTGCGGCCAGTGCTCTGGCCACGGACGTGGACGTCATGCGGTCTCTCCCCAGCGTGGTACGCATCCGGCTACGGCCGCCGAGCATACCCAGCGCCGGCAACCGCCGACACGAGGCTTCGAGAGGACAGCAGCGTGTCAGTGAGCGGCTTCGAAGGCCTTCCGGATCTCCGCGGAGACCCGGCCGCGGTCGGAGACCTCGTAGCCGTTGCTGCGGGCCCAGTCCCTCATCTCCTTGGTGCTGGGACCGAGGTTCGTCGTCGCCGTACGGCGTCCGCGACGACTCGCCGAACCCACCCGCCGGCCGTGACCGACGTAGGTGGACAGCGCGTCCCGCAGCTTGGCGGCATTCGCGTCATTGAGGTCGATTTCGTAGGTGGTGCCGTCAAGTCCGAATGAAACGGTCTCGCTCGCGTCCGATCCATCAAGATCATCGATCAGAACAACGTTGACCTTCTGTGCCATTCGAAATCCCTCCGCGAAAGAATGTGGGCGGTGGTCACCCTATCGCGATTGATTCCGGTTGAAAACCAGGGCCAGTCCGCGCAGCGTCAGAAATGGCTCGTGGTCGGTAAAACAGGAGCATTCCTCCAGCACCATCGGTGCCAAATGGCCGGTGGCGACGACTGAGACCTCGCCCGCCGGCACAGCCATCTCGTCGATGATGCGGCCCACCATCCCCTCCACCTGGCTGGCGATACCGAACACCAGGCCCGACTGGAGTGCCTCGATGGTGTTCTTTGCGATCACGGACCGCGGCCTGCGCAATTCGACCTGACGCAGCTGTGCACCCCGATTGCCCAACGCCTCCAGGGAGATCTCGACTCCGGGTGCTATTGCCCCACCGATGTATTCCCCTCGAGGGGTGATGACGTCGAATGTGGTGGCCGTTCCGAAATCCACCACGACCGCCGGCCCGCCCCATTGATGAGTGGCCGCCACGGCATTGCAGATCCGGTCCGCTCCGACTTCTCGAGGGTTGTCGGTGAGAATGGGAAGTCCGGTTCGAGTTCCGGGCTCCACCACCAGCCACGGCAATGTGGAATAGCGTCCGGTGAGCATTTCACGCCATTCATGCAGGACTGTCGGGACGGTGGATCCGACCACGACCCCCGAGAGGCCGGCACCCGCGTCGGTCAGCAGCCCCCCGACCAGCACCGCCCACTCGTCCGCAGTCCGCTGCTCGTCGGTGGAGACCCGCCAGTGCGCCACGACGTCGAGCCCGTCGAGCAGCCCCAGCGCCGTCTCCCGGTTCCCGATGTCGGCCACGAGCAGCATCAGCGGGGCCCCGTCCCGAGTCGGATCGGCATGTTGTCGATGAGCCGGGTGTCGCCCACCCGGGCGGCGACCAGCAGCCGACCGGTGGTGCCCGGGGGCACCTCCTCGGGCAGCGGCTCCAGGTCGGTGGTGGTCAGGACCAGGTAGTCGACGTCGACAGCGGAGGCGCCGGCCAGCTCGGCACGTGCGGCCGTCAGCGCGGCCTCCGGTCCTTCCGGCCCGGCCGCCTGCGCTGCCGAAAGCGCCCTGCTCAGGACGGCCGCGTCTCGGCGCTGGTCCGGGTCGAGATAGCGGTTGCGGGAGCTCATCGCCAGGCCATCGGGCTCCCGGTGCGTCTCCGCACCGACGATCTCCACGCCCAGGCACAGGTCGGCCACCATCCGCCGGATCAGGACGAGCTGCTGGTAGTCCTTCTCCCCGAACACGGCAAGGTCGGGACCGACGAGGCCGAAGAGCTTGGCAACCACGGTCAGGACGCCTCGGAAGTGACCGGGCCGGGACCGACCCTCGAGCTCGGCAGCCAACGGGCCCGGATCCAGGGTCACCTGCGGCTCCCCACCGGGGTAGACCTCCTCGGTGGACGGCGCGAACACCACGTCCACCCCGGCAGCGGCGCAGATCTCCAGGTCCGCGTCCAGCGTCCGCGGATAGCGGTCGAGGTCCTCACCGGCCCCGAACTGGAGCGGGTTCACGAAGACCGAGGCGACCACGGGACCCGTGCCGACGCGCTCCCTGGCCAGGCGCAGGAGAGCGGCATGCCCCTCGTGGAGCGCCCCCATCGTGGGCACGAAGCCCACCCGCGGATGCAGCCGCGTACCCCCGAGGAGCTCCCCCAGCTCGGCGCCGGTCGCGACCAGGGCCGGTCGGCTCATCCGAGCGGCGTCCTGGTGGACGGCTGAAGTGAGCCGTCCAGGATGCGCCGGATCTTCTCGGCCCGGATCGGCAGCACCCGACCGTCCGTGACGGCTCGGTCGAGGGTGTCACGGGCCATCGCGACGTACGACGGCAGCGTGTGGGGGGCGTTGCGGGCGATGTCCGCGACATGCGCACGCACCGTGTTGGCGTCCCCGCGCACGATCGGTCCCGTCAGCGCGCTGTCACCGTGCCGCAGCGCATTGTCGAGCGCGGCGGTGAGCAGTGGTCGCAGGGTGTCGGCCGGACTCAGCTCCTCGTTGTCCGGGCCGGCTGCCGCGAGCAGCTCCATCGCCTGGCTGACCAGCGTGACCAGGTGGTTCGCGCCGTGGGCGAGGGAGGCGTGGTAGAGCGTGCGCCGGTCCTCCGGGATCCACATCGCCCGACCGCCCAGATCCTGCACCAGCCGCTCGGTGAACTCGCGATCCTCGGGACCCGCGGTCACGCCGAACATGCAGCCGGCGAGCCGCGGCAGGTCGACCGCGGTGCCGGTGAAGGTCATCGCCGGGTGCATCGCGATCGCGCGAGCCCCCACCGCGGTCGCTTCGGCGAGGACCGTGAGGCCATGCCGACCCGAGGCGTGGACGACCGTCTGGCCGGCCCGGATCGCCCCTGAGGCAGCCAACACCGACGCGACGTTGTGCAGCATGTCGTCGGGGACGGTGAGCAGCAGCAGGTCCGACGCCCTGGCCACGGCGCTGGGCTTGGCCACCGGGACACCCGGGAGCAGGTCCTGCACGCGGTTGCGAGAGGCGTCGGACTCGCCGGCGACGGCGGCGATGGGATACCCGGCGTCGCGGAGCGCGGCGGCCAGGACTGCTCCCACCCGCCCCGCCCCCACCACTCCGACCGAGCCGGCCGGAGCGATCGAGCGCAAACTGTTCATGGCGGAACCTTTCGTTCCAGTCCCGGCGACACCCGCTGGGCGCGGGCCGGTCCGGGTACCAGACGGCGTTCTGCAGTGGTCAACGCCGAGCGTACGCGGCCGGATTCCCGCGTGGGAACCGGTCAGGACGTGACCTAGGTAACGCGCCGCGGTGCCACACCAGCGGACGCACCTCAGCGCAGCGGCTTGACGGCGATCCTTCCCGCGGACAGCGGCAGCATGAGCAAGGGCTCACCCGAGCTAGCGAGGAACTCCTCGGTCGCGAGCCTCGAGCCCTCCCAGTGACCGTAGTCGTCGATGATCAGGACTCCGCCTGGTGAGAGCATCTGGTACAGGTGCTCGAGCTCGTGCTTCGTCGACTCGTACCAGTCGGTGTCGAGACGCAGGATCGCGATCTGACCGGGCGCTGCTGCGGGGATGGTCTCCTCGACGAGCCCCTGGTGGTAGTGGATCCGATCGGCGGGATAGTCGACCTCAGCCATCCCCTGCCGCACGTCGTCGAGCGTGGCGACTGCCCAGACCTTGCTGTCGCGGTCCTGGGTCTCCAGCAGTTCGGCAGCGGTGGTACCGCTCGGTCGGCGGTCCTTGGAGGTGGGGGGAGGCATGCCCTCGAAAGTGTCGAACAGGTGCAGGTCCCGATCCTTGACCCCGCACTCTTGGAGTGTCAGCGCGACCGCTTGCATGCTCCCGCCGCGCCAGACACCGCACTCGACGATGGCACCCGGGATGTCGTGCGCCACGATGTACCGCGTCGCCTGGATCAGGCCGAAGAGCTTCTCGTGACCGGTCATAGTGCGTGGCGCCACGCGCTTGATCGTCCCGATCGCCAGCTCGCCGTAGTGCTGGGGAGCCCCCGGACGCCGACGGGCCGGCCGCGGCGAGCTGGGCGCCTTCACGGGCCTCGCGGGCGGTGGTTTCGGCGAACCTCCTGCCTTGGTCAGCTCATACCCGGTGATTCGCCGCAGTCCGCGGTTCACTCGTTCCTTCCACACCTCGCCCAGCCTAGCCGGGTGGGGCGCGGCTGAAGCGTCAGAGCCGATGCGGTGGCGTACTGTCGTCCCGCCAGCCGCCCCCGTGAGCTGGGACCGATCTCATTGGACGTGGACGAGAGGCTCAGCCATGCAACTCACCGGCCGACTCGACCGCCTGCCCGGCCGGTTTCGGGCCCGGGCAGGGCGCGGCCGGCCGCCGCACGCTGTGACCGGTCTCGTTGAGCACTTCGGCGAGGACGCCGTCGTCGGCTGGGTTGCAGTGGACCCGACTACCCCTCCCGTCCAGGTGACCCTGCACCTCGGAAGCCTGCGGGTCGCAGCCACCTACGCCACGATCGGTCGTCGCGGCAAACCTCGGGGCCGCTGGAAGGCACTCCGGATTCCGGAGGTGACGAGTCGTCGCCGGAACGCCCACGTCGAGATCCGGACCTTCGCATTCAAGCTCCGGGACCTGTGGAAGTTCGCCAACCGTGGCACGCCCGTCAGTGTCCGCGTCGACGGACGTCACCTGCCCATCTTCGGCCGCGGGATGTTCGTGCCGGCACCACGCTCAGGGGAGTCCAGCCCGCGCGAGCTGCGTTCACTGATGGCCGCGGGCCATGTGTTCTCCAAGCAGGGGGTCCTGCAGCTCTCGCTGAAGCAGGACGTGAAGTGGCAGCGGTCGGTGCACGATCACTACGACCGGATGCGGCAGACGCTCGCCCGGACTCACGGGTACGAACCGTTCGGCATCTACGGAACGTTGCTGGGCGCGGTCCGCGAGAACGGCTATATCGGACACGACACCGACTTCGACACGTCGTACCTCTCGCGGCAGACGTCCCCCGGCGACGTGGCCTCTGAGCTCGTGGAGATCGCCCTGAGCTTCGTGGACGCCGGCTACATCGTCTCGGCGAACCCTCGTCACCTGCACGTGATCGACCCCGGAGACGGCGAGACCCGGATCGATCTGTTCCCGATCTACTTCGACGACCACGGGCGGCTCGCCTTTCCCTTCGGGATGGCCGGCCGGCGGGTGGTGCGTCGTGACGAGTGGCGGGGCCTCGAGGAATTCGCGCTCCCGGGTGGCACCATCCTGGTCCCCGCCAGTGCCACGGAGGTGCTCGAGCAGCTGTACGGGGACGACTGGCGTCAGCCGAAGCCCGGTTTCAGCTGGAGCCTCGACCGGACCGCCATGGCCAAGGAAGCACGCCTGACGCCGGTGCAACAGTCCACGGTGTACTGGGCGGACTTCTACTCCCGCACTGAGTACACCAGCGGATCCAGCTTCTTCGAGTTCCTGGCCGGCCGCCCTGACACGCCCCGGCGAGTGCTGGACATCGGCTGTGGCGACGGCCGCGATGCTTGTGCCTTCGGCCAGAGCGGTCGGCAGGTGCTCGGTCTCGACCGGTCACACGTGGGGGTCGCGCACGCCGCCGAGCACGCGGCGGCCCTGAAGCTCAGTGAATCGGTGAGGTTCGAGGTGTGCGACGTCAGTGACCGCAACCACCTGCGAGAGGTGCTGGCCGGCCATCGCGACTGGGCCGGCAGCGACGCCACGTTGTACTACCTGCGCTTCTTCCTCCACTCCATCCCCGCCAGTGTGCAGGAGGGGCTGTTGGCCGGGATCGCTGAGGTCGCCCGGCCCGGCGACGTGATCGCCGCCGAGTTCCGGACGGTCGCCGACGAGGCCCAGACGAAGGTCCACACCCGGCACTACCGTCGGTTCCAGAGCGGAACCGCCCTGGCCGACCAGCTGGAGACCCGACACGGTTTCACCGTCCTGCACCAGGAGGAGGGGACGGGGCTGTCCCCCTACCGCGGTGAGGATCCGGTGCTGTGCCGCATCGTCGCCCGCCGCTGACCTGGTCGGGACTGACTGATCAGACCAGGCCCTGGTCGGCTAGGAAGTCGCTCGCGACCTGTTCCGGCTCCAGCCGGTCCACCGACACCAGGCCGTTCAGCTCCGTCAGGTTCTCCGTGGTGAGCACCGCCATCAGCCCGTTGAGCGCGGTGATGGCCGCACTGCCGTCGTCACCGGCGGCCCACTCCGAGTCCACGGCGGGGACCAGGTTCTGGGCCGGCTGGATGCCTCGGTCGTCCTCGAGGAGCACCAGACCCTGGTCGGCCAGGGTGCCGTCG
The DNA here is from genome assembly GCA_964551905.1 of uncultured Nocardioides sp. Lineage (GTDB taxonomy): Bacteria > Actinomycetota > Actinomycetes > Propionibacteriales > Nocardioidaceae > Nocardioides. Next base: position 27,542 of record CAZKEZ010000015.1, on the reverse strand, counting down.
GTGGTGCTGGTGAGGCCCAGCTGAGACTCGCCGTTCAGCACCGACTGGTAGGTCTGGTCGCTGGCGAACCCGAGCGGGAGCACCTCCTTGATGTCGATGCCGTACACGTCGGTCAGTCCGCCCTCACAGTCGCTGCGGCCCTCACAGTCGGGCGCAGCCGCGAGGGTCACCGTCATCCCCTCGAGGTCGGAGAGCGTGACCAGGTCGTTCTTCTGGGCAAACTCCTCGGTGACGAAGAACGCGTTCTGGTCGGTGGCCGCGGCGGGGTCGAGCAGCTCGATGCCGCGGTCGCTGAACAGGTCCTGAGCAGCCTCGATAGAGGCCACTGGGTCGTTGGTGGTGAGGGGCTCAGCGTCGGGGCCGTTGGCCTGCGCGTTGAGGAAGTCGACAATGCCACCGACGTACTCCGGCACCACCTGGATGCTGCCCGGGAACTGGCCGTCGGCCATGTACACGTCACGGGTGTCGACCAGCTTCACCGTCACGTCGTAGCCCTCGGCCTCGAGCAGCTGTCGGTACATCTCGGCGACGAGGGTGGCTTCCGGGAAGTTCTGCCCGGAGATCGTGACCGCCGTATCGCCCGCGTTCGCCTCCTCGGTGGAGTCGTCAGCGAGGTCGTCGCTCGCGCAGCCGGCGGCGAGGGTGACGGTGGCGGCCAGGGCCGCCAGGAGTAGGGCGGGGCGTCGCATCATGTCGTGCACCTTCTGTGTCCCGCGGACGATCGTCCGCGCGTGTCCGGTGGCCCTCCGGGCCCTTCTGGCGTCCCTCACAGTAGCCCCGGCACGAAAAGCCATGCGTCCCGAGCGTCAACCGGGGGCTCGGCGCGCCGGTCACGATCCGCTGGCGACGGACTCCAGCAGGCGGTCGTCACGTGCTCGTGCGTGCCGCAGCGGGTCGGTCCGCCGTTGTCCCGCAGCGGCGAGCAGCTCCAGGACGAGCGCCACCACCGCGACCACGACCGCCCCGGCGATCCCCTTGCCGTAGTAGGTGTTCGCGAAGCCGTCGGTGATCACGCGACCCAGCCCCGGCCCCGCGACCAGGGCGGCGATCGTCGCCGTCGCCCACACCTGGACCAGGGCCAGCCGGACCCCGGTGCTGATCACGGGGAGGGCCAGCGGCAGCTCCACGCGTGCGAAGAGCTGCCGCTCGCTCATGCCCATCCCCCTGGCCGCCTCCTTCACGTCGGCCGGCACCTCCCGCATCGCGACATAGGAGTTCGTGATGATCGGGGGGAGCGCGAACGCTGCCAACGCGATCAGCGTGGCGATGCCGGCGCGTCCGTAGGGCCCGAACGTGGCCGGTCCTGGCCAGTCGGCGGTCACCAGCAGCGCCAGCAGGGCGAAGGTCGGGATGGCCCTTCCCACGTTGGACACGTTGATGGCCAGGAAGCCGCCCCGGCCGAGGTGCCCGAGCCACAGCGCCAGCGGGAGGCCGAGCAGCAGGGCGACGGCCAGAGCCGTCACCGAGATCAGCAGCTGCTGCACGAGCAGCTGGGCCATCCCGCCCGGTCCGGTCCAGCTCGCAGGATCGACGAGGTAGTCCCACGTGTCGCCCAGCACGTTCATGCCCGGCCACCTCGCCAGGTCCACGGCGTGAGCAGCCGCTGGGTGCCGACGAGCAGCAGGTCCAGCAGGACGGCCAGGACCACGCAGAGCACGCAGGCAGCCAGCAGCTCGGCCCGGAAGTTGTTGAACACCCCGTCCGAGATGAGGTTCCCGAGGCCGCCGTGGGCTACCAGCGTCCCGACGGTGGTCAGGGCGACCGTCGACACGGTCGCCACCCGGAGACCGGCCATGATCACCGGCATCGCCAACGGGAGCTCCACCCACAGCAGCAGCCCCGTCGCGCCGTACCCGAGGCCCCGGGCGGACTCGACCACGTCGTCGGGAACCGCCCGGAGCCCATCGAGGATGGCCCGCACCAGGATGGTCAGGCAGTAGAGCGCGAGGCCGAGCACGACCGTGGTCGCGGTGATGCCGGTGAAGGGAACCAGCAGGGGGAAGAGCGCCAGCGAGGGGATGGTGTAGAGGCCGGTGGCGGCGCCGACGATCCCGGTCTCCAGGCGAGCGCTGCGCCGCGCCAGCAACGCCAGGGGAAACGCCAGGACGACGCCCAGCACGACGGCACCCGCCGTGATCCACAGGTGCTGGACCGTGGCGTCCACCAGCTGATCCTGGCGGTCGACGAGGTAGTCGCGGCAGATCCACTCGTTGACCAGCCGGCTGTAGCACGAGGGCTCCGCGGCCGGGGCCAGGGCTCCGCCCGCGAGTAGGGTCACCGCATGGACGTTACCGCGGACCCGATGATCCGGCTCCGCGGTGTCGGCAAGACCTATCCCGACGGGACGGTGGCTGTCCACGACCTCGACCTCGACGTGCCCCGTGGCGAGCTGATGTGTCTCGTGGGGCCCTCAGGCTGCGGAAAGAGCACCACCCTGAAGATGATCAACCGGCTGATCGAGCCGACCAGCGGCACCATCCACCTGGACGGCAAGGACATCGCCGCGGAGGACCCGGTCCGCCTGCGCCGCGGGATCGGCTACGTCATCCAGCAGGTGGGGCTGTTCCCGCACCACACGATCGCGACCAACGTGGCGACGGTGCTGCGGCTGGTCGACACGCCGCGGGCGCAGAGCCGGGCCCGGGCCCACGAGCTCCTCGAGCTGGTGGGACTGGACCCGGAGGTGTACGCCGACCGGTACCCGCACCAGCTCTCGGGCGGCCAGCGCCAGCGCGTCGGCGTGGCTCGCGCGCTGGCCGCGGACCCGCCGGTGCTGCTGATGGACGAGCCGTTCGGGGCCGTGGACCCCGTAGTCCGGCTGCGTCTCCAGGACGAGTTCCAGCGGCTCCAGCAGTCGCTCGGCAAGACCGTGGTGCTGGTCACGCATGACATCGACGAGGCGGTCCGGCTCGGTCAGCGGGTGGCCGTCTTCGCGGTGGGCGGACGGCTGGCCCAGGTGGGTACGCCGGTCGAGCTGCTCGCCCGGCCCGCCGACGACTTCGTCTCCGACTTCGTGGGCGCGACCACCGGTCTGCGCCGCCTCGCAGTGACCCCCATCGACCCCGGCCTGCTCGAGCCTCTCGACGGGGTCACCACCGGTGACCTCGCGGGCGCCATCGACGTCGACTCCACCCTCGAGCAGGCACTCGCGGCCCTGCTGCGGGAGGACCGTCAGGTGATCGGGGTGCGGCAGGGCGCCCGCTTCCTCGGCGTACTCACTCCCAACGGGATCCATCGGGCGCTGCGCGAGTCGCTCGCGCAGACGTAGTCGGCGGGTCGAGCGTCAGGCGTGCCGACGGTACTCCTGGGTGGCCACCGCGGCCTGCCAGGCGTCCATCTCTGCGCGCAGCACCTGCTGCTCGGCGCGCGCGGCCTCGAGCTCCAGACGCAGCGTCTCCCGCTCCTGCATGAGCTCGGCAACCCGCAGGTGCGCCTCCGCCGCCCGGGCGTCGGACTCCTCGAGCCGACGCGCGTAGACCTGGCCCTCCTCCTCGGCGCGGTCCGCCCGGTCGCCCTCCGATCGGGCGGCCTGGAGCGCCTCGACAACCCGGTGCTGGGCGGCGCACAGCGCAGCCTCCAGCTGGGTCAGGGACTCCTCCCGCTGGGCCAGGGCGGCGTTCATCCCCTCGATGAACCGGCCGTTCTCCACCAGCCGCTCGTGGGTGAGGACGGCGAAGGAACGGGCCTGGACGGCGCGGTCCTGGGCGGCCGCACGCCGAGCGGCGAGCAGCTCGGAGTAGGTCATCCGGGTGGCGATCGCACCGAGTACGACGGCGGCAACGGCCGCGGCGCCGACCAGTGCGGGGGCGGCGACGCTCAGGGCAACGGCCACGAACGCGGCGGCGATCACGAGCAGGAGCGCAGCCAGGCTGAGGCGGGTGCTGCGCTTGCGACGGCGGGTGCTGGGGGAAGGTGCCATGGGGGCAGACTAGGGCTCCTCGTCGTCGGATCTGACGCGACACGCTCGCTCGAGGAGCACCGCTGCCACGACCATCGCGACGGCGCCCACGGCCGCGGCGGCCGATCTCACCAGACGCTCGCCCGCCAGCTCCGACCCCTGACCCAGCCAGCTGAGCGCGTAGCCGGCGTACAGTCCGGCGACCAGCGCCCCCACCAGGGCGCACGCTCGAGCCAGCACGAACCGGTTGACCATGCGCTGCGCGGACGGCCGTTCCCGGTGGCCGTGCATGGCCCGGCTGGTGGCGCGGGCCGTCGCCGCCAGCACCGCGGCGACGAAGAACAGCAGCAGGGATGGCGGCCAGGTCACGACCGGGGCCGAACCCCAGTACCGCTCGGCGACCGGGCGGGCGAAGAAGCCCAGGACCAGCCCGACCACGGCCCACCCGACCAGGACCGAGACCCGTACCGGCTGGAGCCGACCACCCGAAGGCTGCTCGGGCGGCTCCTGTGTCACGGGACCTCGAGGACCAGGTCGTCTCGCCGCTCGAGCCGGGGGTGCGGCACCTCGGCCAGCAGTTCACTCACCGGACCCGCGTCGGGCAGCACCGCGTCCGGCTCGACGTCGTGCCAGGGCTGCAGCACGAAGGCGCGCGCCGCCGCTCGCGGGTGGGGCAGCTGCAGCAGGTCGGTGTCGCTGCGCCGGTCCCCGACCACGATCAGGTCGACGTCCAACGTGCGCGGCGCATTGACCACGTCACTGCGTTCCCGGTCGAACGCGTCCTCGATGGCAAGGGCCCGGTCCATGAGCCGGTGGGCGGGCAGCGTGGTGTCCATCAGCACCACTGCGTTGAGGAACGCCGGGGCGTCGTCGGGGGAGTCGACCGGCTCGGTCTCGTAGACCGGGGAGACGGCCGTGACCCACACGTCGGGGGTGTCGGCCAGCGAGGTCACCGCCCCCTGCAGGCTCGCGAGGCGGTCGCCCAGGTTCGAGCCGAGGGCGATCACGGCCCGGCGGATGGGATGCATCTCGCCGGTGATCGTGTCGGTGTCGATGAGGTGCGGGTTGGGGATCTCGGTCACTGCGCTCCTCGCGGGGTCGTGGGTCGGGATCGTCTGATGGTCAGCACCACGTCCGTGAACGCAGCCTCGATGGGGGCCTCCGGCTTGTGCACGATCACCTCGGCCCAGTCGACCCGCGGGTCCGTGAGGCACACGTCCGCGACTCGCTGGGCCAGGGTCTCGATCAGGTCGACCGGATCTGACTCCACTGCGGCCTTCACCGCGGGCACGAGACTCCCGTAGTCCACCGTCTCGCGCAAGTCGTCGGTCGCGGCGGCCGCTCGGGAGTCGAGGCCGAGTGAGAGATCGATCACGAACCGCTGACCCGCCGCTCGCTCCTCGTCCAGGACGCCGTGGTGGGCGAAGCACTCGATCCCGGTCACGCTCAGCACGTCGCTCATCGCGGCCCTCCGGCCAGCGCCGTGACCGCCGCGAGCGCGTCCCGCGTGGCCCGTACGTCGTGGACCCGCCAGCCCCACACTGGCCAGCGGCCACTCACCCAGGCCACCAGCGCGGCATGAGCGTGCTCCCGGTCCGAGACCGACCGGGGGGAGCCGTCGGCCGCGGGCAGCAGCGAGCCCAGGAAGGACTTGCGCGAGGCGCCGAGCAGGACGGGGCGACCGAGCCCGAGCAGGGGACCGAGGTCCCGAAGCACCTCCCAGTTCTGCCCCGGTGTCTTGGCGAAGCCCAGACCCGGGTCGAGCACCACCCGGTCGAGGTCGACGCCCGCCGCCTCGATCGCGGCCAGCCGCTCCCGGAGCTCGGCCACGACGTCGGGGAGCACCCCGCCGGGATAGGAGGTGAAGCGCTGCATGTCCGCGCCGTGCGCCCGCCAGTGCATCGCGACGTACGTCGCTGCCGACCCCGCGACGACCTTGAGCATCCGTGGGTCGGCCAGCCCTCCGGAGACGTCGTTGACGACCGTGGCCCCCGCGGCCAGCGTCTGTTCGGCCACCTCGGCCCGCATCGTGTCCACCGAGACGCCGACCCCGGCCGCCACCAGCGCGGCGACCACCGGAAGGACCCGACCGAGCTCCTGCTCCGGTGTCGTCCGGACCGCGCCCGGACGGGTGCTCTCCCCGCCGACGTCCACCAGGTCGGCGCCGGCCTCGACCATGGCCAGGCCGTGCGCGACGGCGGCGTCCCGGTCTTCCCAGAGCCCACCGTCCGAGAACGAGTCGGGGGTGACGTTGAGGATCCCCATGACGAGGGGCCTTGAGCTGTCCACCGGCATCGTCATCGATTGCGGTGGATCAGGGCCATGGCCTCGCCGCGCGTCGCGCTGTTGCGCAGCATGCTCCCGCGGACCGCCGAGGTGACCGTGCGGGCTCCGGCCTTGCGGACCCCCCGCATCGTCATGCACAGGTGCTCTGCCTCGATCACGACAATGACCCCGCGCGCGTCCAGGAGGTCCATGAGCGCGTCGGCGACCTGCGTGGTCAACCGCTCCTGCACCTGCGGGCGCTTCGCATAGACGTCGACCAGCCGGGCCAGCTTGGACAGGCCGGTGATCTTCCCGGACTCAGCGGGGATGTAGCCCACATGAGCCACGCCGGTGAACGGGACCAGGTGGTGCTCGCACATCGACCACAGCTCGATGTCCCGGACCAGCACCATCTCGTCGTGCCCGATGTCGAACGTGGTGGTCAGTACGTCCTCGGGACGCTGCCGCATCCCGGCGGTGAGCTCGGCGTACGCACGAGCCACCCGGGCCGGGGTGTCGCGCAGGCCCTCGCGGTCGGGGTCCTCACCGATGGCGATGAGCAGCTCGCGGACCGCGGCCTCGGCCCGCGGGTGGTCGTAGTCCGGGATGTCCTCGGGCCGCCGGTCCGGACAGCTGACCGGGTTGGTCATCCGGGCGGGGTCAGGCCCGGGTCGTGGAGGTCTCCGCCCGGGCCGGGCGGCGTGACCACGGCGCCGCCGCCGGACTCGGGGGCCGCGGCCGGCACGCCGTTGGTGCCGTTCCCGGCGACCCGGTCGCGAATCTCCTGGGGAACCTCGACCGGCGGGATCGTCGAGGGGTTGCGGTCCGGCGAGCCGGTCCAGGCCGGGCGGATGGGACGACGCCGTAGGGCCGCGAAGACCGTCGCGACCTCCTCCTTGTCGAGCGTCTCCTTGTCCATCAGCTCGAGGACCAGACTGTCCAGGACGTCGCGGTTCTCCTCGAGGATGTCGAACGCCTCCTGGTGGGCGGTGGCGAGGAGCTTCTTGGTCTCCTCGTCCACGATCGCGGCCACGTCCTCGGAGTAGTTCCGGCTGTGCCCCAGGTCGCGCCCCAGGAACGGCTCCGAGTTGGAGTCGCCGAGCTTGATCGCGCCCAGCCGCTCGGTCATGCCGTACTGCGTCACCATCGCCCGGGCCAGGCTGGTGGCCTTCTCGATGTCGTTCCCGGCGCCGGTGGTCGGGTCGTGGAAGACCATCTCCTCCGCGGCGCGGCCGCCCAGCATGTAGGCCAGCTTGTCGAGCATCTCGCTGCGGGTCTGGGAGTACTTGTCCTCGTCCGGCAGCACCATCGTGTAGCCGAGGGCGCGGCCGCGCGGCAGGATCGTCACCTTGTGCACCGGGTCGTTGCCGGGCAGGGCCGCCGCCACCAGGGCATGGCCGCCCTCGTGGTAGGCGGTGATGAGCTTCTCCTTCTCGCTCATCAGCCGGGTCCGTCGCTGCGGTCCGGCGATCACGCGGTCGATCGCCTCGTCGAGCGCCTCGTTCCCGATCAGCTTGGCGTTGCTCCGGGCGGTGAGCAGCGCCGCCTCGTTGAGCACGTTCGCCAGGTCGGCACCCGTGAAGCCGGGCGTCCGCCGGGCCACGCTGAGCAGGTCGATGTCCGGCGACATCGGCTTGCCGCGGGAGTGCACCTGGAGGATGAGGTGGCGGCCGTTGAGGTCGGGAGCGTCGACCTGGATCTGCCGGTCGAACCGGCCGGGCCGGAGCAGGGCGGGGTCGAGTACGTCGGGCCGGTTGGTGGCCGCGATCAGGATCACGCCGCCCCGGACGTCGAACCCGTCCATCTCGACCAGCAGCTGGTTCAGGGTCTGCTCGCGCTCGTCGTGACCGCCGCCCATGCCCGCGCCGCGGTGCCGGCCGACGGCGTCGATCTCGTCGATGAACACGATGGCGGGCGCGTTCTCCTTGGCCTGCTCGAACAGGTCGCGCACCCGGGAGGCGCCCACGCCGACGAACATCTCGACGAAGTCGGAGCCGGAGATCGAGTAGAAGGGCACGCCCGCCTCGCCGGCGACCGCCCTGGCCAGCAGCGTCTTGCCGGTGCCGGGCGGCCCGTAGAGCAGCACGCCCTTGGGGATCTTGGCGCCGACGGCCTGGAACTTGGCAGGCTCCTGGAGGAACTCCTTGATCTCGCCGAGCTCCTCGATCGCCTCCTCGCATCCCGCCACGTCGCTGAAGGTGGTCTTGGGCATGTCCTTCGTGATCAGCTTCGCCTTCGACTTGGCGAACTGCATCACGCCGCGGCCACCGCCGCCCTGGACCTGGTTGAGCAGCCACAGGAAGACCAGCACGATCACGACGAACGGCAGCAGGCTGATCAGCAGGGATCCCAGAAGGCTGGGCGTAGGCACCTCGACGGTCAGCTCATCGGTGTCCCCGGCCTCGACCTGGGCCTCGACCTTGTCGAGCAGTCCCACCTGCTGGCCGTCGACCCAGTAGGTCATCACCTTCGAGTCGTCGTCGAGCGTCGCCTGGATCTGCTGGTCCCGGTCGACGAAGGTGACTTCCTTGACCTCACCGGAGTCGATGTGCTCGATCATCTTGGAGGTGGCGATCTCGTCGTACCCCCCACTGGGCGGCAGGTACTGCAGGGCCAGCAGGACGCCGACCACGGCGATGACGATCCAGACCCAGGGGCCCTTGAATAACCGCTTCAACAGACTTCTCTCGAACACGACGCGTCACCCGGGGACCGCGTTCGCCCGGGCGCTGGGGTTGACCTGACGACGGTACACGGCCCGCCGCGGCTCCATTCTCGCAGGCGCGGGCAACCTGCGCCCACGAGTCAGGTGTAAATGTGGGGTGCCAGGGTTCCGATGTCCCTCAGGTTCCGGTACCGCTCCCGATAGTCGAGTCCGTAGCCGACCACGAACTCGTCGGGGATCTCCCAGCCGACGTACTTCACCGGGACGGACATCGCGGCCGCATCGGGCTTGCGCAGCAAGGTGGCGATCTCGACGCTGGCGGGGTTGCGGCTGCTCAGGTTCGAGATCAGCCAGCTGAGAGTCAGCCCGGTATCGATGATCTCGTCGACCACGAGGACGTGCCGCTGGGTGATGTCGGTGTCGAGGTCCTTGAGGATCCGCACCACCCCGCTCGACTTCGTGCCGGAGCCGTAGGACGACACCGCCATCCAGTCCATCTCCAGATGTCGGTCCAGCGCCCTGGCGAGGTCGGCCATGATCATCACCGCCCCCCGCAGCACGCCGACCATCAGCAGGTCCCGCCCCTCGTAGTCGGCCCGGATCCGGTCGGCCATCTCCTGCACCTTGGCCTTGATCTGCTCCTCGGTGAAGAGCACCTTCACCAGGTCTCCGTCCACGCGGGCAGTGTCCATGGGGGAAGGCTAGCCGTACGTCGCACCAACCGAATGTGCTGCCTTCCGGCCCTCAGAACAGCAGTTTTGGTTGGTACGACGGAAAACGGAGTCGCGGTCAGTCGGCGGGGAGGAACTGGAGGCGGTCATCGCGGCGGAGGGCACGGAGGGGGCCGGGGAGGTCGACCCAGCGCTGTCCGTGCCAGTCGGTGACCAGGGCGTCGATGGCGAGCAGGTGGTCGTAGGTGAGGTCGGCGGCGATGGCACCGGCGTCGAGGGCGGTCAGGCGGAGCACCCGTCGGCGGATGGCGGTGGGGAAGCGGAGGAGGTCGGCGACCGGCAGCCCGTCGTCGCCCGACGTGGTGAGGCCGGCCAACGCGTCGGCGGCCAGGTCGTCGAGGACTGCCATGTCCTCACGCAGCTGGTCGGCGGTGCGGGCCAGAGTGGCGGCCACGCCCGGACCGAGCTCGTCCTCGAGCAGCGGCAGCACCCGCTGCCGGACCCGGGCGCGGGTGAAGGCGGGGTCGGTGTTCTGGGGGTCCTCCCAGTACTCGAGCCCGGCGACCTGACAGGCCGTCACCGTGTCGGCCCGGCCGACGTCGAGCAGCGGCCGTCGGTACCGGTCGAACGCGCGGCGCATCCCCGACAGCGACCGCCCACCCGAGCCGCGGGTGAGCCCGAGGAGCACCGTCTCGGCCTGGTCGTCGCGGGTGTGACCGAGCAGGATCCCGGCGGCACCGACCCGCTCCGCGATCTCCTCGAGTACGGCGTACCGGGCCTCCCGGGCGGCGGCCTCGGGGCCAAGCCCGGGGCTCTCGACGGAGACCCGCGCGGTCACCGTCTCGGCGACCCCGAGCCCGGCCAGCTGCGCCACCACCTTGGCGGCCACCGCGTCCGAGCCGGGCTGCAGACCGTGGTCGACCGTCACGCCGACGACACGCCAGCCCGGCTCCCTGGCCTCCGCGACGGTCGCCGCGGCGAGCGCCAGCGAGTCCGCCCCGCCGGAGCAGGCGACCACGACCACGTCGCCGGGGTCCAGGTCGACCAGCGCCCGGCGTACCGCTCGGCGCACGGCCGCCTGTGCGGGGTGCCCGGCCACCGTCAGCCCAGGACGCGGGAGACCCACGACTCGGGGTCGGCGATCTCCTCCTTGCTGGGCAGGTTCTCAGCCGACGCCCAGACCGCGTTGAACTCGGTCATGCCGACCTTGTCGACCACGCCGCGGACGAACGCGGCGCCGTCGCGGTACTGCGCCATCTTGGCGTCGAGGCCGAGCAGGCGGCGCAGGATCCGGTCCAGCGTGCCGACGCCCTGCCGGCGCCGATTGAACTTCTTCCGGATGGCGGCGACCGAGGGGATCACGGTGGGCCCGACGCCGTCCATCACGACGTCGGCGTGGCCCTCGAGCAGCGACATCATGCCGGTGACCCGGTCCAGGATGGCCCGCTGCTCGGGGGTACTCATGGCGTCGATGAGGCTGCCCTCCCCGCGGATCGCCTCCGGCAGCCGCTGCAGCAGGTCCTCGGTCATCCGGGACGGCTCCACCGTCTCCACCAGCGCCGCGACCTCGCCGAACAGGTGCTCCCGCATCCACGGGACCGCGGTGAACTGGACGCGGTGGGTCTCTTCGTGCAGGCACACCCAGAGCCGGAAGTCGGCCGGCTCCGCCTCGATCTCCCGCTCGACGTGCACGATGTTGGGGGCCACCAGCAGGAGCCGCCCGGCGGGCTCGTGGAAGGGGTCGAACTGGCCCAGCACCTTGCCGCCGAGGAAGCCCAGCAGCATGCCGAGCTCCGCTCCGGTGACCCGGGAGCCCACGGCACGGGTGAGGCCGGTGGGCGCGCCCTTCTCGGCGGTGAGGCGAGCGGCGACCGGCTCGATGACCTGGCGGAAGCTGGTGGCGTTGGCGTGCACCCAGGCGGAGCGGTCGACCACGAGGAGCGGCGCGGTGTCCGCCGGTGCGACCAGGCCGGTGAAGTCGGCGACCAGGCCGGTGGACCGGGCCGCGCCGGCGCGCAGCTCGGCCACCACCTGGACCATCTGGGCGGTGGTCGCCTCCGGCCCGGCGCCGGCGACCCTGGTGCCGATGGTGGCCGCCAGGTCCCAGTCGACCATGCTCTCGCTCATGACGTGACCCTACGGCCCGGGGCAACGCGGCGCTGCTCCAGAACCGGGCTCAGGCGCGGCACCGGCAGGCCGCGAGCGCCGCCGCGGCGCTGTCCAGCGTCTCGCGGGCGGTCAGCGTGTGCACCCGTCGGACCCGGTCCGCGACCAGGACGAACGCCATCGTCGTCCCGGTCCGGTCGGTGGCCAGCCCGGCCAGCCCGGACACCGCGGTCAGCGTCCCGGTCTTCGCCCGCACCATCCCCGGTCCCGCGGCGGGGCCCTCGGCGAAGCGGTAGGTGAGCGAGCCGGTGAATCCCGCCACCGGCAGCCCCGTCAGGACTGTTCGCAGCTCCGGATGGTCGGCTGACGCCGCCAGCACGAGCAGGTCGGTCAGCGTTGCCGCGCGCAGGCGGTTGGCCCGCGAGAGCCCGCTGCCGTCGTGCAGGTCCGCGCCGCCCATCCGGACGCCGAGCTCCGCCATCGCGGTGCTGACGCCCTGCACGCCACCCGCGAAGCTCCCCTGGTGTTCGGACGCCAGCCCCACGTGATGGCCCAGCACCTCGGAGGCCTCGTTGTCGCTGACCTCCAGCACCCGCTCCACGATCTGGTCGAGTGCCGCGCTGTCCACGCCGGCGAGCGTCTCGGCCCCCTTGTCGGCGCGGACCGACCGCGGCGTGCCGTTCACCTGTACGCCGGCGCGGGTGAGCGCCCGGACGAAGACGTCGGCTGCGTGGGCCGCGGGGTCGTCGACCCGGCCGAAGCCATCGGGGTCGCGCCCCTCATCGACCCACAGCGCGGTGATCGGGGAGACCACGTCGTCGGGGAGGTAGTCCGACTCCCAGGTGTCCTCACTCTCGGGCCCGGTGAACAGCGAGTCGTCGTAGCCGACGCGGACCCGGGTCCGGCCCCGCTCGGCCAACGCCGCGGCCGTCTCCCGAGCCAGGGTGACCACGTCGGCCCGGAACGGGTGGACCGATTCCCGCTCGGCGCGCCGTACCGGCCGGCTCGCCAGCAGCGGATCGCCGCCGCCGACCAGGACCAGCCGCCCACCGGAGAGGACGGTGCGGGTGGTGAAGACGTGGTCGGGACCCATCAGGTGCAGCGCGGCCGCGGTCGTCAGCAGCTTCGTGGTCGACGCCGGGATGAAGGTCCCCCCGCCGTTGTCCAGGGCGGCCGCACCCCCGCCGAGCGTCACCACCCGGGCCACCACGTGCCGCCCGAGCCGGCGGTCGGAGACCCACGGGTCCAGTGCCCGCCGCACGCGCCCCGCGTCGAGCGCCGCCGTCTGCTCAGCGGCCAGCGGCTCGGCCACCGCAGCGGCCGTGGCCGGGCTGGGGAGATCAGGGCCGGTCGGTGCCGCGGGCACGGAGGGGCTCGTGGTCGTCGGGGCTCCCGGCCCCGGCGTCGCCCGTCGGTCCGGGAGGTCGGCGACCCGCCAGGCCACGGCCCCGGCGGCCACCGCGGCGACCACCAGCAGGACCAGGCCGAGCAGCCAACGCCGTCCGGTGCCTGCGCGACCCACGTCTCACTCCCGTCCGCCCTCGACTCCCGTTCGTGCACATTCTGCGGGAGACTGGTCCGCGATCGCCCCATCCAGGGCGCGAGAGGCGGGAGGCGACGTGCTGGAGTTCGACGTACTCGTGGAGATCCCCAAGGGGAGCCGCAACAAGTATGAGGTGGACCACGAGACCGGCCGGATGCGCCTGGACCGCACCCTGTTCACCTCGACGCAGTACCCCGCCGACTACGGGTACGTCGAGGACACGCTCGGCCTGGACGGCGACCCGCTCGACGCGCTGGTGCTGCTCATCGGGCAGCCCACGTTCCCCGGCTGCCTGATCCGGTGCCGGGCGATCGGCATGTACCGGATGACCGACGAGGCCGGCGGGGACGACAAGGTCCTGTGCGTGCCGTCCACCGATCCCCGGCTCGAGCACATGCGCGACATCAACCACCTGCCGAAGTTCGACCGGCTGGAGATCGAGCACTTCTTCACCGTGTACAAGGACCTGGAGCCCGGCAAGTCCGTCGAGGGCGCGGAGTGGGTGGGCCGCGACGCCGCGGAGGCAGAGGTGCTGGCCTCCTTCGCGCGCTGCAAGGAGACCCCCGCGCACGTTGAGACCACCGAGGACCAGGACGAGGCCGAGCCGCCCGAGTAGACCTCAGGGACGCTCAGCGTTCCGGCCCCAGCTGCGCCAGGTCGACCACCTGGTCCTCGTCGGGCGCGGTCACCTCGACCGGCTCGTCGAAGTCCGAGAGCGTGATGCGTCCGGCGTCCTCGCCGTCTCTCTCCAGCCGCAGAATGTAGTGGCGCTCGCCACCGCTGGCCACCCAGATCCGGGACGTGCCTCCGTCCGCCTCGGCGACGAGCTCCACGGCCGGCTGGCCCTCCACCTCGTCCTCCGCACCCCGGGTCACCTCGCGGGCGGCGTCGTCCGTGGCGTCGAACCCGGCCAGCAGGTTGTCGAGGTCGCAGACGCTCTCGAAACCACCCTCCCCGCTGGGCATCAGCGCCCACCGGTCCCCGAGCAGGCTGGCCACGAACTTCCCCTCGCCCCCGGTGCTCGCCTCCCAGAAGTCCGCGTCGCCCTTGAGATACGACGCTCCGTCCACCGACCGGAACTCTGCGGTTCCCTGGGCCGTCCCCTGGCCCGCCTCGCCGCCGATCGCCATCGTGCCGGTGCAGGTGCCGTCGGTGTCGAGGGAGAGGTCGAACGAGACCGCCTCCGCACCCTCGCCCAGCTCCGCCGACACCGTGACCGACTCGAGGGAGCGCATGTCGGCCACCACCCGGTCCCGCATCTCCGCCGCCGAGAGCCGGAGGAAGTCGGCGTCGGCGCTCGTCGAGGGCGCGTCCGCGTCGTCCGGCGTACTCCCGCTGCAGCCTCCCGCCGCGACCGCCAGCAGCAACCCCGCCAGTACGGCGGCAGGCGCCGACCTGCGGCCCGGCGTCGGGCTCACGGACGGGCGAAGAAGGTGGGCGGGATCCAGTAGTACATCGACTCCTGGCTCACCGGCCGTCCCGTCCGCGGCGCGTGGATGATCTGCCCGCCACCGATGTAGAGGGCCACGTGGTAGATCGACGACGGGCTGCGGCTGGATCCCCAGAACACCAGGTCGCCGGGGCGCAGCTGAGAGGATCCGATCGGGGTGGCCGCGCTGTACTGCCCCACCGACCAGTGCGGCAGGGACTTCCCACCCGCCCGCCAGGCGGCCATGGTCAGCCCCGAGCAGTCCCAGGCGCTCGGCCCGGCCGCTCCCCAGCGGTACGGCTCGCCGAGCTGCTGACGGGCGAAGGAGATGGCCGCGGAGGCACCGCCGCTGGGTGCCGGCGGCGCTGGCGTGGGCGCCGGGGCCGGCGGCTCGGCCGGCTCCTCGCTCCCGGACTCGCCCGGGTCGACACCCCCGTCGCTGCCTTCATCGCCGCCGGGAGCGGCGCCGGCGTCGTCTCCGGAGCCTGCCGCCGGGGTGCCCCCGGATGGTTCGCTTTGCTCCTGGGCGGCCTGGGCGGCCTCCGCTGCGGCGGCCTGAGCCTGCGCCTCGAGCGCGGCCTGCCGGCGGGCGGCCAGTCGGGTGCTGATCCCCTGCAGCTGGGCCAGCTCCCCGATGAGGGCGTCCTTGCGGGCGGCGATCTCGCTGGCCTGGGCCTGCGCCGACTGCTCCGCCGCTGCGGCTCGGTCCCGGGCCTGCCGGGCCTCGGTCTGCGCCCGAGCCGCCTCGTCCCGCGCCTGGCCGGCCTGGTCCGAGGCGACCTGGGCGAGGGTCTCGGCGGCCCGGTAGGTGGCGTACTGGCGGTCCAGCGCCGACTCGGCGTTCGCCAGCGTGTAGGTCTGCTCGATCACCGACTCGATGCCATCAGCGTTGACGATCGCGGCGGTGGCCCGAAGTTGCGGCGCGAGCTGGTAGGACGTGGCGAGGGCGTTCGCGTACGCCTTGCCCTGCCGGTCGACATCGGCCCGGGCCACGTCCTGCCGCTCCAGCGCAGCCCGCTCGGCGCGCCGCGCCTCTTGGAGACGGACCCGGGCGCCGTTGAACGCCTCGGCGGCCTGCGCGGCCGCGATCGCGGCCTTCTGCAGGGTCTGGTTGGCCACCGCGAGCTCGGCCTGGACCGTGGCGACGTCGCGGGCTCCGGCCGCCGCAGCGGACTCGGCTGCGTCGACCTCCGCCTGGGTCGGCACTCCGGGCTCGTCGGCGAGGGCGGCGGTGACTCCCGAGCCGACGAGCGCGGCCGCGGTCAGCGTCGCGACCACCACCCCCAGCCGCCCCAGCCGCCCCCGCCGCCTCCCGGGATCGGGGCTCGGTCCGGCCTGGCCGGCGGTTCGGATGCTGCTGAGCACGGGCGCGGTCCCCCTCGTCGACGGTGTACGCGCCTCGGGCGACTTCCCCATCGCCCGAGGCGCGCCCGTCACGCTAGTGCTCGTTTGTCACAAAAGGAACACTTTTCACAGATTTATCATCTGTCACCGGCGTGTCGGCTTGACGAACTACACCGTTGTCATTTCCACCTGGGCGCGCCGGTCGAAGTTCTGCCCGCTCAGGATCCCGCCGAGGTAGAAGGCCAGCACCGCGATGACGATGCCCGCGACGTCGTCGGCCACGTAGTGCCAGCCGAAGTAGAGGGTGGCGACGATCGTGACGCCGAAGTTGGCCCACAGCATCCAGCACACGATCCGGGACCCGAGCGTGGCCTGGGCCATCATCGCCACCAGCAGGGTGATCGCGCAGTGCAGGCTCGCGAAACCGGCGACCGACTGGACCGCGCCTTCGAGGACGCTGTGGTTGACGTCCTGCCGACCGTACTGAAGCGCCTCCATGAGCCGGGTCGAGGCCGTGGGGTCCAGCCCCTCGTAGAGCCAGGCGTACTCGAAGCCGGGTCCCAGCGTGGGCAGCATGTAGTACGACGCCGTGCCCAGCGTCCAGGCGATGCACTGGGAGGTCACGAACCAGTAGCCGTAGGCGATGTTGCGCGACCACACCACCCAGGCCGTCAGCGCCAGCGGCACCAACGGCAGGAACCACAGGTAGATCGTCGAGAGCAGGTGCGCCGAGAAGCTGGTCCCGAGCATGCCGTGGAGGACCACGGCCGGCTCGTGGCCGAAGAACAGCGCACGGTCGAGCATGTGGAGCTCGCGGTCGAAGATCCGTGGCCCGAGCACCGCGGGCAGGAACGACTTCAGGTTCCGATAGCTGACGTAGACCAGGTAGAAGGAGGTCACACCCAGCACCACCAGCGTGATCCGCTCCCGGGTCCAGTGGGTGCGGATCCGCTCGCGGACCAGCGGCTTGAACAGCGACGGCCGACCACGGGAGACCCACAGCGTGCGCGGCACCAGGTCGCCCAGGAAGGCGCCGCCGATCAGCAGCGGCAGCCGGACCCAGGCCGGGCCCAGGAACCCATCGGGGTCGGCCAGGCTCCGGTCGAGGATGAACGCGGTGATCACCGCGAGCAACCCCATCACCAGGGCGATCGCGACGAGGAACACCTGGGCCCGCCGATACACAGCGGTCAGTCTAGGGAGCGACACCAGGCGGGCAGCGGGGCAGCCGGTCGTCGGGAGCCGTCGATCACCGGACGGTCAGGGGGCCAGCCGGGCCAACCGCGCCGGCTCGACGGCCAGCCGGACCCGGTCGCCGGGACCCGCATGGCCCTCGACCGCGACCACCGCGTGAACGACGCCGAGCTCGTCGGCCCGCACCACCAGCCGCGACTGCTCCGGCGTGGAGCGCACCTCGATCACCGTCGCCGTGAGCGGGCCGTCGTCGCGGACCACGAGTGCCGAACGCCGCAGCGCCACGGCTGGCGCCGGCGCCAGTCCCGCCGCTCGGGTCACGGCAGTCGCCGACGCCCCCTCGAGCACCGTGGCGTAGCCGAGGAACAGGGCGGTCTCCGCATCGTTGGGTCGCCGCCACACCTCCTCCACCGAGCCCTGTTGCACGATCCGGCCCTCGCGCATCACGGCCATCAGGTCCGCCACCGCGAACGCCTCGTCGTGATCGTGGGTGACCATCAGCGTGGTGGTGCCGGAGTCACGCAGGATGCGGGCCAGATCGGCGGCGAGCCGCTCCCGGAGGGTCGCGTCGAGGGCGGCCAACGGCTCATCCAGGAGGAGCACCTTGGGGGGTACGGCGAGTGCCCGGGCCAGTGCGACGCGCTGCTGCTCGCCACCGGACAGCGTGGCCGGCAGGCGTTCGTCGTACCCCTTGAGGCCGACGAGTGCCAGCAGCTCCGCCACCCGGTCGGACACCTCCTGCGCCGGGCGTCGGCGGATCCGGAGGGGGTAGCCCACGTTGCGGGCCACGGTCAGGTGCCCGAACAGCTGGCCGTCCTGGAACATGAGCGCGCAGCCCCGACGGTGCGTCGGGACCCCGGACAGGTCCGCCCCGTCGACCAGGACGCGCCCGGACGTCAGGGGCTCGAGGCCCGCCACCGCCCGGAGCAGCGTCGACTTGCCGCAGCCCGAGGGGCCGAGCACGGCCATCACCCCACCCGAGGGGATCGCCAGGCTGGCTTCGCGGACCGCCGGGGTGTCGTCGTAGCGCACCGACACCCGGTCGAGGTCCAGCTCGCTCACCTGTCACCTCCCGCCCGGACGCTCATAGCGCCCCCAGGGAGGGCACCCGGAGCCGGTCCACCGCAGCCATCACCAGCGCCACCGTGCCAGCGAGTACGACGGACGCGGCCAGCGCCATGCCGTAGCTGTCCGGGCCGGGCAAACTGAGCAGCCGGTAGATCGCGACGGGGAGGGTGGGCTGGTCGTCGCGAACCAGAAACGCGGTGGCGCCGAACTCGCCCAGTGACACCGCGAACGCGAAGCCGGCCGCCGCCAGCAGCGGGCGCCACACCAGTGGCAGGTCGACCGTCGTCATCGTCCGCCACGGCGTGGCCCCGAGTGACGCGGCGGCCTGGCGTTGCCGGTCATCGATCCCCGCCAGGACGGGGCCCAGCGTCCGGACCACCAGCGGCAGCGCGACGAGGGCCTGGGCGATCGGCACCAGCAACGGGTTGTCGCGCAGGTCCAGGGGCGGCTCGTCGAGGGTGACCAGGAGACCGAAGCCGACCGTCACCGCCGAGACGCCCAGCGGGAGCATGAACAGCGCGTCCAGCCCGGAGCGCACCCTCCCCTCGAGACGGGAGCGGGAGCGGCGGGTCGAGACCACCGCCACCGACAGCCCGAGCCCCACCGCCATCCAGGTGGCGTCGACCGCCGTACGCAGGGACACCAGCAGCGACTCGAGCACCGGCACCGACAAGGCGGGGTCGGGACGGCCCAGGGCGGTGTAATTCTCCAGCCCCCACGACCCGTCCCCCTGGCCGGTCTGCAGGGATCCCAGCAGCAGGGTCGCGAGCGGCGCGGCGAGCAGCACCAGCAGGCCGGCCGCGGCCGCCAGCGCGGGCAGGTCCGCGCGCCCGACGCGTGGCGGCCGGTACCCCGCCCGAGCCCCGGTGGGGCTGGGAGCGCTCCGCAACCGCTGGGCGGTCAGCAGGAGGCCGGCCACGACCACGAGCTGGATCAGGGACAGGGCCGCCGCTGCCCGCAGGTCGAACAGGTTGGTCGTCAGCAGGTAGATCTCGGTCTCGACCGTCGCATAGCGGACCCCGCCGAGGGTCAGCACGATGCCGAAGGCGGTGGCACAGAACAGGAACACGACGCTGGCCGCGGACACCACGGCCGGGCGGAGCGCGGGCCAGGTCACGCTGCGGAGCACCTGACGCGGCGCGGCGCCGAGGGCCGCGGCGGCTTCAGCGGGCCGGGGGTCGATCCCCTCCCACGCCACACCGACGGCCCGGATGACCACCGCGACGTTGAAGAAGACCAGGCCGGCCACGATCGCGGCGGCGGAGCCGTCCAGACCGAGGAACCCCAGCGGCCCCGAGTCGCGCAGCAGCTGCCGGAACGCGACGCCCACCACGACCGTGGGCAGCACGAACGGGATCAGCAGCAGCGACCGCAGCATCCCCCGGAAGGGGAGGTCGAGGCGGTAGAGGGCGTACGCCGCCGGCAGGCCGAGCAGCACCGAGACGACCGTGGCCACCGTTGAGGACCACAGCGTGAACCAGACCACCCGGTGCACCCGGGGCCGGCTCAGCACCTCGACCACGCCGGCCAGGTCCAGGCTGCCCTCCGGCCAGAGCCCCAGGCGCAGCATCCCGGTGACCGGGATCACGAAGAAGATCCCGAGAACGGTCAACGGGACGGCCGCCAGCAGGACCAGCCCCAGCAGCCGCCCGGTGCGCGGACTCACCGGGTGGTGACCTCCGTCCACGTGGTCAGCCACTCGTCGCGGTGCTCGGCGATGTCCGCCGGATCGACGGTGTACGTCGACGTCGGCCGGACGGCGTGCTCGGCCCAGGCCTCGGGAAGGTCCACGTCGGAGCGGACCGGGAACACGTACATGTGCTCGGGCAGCGCCGCCTGGACCTCGGCGCTGAGGAGGAACTCCAGGACGGCCTCGGCTCCGTCGGGGTTGTCGGCACCGGCCAGCACGCCGGCGTACTCCACCTGCCGGAAGCAGGTCTCCAGCAGGGCTTGGGTCGTGGAGCGTCCGCGGTCATCGAGCGTGAACGCCGGTGAGGAGTCGTAGGAGAGCACGAGCGGCCGGTCGCCGTCCTCGCCGCCCTGGGTGAAGTCGACGTAATAGGCGTCGCTCCAGCCGCTGGTGATCTTGGTCCCGTTCGCCATCAGGTCGGCCCAGTAGTCGGGCCATGCCTCGCCGTACTCGGAGATGGTGCTGAGCAGGAACGCCATCCCCGGCGAGCTCGTCGATGCGCCCGGGGTGACGAACAGGTCCTCGTAGGCGGGTTCGACCAGGTCGTCGAGCGTCTGCGGGAGCGGGATCCCGCGGTCGGCGAACCAGTCGGTGTCGGCGTTGACGCAGACGCTCCCGGTGTCGACGGGCACCATCCGGTCGGCGCCGTCGGGGAGGGCGAACTGCTCGGCGCCGGGTGGCAGCTCGACGTCCGTGGTGGCGAAGACC
Organism: uncultured Nocardioides sp.; assembly: GCA_964551905.1. Classification (GTDB taxonomy): domain Bacteria; phylum Actinomycetota; class Actinomycetes; order Propionibacteriales; family Nocardioidaceae; genus Nocardioides. The sequence continues at coordinate 6,961 of CAZKEZ010000015.1, read as the reverse complement.
CCCTCGTCCAGGGCCCGGGAGGCGAAGCTGTTGTCGACGCCGAACGCCACGTCTCCCACCGGGTTGTCACTGGTGAGCACGAGCTTGTTGGTCAACGTTCCGGCGTCTCCGCTCCGGCGGACCACCAGGTCCAGGCCCGTGTCCGTCTCGAAGCCACGCAGCAGCCGCTTCGGCAGCGCGAACGAGTCGTGCGTCACGAGAACGACCCTGGTCGGCGCGGCCCCCTCGGACGCGTCGTCCTCAGCAGGGTCCTCCGCGAGCAGGGTGCAGCCCGTGAGCAGAGTGAGGGCCAGCCCGGTGGCTGCGGCGTGCGCGAACGCCATGGTCGACTCCCTTCGCCGGTGCTAACCGGTGCAGGTTCGTAGGGTCTGCGGAGCTCCGCACTCTCAGCCCGTCCGGCCTCCCCAGTCCGCGGAGGCGGGGACGTGCTCCCCTGTCTGTTGTGGTGACGCGACCCATCCTACGCAGCGCCCGGGAACCGGGCCCTGGCCTCGGATCGGGGCTAGAGTCGGCGCCGTGGGCAGCCCGGCGGAACAGGTCCGACGCGGCCGGCCGGGTCATGATCGCGACACGGTACTGCGGACCGCCATCGCGCTGTTCAATCGGCAGGGCTACGACGCCACCAGCATGGACGATGTCGCCCGCGAGCTGGGCGTCACCAAGGCCGCGCTCTACCACCACGTGTCGAGCAAGGAGCAGCTCCTGACGGAGGCCCTCGACGAGGCCCTCGACGAGCTGACTGCGGTCGTCACCGAAGCGCGCGACCCGGGCAGCGACGCCGCAGCTGCCGACCGGCTGCACGCCCTCGTACGTCGCAGCATCCGGGTGCTGGCCGACCACCGGCCGGCGGTGACCCTCCTGCTGCGGGTGCGCGGCAACAGCGAGATCGAGCGCCGCGCCCTGGCCCGTCGACGCTGGATCGACGATCAGCTCGCCGCTCTCGTCCGCGACGCCATCGCCGAAGGATCGGTCCGCCCGGACGTGCCGCCGGAGCTGGTCAGCCGGCTGCTCTTCGGCATGGTCAACTCACTCGTGGAGTGGTGGCGTCCCGACGGGCCGGTGGATCCCGAGCAGCTCGGCGAGGCCGTGACGACGCTTGCGTTCGACGGTCTGTCGGTCCGTCCGCGCTGACGGCGTCTCGCTCCGGCTCACTCGCCGGACGGCTGGGGGCTGCCGATCTCCACGGATGATCCCTTCGATCACTACTCCCAGGTAGGGGCTCCTCATCTCCGACCTCCCGTCGGTTCGGGTCGCTGTCCCTTCCTTGCGAAGGGCGCGACACCAGCAAACAACGTATACCGGTGTTGGATGCGATGCAACCGGTAAACTGCTTATACTGGTGTCGCACCCGCGTTCCTTTGTTGTGAGGGCGCCGCTCGGGTCGACGCCACGAGAGCTGGAGGAGGACCATGGCCACCACCGTCGACCTGCCCCGCCCGGCGGTGCCGGAACCGATCGCGATCGTCCGTGACTTCGTCAACACCACGGACTACGAGACCGGCTCTGATGACCTGACGACGCTGGCCGACCTGAGCGCCTACCTGCTCCGCGAGGGTCTGCTGGACCGGCCGACGAGGGCCACCCGGGCCGACCTCGACCTCGCCCTCCGGCTAAGACGCGGGCTCCGGGCGGCGCTCGAGCTCAACCACGACGGCACGGAGGCGACGCTGGAGGTGCTCGACCGCGCCCTGCGGGAGCTGCCCGTGCGCCTGGAGTGGGCAGGCGACACAGCTCGGCTGGTCCCGGGAGCCGGTGGGGTCCGCGGTGCCCTGGGGCAGATCGGCCTGTCCGCGCACGACGCGGCCATGCAGGGCATCTGGTGGCGCCTGAAGATCTGCGCCTCCGACGAGTGCGAGTGGGCCTACTACGACCACTCCAAGAACCGCTCCCGGTCCTGGTGCGAGTACGGCTGCGGCAACAAGATCAAGACCCGTGCCTACCGGGCACGGCGGGCAGCGGCAGCCGGCCGATGAGCGTGGAGGTGGTCGACGCTCCGGAGCGACAGCGCTACGAAGCCCTTCGCGACGGCAGCGTGCTCGGTTTCGCGGCGTACCAGAAGACCGATGAGCTGGTCGTATTCACCCATACCGAGGTGGACCCCGACCTCGAAGGGCAGGGCGTCGGGGGCACCCTCGTCCGCGCAGCGCTCGACCACGTGCGGGAGCTGGGCCTGCGCGTGCTGCCGATCTGCCCGTTCGTGCAGTCCTGGATGGCCCGCCATCCGGAGTACGCCGACCTGGACTACCGCAGCCCCGGCAGCAACGCCCGGGACTGACCCTGGCCGGTGGAGCCCGCTGCGCGGCAGCGGCTACTGTCGAGGACAACCCGGCGAAGGAGCGTTGATGAGTCTGTCGTGTGAGCACGTCTCCCTCGTGCAGGCAGTGACCCCGTCAGCCAACGGCTGCGAGGACTGCCTGCGCACCGGCGACGCCTGGGTTCACCTCCGGATGTGCATGTCGTGCGGGCACATCGGCTGCTGCGACAGCTCCCCGAACCGGCATGCGACCGCACACTGGCGGGCTCAAGCAGAGCACCCCCTGGTGCGCTCGTTCGAGCCGGGCGAGGACTGGTGGTGGTGCTACGCCGACGAGCTCTTCTTCGAGGTGCCGGGGGCGGACCCGGCGCCCTCCTACCGGTGACTCCGATGGTTACCCCGACCTGGCCCGAGCTGCCGGCTGCCGGCTGGCAGCCGACCCGCGACACCCTGCTGCTGTGGCTGCAGGTGGTCGGGAAGATCCGGATGGCGCGGACCCCGAAGCTCAACCACTGGTGGAACACCACGCTCCAACTCACGCCGCGGGGACTCACCACCTCGCTCATGCCCGCCGAGCCGGGGCGGAGCTTCGCCATCGACGTCGACTTCCTCGACCACCGGATCGACATCGTGACGACGACGGGTGAGTCGCGGGCCATGGAGCTGGCACCGAAGACGGTGAGCGACTTCTACGCCGAGCTGATGGGCCTGCTCGAGCAGCTCGACCTCGCCACCGAGATCTGGCCGGTTCCGGTCGAGCTCCCGGACGCGATCCCCTTCCCCGACGACGTCACCCACGGGTCCTACGACCCGGCCGCGGTCACCACCTTCTGGCGCACGCTGGTCGAGGTGGAACGTGTCTTCGACGTGTTCCGGGCGCGGTTCCTCGGCAAGTCCAGCCCGGTCCACCTCTTCTGGGGTGCGCTCGACCTGGCCACCACGCGGTTCTCCGGACGGACCGCCCCGCCGCACCCCGGCGGTGCGCCCAACTGCGGGCCGCACGTGATGCACGAGGCGTACTCCCATGAGGTGAGCAGCGTCGGCTACTGGCCGGCGGCCGAGGAGGAGGGGATCTTCTACTCCTACGCCTACCCCGAGCCGGCCGGCTACCGCACCCTCCCCGCAGGTCCCGCGGCCGCCCACTTCGACGAGCAGCTGGGCGAGTTCGTGCTCCCCTACACCGCCGTCCGCACCGCCCCCGACCCCGACGCCGTACTCCTCGAGTTCCTGCAACGCACCTACGAGGCCGCCGCCAACTCCGCCAACTGGGACCGGTCCGCGCTGGAGCGCGACGCACCAACCGAAATGGCTCCCGATCGGCCCGTGTGACAGCAGTTTTGGTTGGTACGTCGGAAGTGGAGCCGCCTGTCGGAATCGAACCGAAGGGCAAGACCAAGGCCCGCGAAGACCGGCGGCTGGCCCTTCCAGAGCACCTGTAGCTGCGTGGGGGATCGGGGTCACCACTCCGTACTCCCGGGCTTGGGGCTTGCGGGAGTCCTGGTTTCAGCAGGGTGTCGTGGCCACGCTTGGTTGGGTGGCTCGATCCGAGCGCGTCGGCGTTCCGTGCGGGGAGGCAAGGAGCGGCGCGGCGTAGGCGACGCCGAAGCACAGGACTATCCACGCCGGCGGGTGCGGGAACGGCAGGTCCGTCGTTTCGCCCAGGATCCCGGCGAGCACCCCCAGGGGGAGGGCGGCAAGGCTGAGCAGCGGACGCCACCGTGGTAGCAGCCTGCGGCGCAACACGACCACGGCCAGGGTGATCAGGCCGAGCATTAGTAGCAGCATCCCTGCCATGGCGAGGTGACCGATCCAGGCGAGCTGCGCCTCGAACACCTCGTCGAGTCGGGCCTCAGCCTGTGCAGGGTCCAGGTTCGGGGTCAGGGTGGTCTCGACCACGCTATAGGGGATCGCACCCATTGCCGTACCGGCTGCCAGTGCTACTGCAGCACCGACGCCGACCCGGCCCAGCGTCGAGCGGTAGCGGGCGGCCATGGCCAGCATGCCGGCGACGAACACGAGCGTGGCGACGACCTTGATGGCGTGCACGGCCGGGTTGAGCTCGTAGAGCACGACGTGGGCGCTGTACGGCGCGGTGAGCACCTCGGCCGCCGTGGTCAGTGCGATCACAAGGGCCCCAGCCGCGACGACGCGGTGAGGGTGCGCAAGCAGGTTCATGGCTGTCCTTCCGTGGTGTTCGGGTTCGGTGCCCACCCTGATCCGCTGCCGCGGGATGTCGACACAACGCCAGCCACCGGGTTCGTTACGGCCAGCCGCAAACGATCGGGGGGTTGCCTTCATCCCAAGGCGGGCTCGGCGCGGCGCAGAATGAGGCCATGACAGACAGGGCGGTGTGGGTCGTCCAACTGGTCCTCGGCGCCGCCACGGTGTGTCTGCTGCTCGCATCACCGGCGCTCTTCCCGGAGGCTGGGGTCGACCTCCTGCTGGCTTCGGTCCTGCCGGCTGCCTTCTTCGCCTGTGGTGCGGTGGCCCGGGTGCTCCGCCCACGCCACGTCGTGGGAGGGCGATTGCTGCTGATCGGCCTGCTCCACCTCGTGGCGGTCTGCCTCAGTCTCCTGGCGCATGAAATGCCCCAGGCGGGGTGGGCGTCGTACCTGCTCGACGTGGCGGCCGCTGTACTGTTCGCGCTTGGGTTCGTCGCGTTCCTCGATCTACTGGCTCGCTACCCCGACGGGCGGTATCTCCACCCGGTCGTCGGCCGTGCCATCGCGGGCTTCGCCGGAATCGCCGCGCTCGTGGTGGTGCTTGGCGTGCTGGGCTCGAAGCGGACCCCTTCAGTGCTCGGGTACGAGGGCACCACGAGCCCAGTGCATGTCCCGGCGCTCGGCTTCGCGGGCGACCTTGCCTTGGCGGTGACGATGGTGCCGGTGCTCGGGCTGGTGCTGCTCTTCGCGCGCTATCTCCGGTCCCCGGCAGCCGACCGGGCGCAGATGCGCTGGCCGTTGCTCACCGCCGCCGTCGTCGCCACCGGGCTGGTCACCGCCGGGCTGCTCCAGAACGTGCTCGGCCCGGCCGGGCAAGCGGCCGTGTTCGTGTCCGCGGCGGTCGCCCTGCCCGCGTCGTTCCTGGTCGGACTGCTGCGCCACAGCGAGGAGGCCGAGCGACTGGCCGCGGTGGAGGCCTCACGGGCTAGGCTCGTCGAGGCCGCGACCAGCGAACGGCGCAGGATCGAGCGGGACCTGCACGACGGGGCGCAGCAGCGGCTGATCGGACTGCTCGCCCGGGTGGAGCTGGCGCACGAGCGCGTCGACGGCCGCGATCCGGAGGCTGCGCGGGAGCTCGAGGAGATCCGGGAGGGCATCCGCGGCGCGCACCAGGAGCTACGCGAGCTGGCCCGGGGCATTTACCCGCCCGCGCTTACCGACCACGGACTGGCCGAGGCGGTGCGCTCGGCGATGACCCGTATGCCCGGCGCCCCCACCCTGGTGGTCGCTCCCGAGGTCGAGACGACCCGGTACGGACTCGGCGTGGAGTCGACGGTGTACCTATTCGTGCTCGAATGCCTCACCAACGCGATGAAACACACCGACGACGACGCAATCCGGGTCGAGCTCGAGGCTCGGCCCGATGGCCTGATCGCCACCGTCACCGACCACGGCCCCGGCCTGCCTCCTGACGCCGTTTCTGGGGTGGGCCTGACGGGGCTTCGTGACAGGCTGGCCGCCGTGGGCGGATGGCTCGAGGTGGACAGCAGCGTAGGCGGAACCCGGCTCAGCGGGTTCGTGCCGGTGGCGCAGCGTGTCTGACCACGACGAGGCGTCGCCGGACGGGCGGCTGCGGGTGGTCGTCGCAGAGGACGACCTGCTCACCCGCGAGGGCGTATGCCGGCTGCTGGAGAGCAGCGGCGAAATCGACGTGGTTGCGGCGGTCGGGGATGCCGATGCACTGAGGGACGCCGTCTCCGAGCTCCGCCCCGCCGTCGTGCTCACCGACATCCGGATGCCCCCGGGTCACCACACCGAGGGCATCGCTGCCGCGAAGGAGATCCGCAGGGCCTATCCCGGGACGGGGGTGGTCGTGCTGTCGCAGCATGCCGACCCCGCCTACGTCGTTGACCTCCTCGGTGACGGAGCGGCGGGACTCGGGTACCTGCTCAAGGAGCGGGTTGCCGACCGCGCAGAACTGGTGCACGCGCTGCGTGAGACCAGCCGTGGTGGGTCGGTCGTGGACCCGGTGCTCGTGGACGGGTTGGTGCGACGGCGGCGCCTCACCGCCGAGTCCGGTCTGGAGTCGCTGACCCCGCGGGAGCTCGACGTGCTCCGACACATGGCCTCCGGGCTCTCCAACGCGGCCATCGCCCGGTCACTTTCGCTCTCGGAGTCGTCGGTGGAAAAGGCCAGCAATACGCTGTTCGCAAAACTCGGCCTGGCCAGCGAGCCCACGGTGCACCGAAGGGTCAGCGCCGTGGTGACCTACCTACGCGCTGTGGGCCACCCCAACTCGTAGCCAACCGACTCACCGCTGTGCCGGGGAGTGACGCATAGGGTCCCGTACGTCGGGAAACGTGCGTGAGGCTTCGCCCGGGAGCCCATCTCGCGCCCCCGCCGCCCCACGTCTTTCCGAAGCGTAGGCGGCCAGGTCACTCGTATCCGCTCTGGTTGGTCGCGAACAGAACTGAGGGCTAGGCGCCCATCGACGGGTCGAGGTCGGCGTAGCGGTGGAACCACGGCTGCGCCTGCTCCAGCTGGG
>CAZKEZ010000014.1:23739-42953 GCA_964551905.1 uncultured Nocardioides sp. | reverse complement strand
CCCGGAAGTAGCCTTGCGCCCATGATCCTGCGCATGTCCACGCTCTTCGTGCGCACGTTGCGCGAGGACCCCGCCGATGCCGAGGTGCCCAGCCACCGGCTGCTCGTCCGGGCCGGGTACATCCGACGCGTCTCGCCCGGCTCCTACACCTGGCTGCCGTTGGGCTACCGCGTGCTGCGCCGGATCGAACGGGTGATCCGGGATGAGATGGACGCGATCGGCGCCCAGGAGGTGCACTTCCCGGCACTGTTGCCGCGCGAGCCCTACGAGGCGTCCGGGCGGTGGACGGAGTACGGCGACAGCCTGTTCCGGCTCAAGGACCGGCGGGAGGCCGACTACCTGCTCGGGCCCACGCACGAGGAGATGTTCACCCTGGTGGTGAAGGACCTCTACTCGTCGTACAAGGACCTGCCGCTGTGGCTGTACCAGATCCAGACCAAGTACCGCGACGAGGCACGGCCGCGCGCCGGGCTGCTGCGCGGGCGCGAGTTCGTGATGAAGGACTCCTACTCCTTCGACGTCGACGACGCGGGGCTCGAGGCGTCGTACCAGGCGCACCGCGACGCTTACGTGCGGATCTTCGACCGGTTCGGCTTCGACTACGTCATCGTCAAGGCCACCTCGGGGGCGATGGGCGGCTCGAGGTCGGAGGAGTTCCTGGCCCGGGCAGACGTCGGCGAGGACACCTACGTGCGGTGCACCAGCTGCGACTACGCCGCGAACGTGGAGGCGGTGGAGGTGCGGCCACCCGCTGCGGTGCCCTTCGACGGTCTGCCCGCGGCCCATGCCGAGGCGACCCCGGACACCCCGACCATCGAGACGCTCGTCGACCACCTCAACGAGAAGTACCCGCGCGATGCCGGGCCGTGGACCGCCGCGGACACCCTCAAGAACGTGCTGGTCGTGCTCAAGCATCCGGACGGGCGCCGCGAGCCCCTGGCCATCGGGGTGCCGGGTGACCGCGAGGTCGACCAGCGGCGGCTCGAGGGGCAGCTCGAGCCGATCGAGGTCGAGCCGATGGACGAGGCCGAGTTCGCTCGCCACCCCTCCCTGGTCAAGGGCTACATCGGCCCCGGTGCCCTCGGCGAGCAGCAGGCGTCGGGGATCCGGTACGTCGTCGACCCGCGCGTGGTGTCCGGGACCCGGTGGGTCACCGGTGCCGATGTGGACGGCTCGCACGTGATCGACCTGGTGGTCGGGCGGGACTTCACCCCCGACGGGACCATCGAGGCGGCCGACGTACGCGACGGGGACCCCTGCCCGGCCTGCGCCGGCGGCGTCCTCGAGTCGGCTCGGGGCATCGAGATGGGCCACATCTTCCAGCTCGGCCGCAAGTACGCCGACGCGCTTGGCCTCCAGGTGCTCGACGAGCACGGGAAGCTGGTCACGGTCACCATGGGCTCCTACGGGATCGGGCCGTCCCGCGCAGTCGCGGCGATCGCCGAGAACACCCTCGATGAGCTGGGGCTGTGCTGGCCGCGTGAGGTCGCCCCGGCCGACATCCACCTGGTGGCCACCGGCAAGGACGAGGCCGTCTTCGACACGGCCGCCCGCCTGGCCGAGGAGCTGGACGCCGCGGGCGTCCAGGTGCTGTACGACGACCGGGTCAAGGTCTCGCCCGGAGTGAAGTTCAAGGACGCCGAGCTGATCGGGGTCCCCACCATCGTGGTGCTCGGCCGCAACCTCGCCGACGGGGTGGTCGAGGTGCGCGACCGGGCGTCGGGGGAGCGGGTCGACGTCCCGGTCGGCGAGGCCGCGGACCACCTCGCGACTCTCATCGGGTCGTGACCGCGAGCGGCTCGTTGCCGATGGGCTGTCAGGCGGTCATCTTCGACTGGGGCGGGACGCTCACCCGGTGGCACGACGTCGACTTACACGCCGAGTCCCTCGCGCTGGCCCAGGCGGTCGTGGCGGCGAGCGACCACGACCCCACCGAGGTCACGCAGCGTCTGTACCGGGCCGGCTCGGTCATTTGGGGTCGCTCCCGCGACCAGCACGCCAGCGCGACCTTGGCCGACCTCTTCGCCGAGGCCGGACTCGAGCACGACCCCGAGCTGCTCGGCGCCTACTACGACTTCTGGGCACCGCACACGTTGACCGATCCCGAGGTCGGCCCGCTCTTCGAGGAGCTGCGCGCCGCGGGGATCCGGGTGGGCGTGCTGTCGAACACGATCTGGCCGCGGGCCTGGCACGACGGCTTCTTCCACCGCGACGGCGTGCTCGACCTGATCGACGGTTCCGTCTACACCAGCGAGATCCCTTGGACCAAGCCCTCCCCCGAGGCGTTCCGGGCGGCCATGGCCGCGCTGGGGGTAGTCGACCCGGCGGGTTGCGTGTACGTTGGGGACCGCCTCTTCGACGACGTGTGGGGTGCCCACCAGGCCGGGATGCGTGCCATCCACGTCCCGCACAGCACCATCCCGGAGGAGCAGCGCGGACACAGCGACGGCACCCCCGATGCGGTGGCCCACCGGCTCTCGGACATACCGCGGATCCTGCGGGAGTGGACGGAGCCGCGCCCTGAGTAAAGTTGCAGGTTTGTGCAACGCGAAAAGGTGAACCAAGAACCGTTTGCGAGTTCCCGGGGTAGTGCTGCACACTTTTGCAAGAAGGAACTCGTCGGGCTCGGGCCGACAGATTCCTTCGGGATCAGCTGACAGGTCCCACGCAACGGTCCGCGACCTTGTTTCCGGGGGAGATCTCGGGACTTCCTCGGAAGGCAAGATCGCGGACCGCTGTGATTTCGGACCGAGGTGGTCGCCAAGTTAGCGACGCACCAACCAAAACTGCTCTCTTTCTGCCGTTCCGGCAGCAGTTTTGGTTGGTGCGTGGGGGATCAGGGTCGCAGTTCGGGGGCACCGGGGAACGAGGTGGCGGGGGCACCGAAGGTGCGGGCGCGGACGGCGGAGTCGATGAGAGCGGTGTTGGCCCAGCGACGGTAGGCGCCGGTGGTCGACGACACCTGGGCGGCATAGGCCTCGGCGGCCGACGCTTCGATTCCGGCGGCGGACTCGCGCACCTGGGTCGGGGTGGTGGGGACGGGGTCCACGAGGTACTCCGGGGCGGGCGCGACGGGCTCGGCGCCGGCCTCCCGCAGCCACCGGGTCAGCTCGTCGCGGCGTGAGCGGTGGACGTCGTAGGCCGATCGGACCTGGCCGAACAGCCGGGTGGTCGCACTCTGGGAGGTGCGGCCGCCCAGCACGCCGTACACGAACACGGCGGCGTGCTCGGCGGTCAGGGTGTCCTGCAGCGCCTCAGCACCGTCCGCTCGGCCCGAGGAGGAGCGCTGCGGTCCCACCGCGTCGTGACCCAGGTGCGAGGCGATCCCGGCGGCGAGCACCGAGAGGAGCCGAGCCACCGCACCCTGGTCGGCCCGCATCGACCGGCGGCTGAGCTCGCGCTGGAGTCGTGACTCCCCGGCCAGGACCTGAGCCGCCGCAGACTCACGATCCGTGGGGACGTTGGGTGACTTCGTCACCACCACCGTCGCGCCCGCGTCCGTGAGCACCGCCAGGTGGTCCTCGTGCATCGTGACCATCGGACGCAACGATCGACGCAGCCCCGGGTGCGTGCGTCGGACCGCCCGGAGGAGCTGTTGCGCCTCGGCCGCGGCGGTGGCCGCGTCGTCCAGCAGCACCAGGTCCGGGTCGCGGAAGGATCCTGTCGGCGACCCGGACGGGGATCCTGAGGGGGGTCCCGTCGCGGCCGGCGCGGGGGTCTCCGAGGACGCATTCCGAGCCAGGTCGCATGCGCCGAGGAGCACCGCCGCGGTGCCCGCCAGCGCCGCCCGCCGGGTGGCGCTCGGGGGGACGCGCGACGACATGCGGCGACCCTATCCCCGCGTCGCCACCGGCTATCGTGGAGCACGACAACAGCACAGGAGGTCGCCGCCCGTGAGCTCACCGGAGAAGAGGGCCCGACCCGATGCGACACGGGATCGCGTCGAGGCGGAGCTGGCCGGCCCCCTGGCCGCCCTCGACCTGGACGTCGAGGCGGTGGAGCTGACCCCGGCCGGCAAGCGTCGGGTGCTGCGCGTCGCGGTCGACAAGGACGGCGGCGTGACCCTGGACGACGTCGCCGAGGCCACCCGCGTGGTCTCCGGGGTGCTCGACTCCTCCGACGCCCTCGGCGAGCATCCCTACACCCTCGAGGTGACCTCGCGTGGGGTCGACCGACCGCTCACCCTGCCCCGGCACTGGCGCCGTAACCACGACCGCCTGGTCACGGTCACCCTTACCGACGGGGACCGCGTCACCGGCCGGATCGGCGCGTCGGACGACGCCGGCGTCACCCTCGAGGTGGCGGGGACGCCACGTCGCCTGGAGTACGCCGAGATCGCCAAGGCCCTGGTGCAGATCGAGTTCAGCCCCCGGCGCGACCGGAAGGAGTCCTGATGGACATCGACCTGAGCATCCTGCGCATGCTGGAGCGGGAGAAGGAGATCTCCTTCGACGTGCTCGTAGAGGCGATCGAGCAGGCGCTACTCACGGCGTACCACAAGACCCCCGGCGCCCTCGAGAACGCCCGGGTCACGCTCGACCGCAAGAGCGGCCACGTCACCGTGCTCGCCACCGAGGTCGACGAGGAGGGCAACCCACTGGGGGAGTTCGACGACACCCCGGAGGGCTTCGGACGGATCGCGGCAACCACCGCGCGGCAGATCATGCTGCAGCGCCTGCGCGACGCCGAGGACGAGCTGCGCTACGGGGAGTTCTCCGGCAAGGAGGGCGACATCGTCTCGGGGGTGATCCAACAGGGCCGCAACCCCGACGACGTGATGGTCGACCTCGGCAAGCTCGAGGCGCTGCTGCCGTTGGGGGAGCGGGTGCCCGGGGAGACCTACGACCACGGCACCCGCATCAAGTGCCTGGTGGTCTCCGTGCGCAAGGGCATGCGTGGTCCTCAGATCACCCTGTCCCGCTCGCATCCGACCCTGGTCAAGAAGCTGTTCGCCCTCGAGGTGCCGGAGATCGCCGACGGCACGGTCGAGATCGCGGCGATCGCCCGTGAGGCGGGCCACCGGACCAAGATCGCGGTGCGGTCCACCCAGGCGGGGGTGAACGCGAAGGGTGCCTGTATCGGCCCGATGGGGCAGCGGGTCCGCAACGTCATGGCCGAGCTCCATGGGGAGAAGATCGACATCGTCGACTGGTCCGACGACCCCGCCGAGCTGGTCGCCCACGCCCTGTCGCCGGCCCAGGTGACCGCGGTCGAGATCGTCTCGGCCGACACCCGGTCGGCGCGCGTCGTGGTCCCCGACTTCCAGCTGTCCCTGGCGATCGGCAAGGAGGGGCAGAACGCCCGGCTCGCCGCCCGGCTCACCGGCTGGCGTATCGACATCCGGTCCGACGAGGCGCCGGCCGAGACTCCCGATGAGATGCCCGTCGAGACACCCGCCGAGACGCTGTCCGAGACCATCGATGAGGTGGCCGCGACGTCGAACGAGGCGGCCGAGCCCGAGGTTGCGCCGCCAGCCTGAGGCCGCTGAGGTCAGGGCGTGAGCTCCCGGTTCGATATCCGCTGGGCCGAAGCGGTAGTCTTTCTCCTCGGTGGCGCGTGAACGCATGTCCTCTGCCTGCCCGGACCACGATCCCTCCTCGGGACCGGTCCGGACCTGCATCGGGTGTCGTGAGCGAGCCGCCAAGAGCGAGTTGCTGCGGGTCGTCGCCGGCTCGGACACGCGTGGCCAACCGGCCGCCGTACCCGATCCCGGAGGCACGGCACCAGGTCGCGGGGCGCACCTGCACCCCCGGCCCGGCTGCTACGACCTCGCGGTGCGCCGGCGAGCATTCGCCTCGGCCCTACGGGCCGAGGCGGGCCTGGCCAGCGCACCGGTGGGGGAGTACGTCGCATCGCTCGCAGACCACCCAGATGTTCGACCGACCAGGAACTGGAGCAGCAGCTCATGAGCGTTCGATGAGACCTCAGCGATGAGTTTGCACCACCACTAGCGGTCCGCAGCATCCCCCTCCCGATCAGCGGGAGACCAGGGACTCGGGCCAGAAGGAGCATTGTGGCTAAGACCCGAGTCCACGAACTCGCCAAGCAGTATGGCGTCGAGAGCAAATTCGTTCTCGAGAAGCTCAAGGAGATGGGCGAGTTCGTCAAGTCGCCGTCCTCGACGATCGAGCTCCCCGTCGAGATGCGGTTCAAGAAGGAGTACGGCGAGAAGCTGAAGGCGGCCGCGGCCGCTGCCGAACCTCCGAAGGAGGCGGCGAAGCCCGCGCCCGAGCCGGAGGCCGCTCCCGTCGCGGAGCCCGCCGCCGCAGCTCCGGCGCCGGCGGTCGCTGTCGTCGAGACCCCGCCGGCCGAGCCGGAGGCCACGGCCGCACCCGAGACCCCCGCTGCGGAGACCGCGGCCGAGCCGGACGCCCCGGCCGCGGCCACCCCGCGCGCCCCCGCGCCGCGTCCCGCGGCCCGGCCCGGCACCCCGCGCCCCGGCAACAACCCGTTCGCGTCGTCCCAGGGCATGGGTCGGCGCCCCGCGGAGCCGACCGCGCCCGGTGCCGGCGGACAGCCGCGTCCCCCGGCCGCCCGAGACGGTGCCCCCGGGCGTCCGGGCATGCCGCGTCCGAACCCGGCGATGATGCCGAAGTCGCCGGCGGCGTTCGGCGCCGGCGGCGGACGCCCCGGTGCTCCCGGACGCGCTGGCGGCCCCGGCCGCGGTGCCCCAGGTCGGGCCGGTGCGCCGGGTCGTGCGGGTGCCGGTGCCCCCGGTCGGGGCGGCGGTCCCGGTGGCTTCGGGCCTCCGAGCGGAGGCCGCCCCGGTGGCCGTCCCGGCGGTCGCGGCTCCACCCAGGGAGCCTTCGGACGTCCCGGTGGCCCCTCTCGGCGCGGCCGCAAGAGCAAGCGGCAGCGGCGCCAGGAGTTCGACAACATGGAGGCCCCGACGATCGGCGGCATGCGCGTCCGGAAGGGCAACGGCGAGACCGTGCGCCTGGCCCGGGGCGCCTCGCTGACCGACTTCGCGGAGAAGATCAACGTCGAGCCGGCCTCGCTGGTGCAGATGCTCTTCCACCTCGGCGAGATGGTGACGGCGACGGAGTCGGTCAACGACGCCACGCTCGAGCTGCTCGGTGAGGAGCTCAACTACGTCGTCCAGGTCGTCTCGCCCGAGGACGAGGACCGCGAGCTGCTCGAGTCGTTCGACCTCGAGTTCGGTGAGGACGAGGGTGACGAGACCGACCTGGTGGTGCGCCCACCGGTCGTCACCGTCATGGGCCACGTCGACCACGGAAAGACCAAGCTGCTCGACGCCCTCCGGGACGCCAACGTCGTGGCCAAGGAGGCCGGTGGCATCACCCAGCACATCGGCGCCTACCAGGTCTCCACGGAGGTGGACGACGCGGAGCGCCGGATCACCTTCATCGACACCCCCGGTCACGAGGCGTTCACCGCTATGCGGGCCCGAGGCGCCCAGGCCACGGACATCGCCGTCCTGGTGGTCGCCGCCGACGACGGCGTGATGCCGCAGTCGGTGGAGGCGCTCAACCACGCCAAGGCCGCAGGGGTCCCGATCGTGGTGGCGGTCAACAAGATCGACAAGCCCGAGGCCGACCCCACCAAGGTCCGCGGGCAGCTGACCGAGTACGGCCTGGTGCCGGAGGAGTACGGCGGCGACGTCATGTTCGTCGACGTGTCCGCCAAGGCTGCGCTGAACCTGGACAAGCTGCTCGAGGCCATCGTGCTGACCGCTGACGCCTCTCTCGACCTGCGGGCCAACCCCCGCCAGGACGCGCAGGGCCTGGTCGTCGAGGCACACCTGGACCGCGGCCGCGGCCCGGTGGCCACGATCCTGGTCCAGCGCGGCACGCTGCGGGTCGGCGACTCGCTGGTCGCCGGTCCCGCCCACGGTCGGGTCCGGGCCATGCTCGACGAGCACGGCGACCCGATCGAGGAGGCCGACCCGGCTCGCCCGGCGATGGTGCTGGGCCTCAGTGCCGTCCCGGGAGCGGGCCAGAACTTCCTCGTCGTCGAGGACGACCGGATCGCCCGGCAGATCGCCGAGAAGCGGGAGGCGCGGGAGCGCGCCGCGCTGCAGGCGCAGCGCCGGGTCCGCCGTACCCTCGAGGACTTCATGGCCTCCATGGAGAAGGGCGAGAGCCAGGAGCTCAACCTCATCCTCAAGGGCGATGTGTCCGGTTCGGTGGAGGCCTTGGAGGACTCCCTGGCCAAGATCGACGTGGGCGACGAGGTCAGCCTCCGGGTCATCGACCGCGGGGTCGGTGCGATCACGGAGACCAACGTCATGCTGGCCGCGGCTTCGGACGCGATCATCATCGGCTTCAACGTCCGCCCGCAGGGCAAGGCGACGGAGCTGGCCGAGCGCGAGGGCGTCGAGATCCGCTACTACTCGGTCATCTACCAGGCGATCGAGGAGATCGAGGCGGCCCTCAAGGGGATGCTCAAGCCGGAGTTCGAGGAGGCGACCCTGGGTCGTGCGGAGATCCGCGAGATCTTCCGGTCCTCCAAGATCGGCAACATCGCCGGCTGCATGGTGGTCAGCGGGACGATCCGGCGCAACGCGAAGGCGCGGCTCATCCGCGACGGCGCGGTCGTGGCGGACAACCTCGACCTCGCGTCGCTGCGCCGGGAGAGGGACGACGTGACCGAGGTCCGCGAGGGCTTCGAGTGCGGTCTGGTGCTCCGGAACTACCAGGACATCAAGATCGACGACATCGTCGAGTTCTTCGAGATGCGCGAGATCCCACGCGCCTGAACCATCTCAGCGCCGACCCGCCGCCCACCGACCTCTAGGTCATGGCGGCGGGTCGGCGGACCGACCAGAAGGACCACATCATGAGCAATCCGCGGGTGCGCAAGATCGCCGACCGGATCCAGGTGATCGTCGCGGAGATGCTGGAGCGCCGGATCAAGGACCCCCGCCTGGGGTTCGTCACGGTCACCGACGTGCGCGTCACCGGCGACACCCAGCAGGCGACCGTCTTCTACACCGTGCTCGGTGAGGAGGACGACCTGGCCGGCACCGCCGCGGCGCTCGAGTCGGCCAAGGGCCTGCTCCGCTCCGAGGTCGCCAAGCAGCTGGGGATGCGGCACGCGCCGACGCTCACGTTCATCCACGACGCGCTGCCGGAGTCCGCTCGGCACCTGGACGAGGTGCTGAGCCGGGCCCGGCAGTCCGACGAGGCCGTGGCCGCCGCGGCCGCGGGTGCGACGTACGCCGGCGAGGCCGACCCGTACAAGCGTCGTGATGAGGACGAGGACGAGGAACCTTCGTCGGTCGAGCCTGTCGAGACCCCGTCCGACGAGGGGCAGGACCCCGGGACGTGACCGGCCCGACGTCCGGGCTCGTCGTCGTCGACAAGCCGGCCGGTCCGACCTCGCACGACGTCGTCTCGCGAGTACGCCGGCTGGCCGGCACCCGGCGGGTGGGGCATGCCGGCACGCTCGACCCGATGGCCACCGGAGTGCTGGTGCTGGGCGTGAACCGGGCCACCCGGCTGCTGGGCCACCTCACGCTGGCTGAGAAGAGCTACGACGCGACGGTCCGCCTCGGCGCGACGACGACTACCGACGACGCCGAAGGGGAAACCGTCGCCGAGTCCGACGCCGGCGCGGTCACCGAGGCCGCCATCCGGTCCGCCCTCGACGACCTGCGCGGGGAGATCGAGCAGGTGCCGAGCGCCGTCTCGGCGGTCAAGGTGGCGGGCCGACGTGCCTACCAGCGGGTCCGCGCTGGCGAAGAAGTGACGCTCGCACCGCGGCGGGTGACGATCCACGAGCTGGTCGCGCACGACCTCGGCGAACCGGGTCCGGTGCGTGACCTGCGGATCTCGGTGCGCTGCTCCAGCGGCACCTACGTGCGGGCGCTGGCCCGGGACCTGGGGGCGGCCCTGGGGGTAGGCGGGCACCTCACGGCGCTGCGCCGCACGGCGGTGGGGCCGTTCGGCCTCGACCTGGCCCACACCCTCGAGCAGCTCGAGGAGAGCTTCACGTTGCTGCCGATCGCAGCCGCGGCGCGGCTGTGCTTCCCCGGCGTTGAACTGTTGAAGGACGAGGCGGCCGACGTCCGCATCGGTCGACCGCTGGCGGCCGACCTCGGTAGCGACGAGCTCGTGGCCGTCTTCGCCCCCGACGGAGAGTTCCTCGCCCTCTACCGGCAGTCTGGCCCCGGCGTGGCCCGCCCGGTCGCCGTCTTCGTGTGCTGATTCGTGATGTGGCAGGCTTCCGACGTGCAGGTCTGGCGCAGCGTGACGGAGGTCCCCACGGGGCTGGCGCGCACCGTGGTGACGGTCGGCAACTTCGACGGAGTGCACCTCGGCCACCAGCACGTGCTGCGCACCGCTCGTGACGTGGCGGCTCGCCTCGGGGCCGAGCAGGTGGTGGTGGTGACCTTCGACCCCCACCCGTTCGCGGTCCTCCGGCCCGAGCACGCGCCGCTGATGCTCAGCAGCATCGACGAGCGGACCAGCCTGCTGGCGGCGGCCGGTGCGGATGCGACGCTGGTGTTCCCCTTCGACCGTGAGGTCGCCCAGTGGTCGCCCGAGGAGTTCATCGACAAGATCCTGGTCGGGACGCTCGACGCCGCGGCGGTCGTCGTCGGCGCCAACTTCCGGTTCGGCCACCGGGCCGCCGGCGACGTCGCGCTGCTCACCCGGGTCGGAGCAGAGCGTGACTTCGAGGTGGTCGGGATCGCCCTGGACGGAGGTCCTCAGGTCTGGTCGTCGACGTACATCCGGACCTGCCTGACCCAGGGCGACGTGGAAGGTGCGGCGCAGGCGCTGGGCCGCAGCTTCACCCACCGCGGCAGGGTGGTCGAGGGTGACCGCCGGGGCCGCGACCTGGGCTTCCCGACGGCCAACATCCCCGCCTCCGGTGCCACCGCGGTCCCCGCGGACGGCGTGTACGCCGGCTGGCTGCGGGTTCTCGACCAGGGCGGAGGGGAGCGGCTCCCGGCAGCCATCTCGGTCGGCACCAACCCCACGTTCGCCGGTGAGCGGGAGCGTCGGGTGGAGGCCTACGTCCTGGACCGCACCGACCTGGGGCTGTACGGCGTCGAGGTCGAGGTCGAGTTCGTGGCCCGGCTTCGCGGCATGCGGCGCTTCGACGGGGTGGACGAGCTGGTGGTGGCGATGGGCGACGACGTCCGTCGGGCCCACGAGATCCTGGGCGTCTGAGCCGCGACCTCAGACCCTGAGCCAGGCGAGCACCGCCAGCACCCGGCGGTGGTCATCTGCGGCGATCGGCAGGTCGAGCTTGGTGAAGATGCTGTTGATGTGCTTGGCGACTGCCTTCTCGCTGACGAACAGCGCGGTGGCGATGGCGGCGTTGGACCGTCCTTCGGCCATCAGCGCGAGAACCTCCCGCTCACGTGCCGTGAGCCGGTCGAGCGGTTCGTCGTGGTGGCGGGCCATAATCGCGGCGACCACCTCGGGGTCGAGCACCGTGCCGCCGGCCGCCACCCGCCGTACGCCGTCGACGAACTCGTTGACGTCGGACACCCGGTCCTTGAGCAGGTAGCCGACGGCCCCTTCGCCGCTGGCCAGCAGCTCACGCGCATACAGGTGCTCGACGTGTTGTGAGAGCACCATGACGGGGAACCCCGGCCGGGAAGCACGGGCGGCGATCGCGGCACGCAACCCCTCGTCGGTGTGCGTCGGCGGCAGCCGTACGTCGAGCACAGCGGCCTCCGCGGCCGGGTCCTGGAGAGCCCGCTCGAGGTCGCCGAGGTTGTCGACCGCCGCCAGGATGGTGAAGCCCCGCAGCTCCAGCAGCTGGATCAGGCCGGCCCGGAGGAGGGCGTGGTCCTCGGCGAGGACAAGTCGCACGGCACCTCCAGAGTCACGATCGTCGGTCCGTCCTGCGGGCTGGACACCCTCATCGTGCCGTCAAATGCCGCGAGCCGCCGCGCGACGCCCCGCATGCCGCTGCCGCCGTCCGGGTCGGCTCCGCCGCGGCCGTCGTCGCCGACGGTCACCAGCAGCACCCCTCGGGCGTGCCCCAACCTGACCCAGCCGTTGCTCGCACCCGAGTGCTTGCCGATGTTGGCCAGGCACTCGGCGACCGCGAAGTAGACGGCCGACTCGACCGGCGCCGGCGGTCGCCCGGGCAGCCGCACCTCGACCGACACCGGGATCGCCATGTCCAGCGCCAGCGCCTCGACCGCTCCGCCCAGGCCGCGGTCGGCCAGCACCGGCGGGTGGATGCCACGCACCACCGAGCGCAGCTCGCCGAGGGCCGTCGTACTCGTGGACCGCGCCTCGGCGATCAGCCGCTGCGCGGCGTCAGGGTCGCTGTCCATCAGGCTCTCCGCCATGCCGAGGCTCATCGACATCGAGACCAGCCGGGCCTGGGCCCCGTCGTGCAGGTCGCGCTCGATCCGCCGCAGCTCGGCGGCCGAGTGGTCGATCGCCTCGGCCCGGGTCTCTGTCAGCTCCTGGACCCGCTGCTCCAGCACCTCGGCGTGTCCGTAGCACAGTAGCCACCGGTCGATCTGGGCGCGGGCCCGCATGATCGGCCCGATGCCGTAGTACCAGAACGCGGCGGTCACGAGCAGGACCAGCAGCAGCACCGCGATCAGCGAGACGGCGACCCCCAGGGTGCAGGAGACGACCAGCCAGGCGAGATCGCGCCAGGTCATCGGGTCCTTGGCCCAGCCGGTGACCCGCGCGATCGGCCCGCTGCCGGGCGTGAGCGGACGGTATTGGTCCGGGATCGGAGTGCCGAGAGTGCGGGAGGCCATCTTCCGGTGCTGGTCGGCGATCCAGCGGCAGCTGGGGATGCTGACCAGCAGGATCGCCACGCCGACCACGACGAGCGCTAGCACCCCGCCGACGATCGTGAGGATCAGGACCAGCAGCGCCGGCACCCACAGCGCCACCTGCCACGCCGCGTACGCCGTCAGCCGCAGCCGGCCGGGAGGCGTCTGCACGGGGTCCATGCCCCCATCTTCGCCGAGGAACGGGCCGCCGACAGTGGTGCTGGGTCCACCCCCCGTTCGGGAGCTGGCTCTCCTGACGCCGGCGCGCGCCCTCGTGAGGCTGGAGATGTCACAGCCGATTGCCCTCCTCACCCCTCAGGAGCACCACCATGTCTGTTCGGAACCCGCTCACCGGTGTCCCGCTCCGGGCCGCCCGTTGGAGCGCCACCCACCCGTGGCGCGCGATCCTCGCCTGGCTCGTCTTCGTCGGCGTGGCGGTCGGGCTGGCGGTCGCCATCCCGACCCAGGAGCCCAGCGACGCCGACTACCGCATCGGCGAGTCCGGCCGTGCCGATGCCATGGTGAGTGATGCAGGCCTGGAGGAGGTGGACTCCGAGAACGTCCTCATCACCGCCGACGGAAGCCGGCTCCTCGACGAGGACGCGGCGGAGTCCGCGGCTGCGGAGATCCGCCGCGAGGTGCGGGTGATCGACGGCGTCGACGCCGTGTCGCAGCCGCAGTGGAACCCGGACCGGACGGCCCTCCTGTTGGAGATCCGACTCGCCCGGAACCACGAGGACGCCGGCCCGCTGGTCGAGGTGACCGAGCGCGTCCAGGGTGACCACCCCGACCTGCAGATCCGCCAGGCCGGCGGCCTCACCATCGACGAGAGCATCGACGACCGGGTCGCCGACGACCTGTCCTCGGCGGAGAAGATCAGTGTGCCGGTCACGCTGGTGCTGATGATGCTGGCGTTCGGCGCCCTGATCGCCGCCGGGATCCCGGTGCTGATCGCGGTGACGAGCGTGGCCGCCACCATCGGCATCACCGCGCCGTTGTCCTACCTGGTGCCCGCCGAGCCCACGGTCGGCAGCATGATCGTCCTGATCGGCATGGCCGTCGGGGTGGACTACACGCTGTTCTACCTCAAGCGCGAGCGCGAGGAGCGGGCCAAGGGCCACGGCACCGTGGACGCCGTGGAGATCGCCGCCGCGACGTCCGGTCACTCGATCCTGGTGTCCGGCGGAGCGGTGATCGCCTCCATGGCCGGCCTCTACGTCATCGGTGACGCCACGTTCACCTCGCTCGCCACGGGAGCCATCCTGGTGGTCGCGGTCGCCGTCCTCGGCTCGATCACCGTGCTGCCCGCACTCCTCGCCAAGCTCGGTCGCTGGGTGGACCGGCCACGAGTCCCGGTGCTGTGGCGGCTCAACCGCCGGATCGGCCAGGGCGGCATCAGCCGCCGGGTGCTCGGACCGGTGACGCGTCATCCGGTGCTGGCGCTGGTCGCCTCGGGCACCGTCGTCGTGCTCCTGGCGCTGCCCGCGCTGGGGCTGAAGCTTCACTCGAGCAACCTGGAGACGCTGCCCGGCGACATCGCCGAGGTGCAGACGGTCAAGGAGATCGCGGAGGCCTTCCCGAGCTCCGGCACCACTGCCGCGGTCGTGGTCCAGGCGTCGGCCGCTGACCGAGCCGACGTGGCCGAGGCGCTGTCCCGGCTCGAGTCGACGGCGGCCGACACCGGCCAGTTCCTCGACACCGGCTCCGAGCAGGTGCAGGTGTCCGACGACGGCACCACCTCCGTGCTCACCCTGGCCATGCCGTACGACGATTCCGACGACCGCGTCGACGACGCCATCGAGCAGCTGCGGTCCGAGCTGACCCCGGAGGCGCTCGACGAGCTCGACGCGGACTACGCCGTCGGCGGCGGCGCCGCGGAGTCACTCGACTTCGTGACCCAGCAGAAGGAGCGGCTGCCGATCGTGATCGGCACGGTGCTGCTGCTGACCCTGCTGATGATGGCGCTGGCGTTCCGCAGCGTGCCGATCGCCCTGGTGTCGACGCTCCTCAACCTGGCCTCGGTGGGGGCCGCCTTCGGCATCCTCACTCTCGTGTTCCAGCACGGCTACCTGGAGGCGGAGCTCGACTTCACCAGTCCCGGCTTCGTGATCGACTGGATCCCGTTGTTCGTGATGGTGGTCCTGGTCGGCCTGTCGATGGATTACCACGTGTTCGTGCTCAGTCGGGTCCGCGAGTATGTCCGCACCGGGCTGCCCACCCGGCTGGCCGTCGCTCGCGGCGTCGGCGACACGGCGGGAGTGGTCACCAGCGCGGCCGCCGTCATGGTCTCGGTGTTCGCCATCTTCGCGACCCTGTCGATGATGGAGATGAAGATGATGGGAGTCGGGCTGTCGGCGGCGATCCTGCTGGATGCCACGCTGATCCGGCTGGTGATGCTGCCCGCGATCCTGGTCCTGCTTGGTGAGCGCGCGTGGTGGCCGGCCCGCCCGCTGCCCCTCACGGAGGAGAAGGTGGTGGCCGCTGAGCCGGCGTACGAGCTGGTCGGGCGCTAGGCGTCCAGGTCCTGCACCACCAGGGCAGCGATCGCCTCGACGTCGGCCTCCACGTCACCGGCCACCTCGACGGTGTCCCCGAAGCCGGCGCCGAGGGTCATGATGAGCAGTGCCGAGCTGGCATCCACCCCGTTGATGGTGACCTCCGAGCCGAGCTCACCGGCCGCCTCGGAGATGATCGCGGCCGGGCGGGCGTGGAGACCGACGGTGGAGCCGACGACGACTGACTTGCTGGGCATGAACGCTCCTTGTTGTTGGTGGTGCCGGTGGCGTCAGATGGTGGGTCAGACAGTAGCGACGTCCGGGTCGCGGGTCCCCAGAGACTTGAACACGATCACCAGCGCCGCTCCGACGATCGTCCCGGCAATCAGGGCGATGAAGAACCCGAGCACGTTGCCCACGGCGAACAGGACGAAGATCCCGCCGTGCGGGGCTCGGGAGGAGACGTCCAGGGCCATGGACAACCCGCCGGTGACGGCGCTTCCCGCCATGATTGCCGGGATCACCCGGAGCGGGTCGGCCGCCGCGAACGGGATCGCTCCCTCGGTGATGAACGACAGCCCCAACGCGACCGCGGCCTTGCCGTTCTCGCGCTCCGGCACGTTGAACAGCTGGGGTCGCACGAACGTGGCCAGCGCGAGGGCCAGCGGCGGGGTCATGCCCGCGAGCATCACCGCGGCCATCACCTTGAGCTCGGGCGCATCGTCGGAGAGGGCGGCGGCGGCGCCGATCCCGGTGGTGGCGAAGGCATAGGCGACCTTGTTGAGCGGGCCACCCATGTCGAAGGCCATCATCAGCCCCAGGATGACGCCCAGGATGATCGCGGAGCCGTCGTTCATGCTGTTGAGCGCCTCGGTGAGCCACTCCATGAGCTGGGCGAGCGGCTTGTTCAAGACGGTGAGCATGACCAGGCCGACGACGAGGGTGGTGACCAGCGGGATGACGAGCACCGGCATCAGGCCGCGGGCCCACGTCGGCACGCCCCAGCCGCCCACCCAGTGGGCGATGATGCCGGCCAGGGTGCCGCCAACGATCGCCCCGAGGAAGCCGGACTGCGGAGTCCCGATCCCCGCCAGGTCGACTGAGAGCGCACCCATGATGAAGCCCGGTGCGATTCCCGGCCGGTCGGCGATGGCGAAGGCGATGTAGCCGGCCATTGCGGGCACGAACAGCTTGAAGGCCGTGTTGCCGAGCAGGAACAGCAGCGCCCCGACGTAGGCGAAGAACGAGCTGTCGAACAGGGCGTGCGTCAGCCCGAGCTCCTCGAGGTCCGGCAGGTTGAAGAAGCTGTTGCTGGTGATGATCTCGCCGAAGGCGTCGGTGATGTCGTAGCCGCCGAACAGGAACGCGAGCGCGATCAGCAGACCGCCGGCCGCCACGAACGGGATCATGTAGGAGACGCCGGTCATCAGCACCCGGCGGATCCGGCCACCCCAGGACTCGCTCGCGGTGTCGGCTCCGCCACTCCCGTCGCCCGCCGTTCCCTCGACCTTGGGCGCGGCGGCGGGGTCGGCTGCGTACTTCAGCGCCTCGGCCACCATGGCATCCGGATCGTCGATGGCGCGCTTGACCCCGGAGCTGACCATCGGCTTGCCGGCGAACCGGCCGCGTTCGCGGACGCCGACGTCGCACGCGAAGATCACCGCATCGGCGTCGGCAATGACCGAGTGGGCGAGCGGCTTGGCGCCCGCCGACCCCTGCGTCTCGACGTGGATGTCGACCCCGACCCGCTCCGCGGCCTGCTCCAGCGCCTCCGCGGCCATGTACGTGTGCGCAATGCCGGTGGGGCAGGCGGTCACGGCGACGATGCTGCGGCGCACGTCGGCGGCCGACGGCGCTCCAGCGCCGACAGCCGTGCTCGGCGCCGCCACGGCAGCCGGCTCCTCACTGACGACGACCTCGCGGACGAGGTCGACCACCTCCTGGGGGCTGCTGGCGGCGCGCAGACCGGCGGTGAAGTCCGCCTGCACCAGGGCCCGGGCCAATTGGGTCAGCACCTTGAGATGGGTGGCGTCTCCACCCTCGGGAGCCACGATCAGGAAGGCCAGGTCCGCCGGTCCGTCCTTCGCGCCGAACTCGACCTTCGGCGAGAGCCTGGCGAAGGCCAGTGTGGGTACGTCGACCGCGGCCGAACGGCAGTGGGGGATGGCTATGCCCCCGGGCAGCCCGGTCGGGGACGTCTCCTCCCGGGCCAGGGCGTCGGCCACGAGCAGGTCGGTCTGTGTGGTCCGACCGGCGTCGGTGACCACTGCGGCCAGTGCGGTGATGACGGCGGTCTTCTCGGTGCCGAGGTCCTCGTCGAGTCGGACCAGCTCCGGCGTGATCATGTCGGTCATGCGGTCTCCCCTGAGATAGACGGATCCTGGAGATCGAGCCGGCTCACCCGGACCAGGTCCGGCCGAGCCATGGTGGGGCTGGGAATCGTCGTGCCGGGCAGGCTGGCGGCGGCACTGCCGTAGGCCATGGCCATGGCCAGCCGGTCCTCAGGGGCGCCGCCGCGCACATCGCTGAGGAGGTACCCGAACAGGCTGGAGTCACCCGCCCCGACGGTGCTGACGACGTCCACGGGCGGGGAAGGCGCGAACCACGCCCCCTCCGCGGTGACCAGGACGCCGCCGTGCGGCCCCAAGGTGGCGAGTACGGCGCCGGCCCCGCGCTGGATCAGGTTCCGGGCCGCCCGCGCCACCGCCTCGGGATCCGACTCCAGCGGTCCCGGGTCGGCCCCGGTCAGAGAGGCGAGCTCCTCGCCGTTGGGCTTCATCAGGTCCGGCGCGGCCGCGGGGAAGCCCGCGACGAGTGCGGCGAGTGGCTCCTCGCTCGTGTCGACGGCCACGCGCGCTTGGGTGCGGCGGAGCATGACCACCAGCTCGGCGTACCACCCCGCCGGTGCCCCTGGCGGCAGCGAGCCGGCCAGGACCACCCAGGCCGCGTCCCCCGCGTGGGTCAGGAGGGTCTGCTCCATCGCGCGGAGGACGTCGCCGTCGACGGTGGCACCGGGGGAGTTGAGCTTGGTGGTGGTGCCGTCGGGTTCGGTGACCGCGAGGTTGACACGCACCGGTCCCGCGGGACGGGACGGCCGGCAGTCGATGCCGTCGGCACGCAGATCGTGCACGAACTGGTCGTCATCTGCGGCCGGGAGCACCGCGACCGTGGGCACCCCCGCGGAGACCGCGGCCCGCGAGATGTTCACGCCCTTGCCGCCGCCCTGTGACGTCACCGTCTCGACCCGCTGCACCGCGCCCCGGAGCAGTGGGCCGGCGAGCGTCACGGTGCGGTCGATGCTGGGGTTGGGAGTCAGGGTGAGGATCATGCGATCACGACCTGGATGCCTGCTTCCTGGAAGGCGGTCAGCTGGTCGGGCGGGATGCCGTCGTCGGTGACCAGCACGTCCACGTCGGCGAGATCCGCGAACCGGACGGTCCGCTCCTCGCCGACCTTGCTCGAGTCCGCCAGCACCACGACGCGCTGGGCACTGGCGACGATCGCGGCCTTCGTGGCGGCCTCAGCGTGGTCGGGGGTGGACAGCCCGTGCTCGACGGAGATGCCGTTGGTGCCCACGAAGGCGACGTCGGCGCGGATCTTGGCGAGCGCGGCGACCGTCTCCACCCCGACCGCGGCCTGGGTGTTGCGGCGTACTCGTCCCGGGAGCAGATGGAGCTCGACGTTGGGCAGGTCGGCCAGCCGGGCGGCCAGCGGAACGGCGTGCGTGAGCAGGGTCAGCTGGTGATCGGGGGCCAGCAGCTCCGCAAGCAGGATCGTGGTCGTCCCGGCATCGATGATCACGGTCGACTCGACCTTGGGGAGGAAGGGGACCGCGGCCTTGGCGATGCGCCGCTTCTGGTCGGGGTGGGAGAGGCCGCGGTCGGTGAGCCCCTTCTCGAGCACCGTGAAGGACTCCGGCGGCAGGGCACCGCCGTGCACACGACGGAGCAGCTTGCGCTCCTCGAGCGCGTCCAGGTCGCGCCGCACCGTCTCGGTGG
>CAZKEZ010000014.1:0-23729 GCA_964551905.1 uncultured Nocardioides sp. | reverse complement strand
CGTCATGATCAACCCGAACCGGGTCGCCAGGTCCGCCACCGAGACTCGGCCACGGGCCGCGACGAGCTCGGCCATGGCCTGCTGGCGCTCCTCGGCGTACATGGACTTCCCCCTGGCCGGCAGGTAAGGGCCGGCGATCGGCGGATCTGTGTTTTCCTTGTTTTATCGCTGAATGTGTTGACTGTCAAGGAGGGCAGGGAGTTGACTGTCGCCATGGTCACTCCCTCGGCTTCCGCGTCCCGCGCCTCCCTCAGCGGCACCCCGGTCGTGCCCGGGCTCGCCCATGCCCCTGCCCTCCAGGTGAGAGGCGAGGTGTCGCAGGAGGCGATCGCCCGGTTCGGCGCGGGAGGGTATGCCGACACCGACGCGGCCCTCGTCGCCTACGACGACGCGGCCGAAGCAGTCGCCGAGGGGTTCACCCGCAAGGCAGAGTCCGTCTCCGGAGCCGCCGCCGAGGTGCTCACCGCCAGCGCGGGACTCGCCCGCGACAAGGGGCTGCGCGGAGGGGTAAAGAAGAACCTCGCCGCCGGCCAGTCGATCATCGAGTCCATCCGAGCAGCGGTGGCCCAGTTCGTCGAGGTGTTCACCGCCATGGGCGGCCTGATGGCCGAGCGCGCCACCGACCTGCGCGACATCGAGCGGCGCCTCATCGCCCACCTGGTCGGCGAGCCGGAGCCGGGGGTGCCGACACCGGACGGTCCGTCGATCCTGGTGGCGGAGGACCTCGCACCCTCCGACACCGCGGGACTCGATCCATTGGTGATCGTTGCGCTCGTGACCGAACGCGGCGGTCCGACGAGCCACACCGCCATCATCGCCCGGCAGCTGGGCATCCCCTGTGTCGTCGGTGTCCATGGTGCCGTGGACGTCGCCGCAGGGACTCCGCTGCTCGTGGACGGCGCGACGGGCGTCATCGAGGTGCGGCCCGACCCCGAGGACGCCGACCGTCGGGTGGCGGCCGACCTTGCCGAGCGGGCACTGCTCGCCTCCTGGACCGGGCCGGCGAAGACCATCGACGGGACGCAGGTGAAGCTGCTGGCCAACGTGGCCGACGGCGAGTCGGCCAGGATCGCGGCGGCGGCGCCGGTGGAGGGGGTGGGGCTGTTCCGCACCGAGCTCTGCTTCCTCGACCGGCAGGAGGAGCCCTCTGCGGACGAGCAGGCAGACATCTACGCCGCGGTGCTGGAGGCGTTCGCCGGGCGCGAGGGATATGTGGTCGTCCGCACCCTCGACGCCGGTTCTGACAAGCCGGTCGCGTTCGCGACCCACATGGGGGAGGAGAACCCCGCCCTCGGCGTTCGCGGGCTGCGGCTCTGCTGGGACAACCCCGGCCTGCTCGAGCATCAGCTGGACGGCATCGCCCTGGCCGCCGAGCGGACCGGGACAGAAACCTGGGTGATGGCTCCCATGGTCGCAACCGTGGCCGAGGCCAAGGACTTCGCCGACCTCGTCCGCCAGCGCGGGCTCAAGGTGGGCGTGATGATCGAGATCCCGAGCGCGGCGATGCAGGCCCACCAGATGCTGCAGGTCGTGGACTTCTTGTCCATCGGGACCAACGACCTCACCCAGTACACGATGGCCGCCGACCGGATGGCCACCGACCTGGCCCACCTCACCGACCCGTGGCAGCCGGCCGTGCTCCAGCTGATCGCCGTGACGGCCGAGGCCGGACGGCAGTCCGGCAAGCCGGTCGGCGTCTGCGGGGAGGCTGCCGCGGACCCGTATCTCGCATGCGCGCTGGTGGGCATGGGCGTCACCTCGCTCTCGATGGCCCCGGCGGCGGTCCGGGCGGTGGGCGCCCAGCTCGGCAAGGTGACCATGCAGACCTGCGCCGAGGCGGCCGAGGCCGCCCTCACGGCCACCGACCCCGCCTCGGCCCGCGCCGCGGTCCGTGCCCTGCTCGAGGGCTAGCCCACCGGGGCCATCTCGACCGGGACTCCGGTGAGCGTGGCCGTGCCGCTGATGTCGTGACGTTCGGGGTCGGTGAGGTCGTTGATGGACACGCCGGGAACCGCGCTCGCGCGAGTGAGGAGTACGCCGGCGCGAGCGTGACCGTAGCCGTGGGGGAGGGACACCACGCCAGGCATCATGTCCTCTGTCGCCTGGACCTCCGTCTCGACCGTCCCGACTCGAGAGGTCAGCCGCACCCGGTCGCCGTCGCGGATGCCCCGGTCGGCCAGGTCCGTCGGATGGGCGTACAGCTGGTGGCGGGGTCGGCCCTTGGTGAGCCGGGTGGAGTTGTGCATCCAGGAGTTGCAGTCCTGACGGTGCCGCCGCCCGATGAGCAGCAGCTCGCCGTCCGCGGGAGGCTCGGCGGCCTCGACCCGCGTTAGGTCCTCGAGCGCCAGGGCCGGGGCGAGCCGGATCCGGTGGTCGGGCGTGTGGAGGGCCTGGGGCAGCCGGCCCGCCCGCAGCGGCCCGAGGTCGATGCCGTCGGGGTGCCGCCGGAGCCGGCGCAGCGTCACTCCCGAGCCGCCGCGCCGCAGCAGCAGGCCCACCGTCTGCGTCGGGCTCATCCGCAGCCGCACCCAGAGCGCGAGCCGCTTCCGCCACGACCCGCGCTTGGGCAGCCGGCGCAGGGTGCGCCGCGTGATCTCGCGGTAGATCTCCCAGTCGTGGCGCGATCCCGGGTCCTTGGCCAGCACCGCCGGCGCGAACCGGGCGGTGTTGCGCACCGCGAGGAGGTGGAAGACCAGGTCGTAGTGGTCGCGTTCGAGCGCGGTGGTCGGCGGCATGATCACGTCGGCGTGCCGGGTGGTCTCGTTGACGTAGATGTCCACCGCCGCCATGAAGTCCAGGCCCGCCAGGGCCCGGTCCAGCTCCACTCCGTTCGGAGTGGACAGGACCGGATTGCCGGCGACCGTGAGCAGGGCGCGGATCTGTCCCTCGCCGGGGGTCTCGATCTCCTCCCGAAGAGTGGCCACCGGCAGTTCCCCGGCGGACTCCGGCAGGCCACGGACCCGGCTGCGCCAGACGTCGAAGTGGCCGGGACCGATCAGCCCGGTCCCGACGGCGTCGATCGCCGGCGAGGTGAACATCGCACCACCCACCCGGTCGAGGTTTCCGGTGAGGATGTTGAGGCAGTTGATCGCCCACACCGCGACCGTGCCGAACGCTGCGGTGGAGACCCCCACCCGACCGTAGACCACCCCTCCGTCCGCGGCCGCCAGCTCCCGGGTGGTCCGCCGGATCGTCTCGGCCGGAACACCACTGTGCCGCTCCGCCCGCTCCGGGGAGTACGCCGCCACTGCGGCCCGCACGTCGTCCACCCCGTCGACGTACTCCGGCGGCCGAACCAGGTCCTCGGCGAACAGCACGTGCAGCATGGCCAGCAGCACGTGGGCATCGCCGCCGGGTCGGACGAAGACGTGCTCGTCGGCGACCCGGGCGGTCTCGGTCCGCCGCGGGTCGAACACCACCATCCGGCCGCCCCGGGCGCGCAGCTCGCGGAGGCGTCCGGGGAAGTCCGGCGCCGTCATCAGCGAGCCGTTGGAGGCCATCGGGTTGCCACCGAAGACGCAGAAGTACGACGTGCGGTCGAGATCCGGCACCGGGAGGAGCAGCTGGTGACCGAACATGAGATGGGCCACGAGCTGGTGGGGGAGCTGGTCGACCGACGTGGCCGAGAACCGGTTCCTGGTGCGCAGCGCCTTGACCATGGCGATGCCGTGCGTCATCGAGCCCAGGCTGTGCGTGTTCGGGTTGCCGAGATAGATGCCCAGCGCCTCCGGACCGTGCGTGCGCATGGTGCGGGCCAGCCCGTCGGCCACGAGGTCGAACGCCTCGTCCCACTCCACCTCCACCCACCGGGCGGCGTCTCCCCTCCCCACTCGTCGGACGGGTCGGCGCAGCCGGTCGGGGTCGTCGTACACGTCGGCGATCGCCACCCCCTTCGGGCAGATGTGCCCACGGGAGAGCGGGTCGGCGGGATTGCCGCGCACGCCCGTCACCCGGTCCCCCTCCGGGGTGCGCTCGACGGTGAGCTGGAGGCCGCAGATCGCCTCGCACAGATTGCACACCCCGATCCGCGTCTCCATTCCGGCATCCTGGCAGATCCGCGACCGGTGCAGCGGCCTCGGAGTCGCGAATTGGCGCTCTTCTGACTCATCCGTGGGTATTGCTCCTGGGTGACTGGCGGTGGGTGGTTGCCGCCGGCAGCGCTGCGACGGCGCAGTGCCGTGGTGGGTTGCGGTCGCTGCCCTGGTCACCGCGGGTACGCGGTTTGGACCCAAACGTCGCAGATTTCGGCTCCGGCGGTGTCGTTTCGGTCCACTCGGGCACGGCCAGCGCCAGCGTCGTGGGAAGGGTTGCCGATTGGTCCAAACGACGTCAATCTCGGCGATTCGGGTGTCGTATCAGTCCAACCGAGGGGGGTCGTGAACCCCTCCGGGCCGGCGGACCCGTCGAATGGACCGAAACCACGACCTGCGGTCGCGGTACTTCGGCCGCCCACCTGAACCCCGGCACCGCCACCCCGCCGAGCAGCGCCTCGGTCACCGACCACGGACCACCAGCAACACTCAACCCACCCCAGCCGCCCAGCGCCAGACTCCGGGACGGACCCACGGATGTGTCACAAGAGCGCGAATTGGGGCCGGTCGGGACGCGCTGGTAACCTCGTCTGGTTGCCGTCGAACGGCCGCGGATCGAGAGTGCCCGGGTGAACAGGCCCCGGCGCGCCGCGCAACGAGAGTCGAGAAGGAGCCCCTGCATGTCGGTCGGAACCGATGCGGAGACCAAGAAGAAGATCATGGCGGAGTACGCCACCAGCGAGGGCGACACCGGCTCCCCCGAGGTGCAGATCGCGCTGCTGAGCCACCGCATCAGCCACCTCACCGAGCACCTGAAGCAGCACAAGCACGACCACCACAGCCGGCGCGGCCTGCTGCTGCTGGTCGGTCAGCGGCGTCGGCTGCTCAACTACCTGCAGAAGACGGACATCGGCCGCTACCGGTCGATCGTCGAACGTCTCGGCCTGCGCCGCTGACGTTCCAGGGCCCACCCCCGGTGGGCCCTTCGCTACATTTCACAACAGAACACACCACCAGGAGCGACCGCGGCGACGGCCCGGTCCTCGGTAGTGGCCTTCAGACCCCGGATCGGGGAGCTGCGGGCCTCGATCGAAGACCGGCTGGCACTCGACGGGCCTCCGCGGGCCGACGGCCCGCCCGAGACCGTGCGGACTCGCGGGATCGCTCCACGAAGAGAAAAGGAACCACCATCGTGGAACCCACCATTTCCGCCGTCGAGACGATCATCGACAACGGCAAGTTCGGACAGCGCACCATCAAGTTCGAGACCGGACTGCTGGCCCGACAGGCCGCCGGCTCGGTGACCGCCTACCTCGACGACGAGACCATGCTGCTGTCCGCCACCACGGCGTCCAAGCAGCCCAAGGACCACTTCGACTTCTTCCCCTTGACCATCGACGTCGAGGAGCGGATGTACGCCGTGGGCCAGATCCCCGGCTCCTTCTTCCGCAGCGAGGGACGCCCCGGTGAGGACGCGATCCTCACCTGCCGGCTCATCGACCGCCCGCTGCGGCCGACCTTCAAGAAGGGTCTGCGCAACGAGGTTCAGGTCGTCATCACCGTGCTGGCGCTGGACCCCGACATGCCCTACGACGTGCTCGCGATCAACGCGGCTTCGATGTCCACCCAGCTCTCCGGCCTGCCGTTCTCTGGCCCGGTCGGCGGGGTGCGCATGGCGCTCATCGAGGGCGACTGGGTCGCCTTCCCCTCCCACAGCCAGCTGGAGGACGCCGTCTTCGACATGGTCGTGGCCGGACGGGTGACCGAGACCGGCGACGTCGCGATCATGATGGTCGAGGCCGAGGCGACCGAGCAGACCTGGGACCTGGTCCAGTCGGGAGCTACGGCACCGTCGGAGCAGGTCGTGGCCGGTGGCCTCGACGCCGCCAAGCCCTTCATCAAGCAGCTCTGCGATGCGCAGGTCGAGCTCGCCAAGGCCGCGGCCAAGCCGGTCGAGGAGTTCCCGGTCTTCCTGGACTACGAGGACGACGTCTACGCCGCGGTCGAGTCGGCGGTGCGGGAGCAGACCGAGCAGGCGCTCACCATCGCCGGGAAGCAGGACCGTGAGGAGCGGCTCGACGAGATCAAGGCGTCGCTGCTCGACACCCTGGCCGGCCAGTTCGATGGCCGCGAGAAGGAGGTCGGGGCGGCGTTCCGGTCCCTCAACAAGGCGCTGGTGCGCGAGCGGGTGCTCCGCGACAAGGTCCGCATCGACGGGCGGGGTCTGGCCGACATCCGCCCGCTGCACGCCGAGGTCGCGGTGATCCCGCGCGTGCACGGCTCGGCGCTATTCGAGCGGGGCGAGACCCAGATCCTGGGCGTCACCACCCTCAACATGCTGACCCTGGAGCAGAAGCTCGACACCCTCTCGCCCGAGAAGACGCGGCGCTACATGCACAAGTACGTCTTCCCGCCCTTCTCCACCGGCGAGACCGGCCGAGTGGGCTCGCCCAAGCGTCGCGAGGTCGGTCACGGCGCCCTGGCGCGCCGCGCCCTGCTGCCCGTGCTGCCCACTCGCGAGGAGTTCCCCTACGCCATCCGCCAGCTCTCCGAGGCGATGGGCTCCAACGGCTCGACCTCCATGGGCTCGGTCTGCGCCTCGACCCTCTCGCTGCTGCAGGCCGGCGTGCCCCTGCGCGCGCCCGTCGCCGGCATCGCTATGGGCCTCATCTCCGGTGAGGTCGACGGCCGGACCGAGTACGTCGCGCTGACCGACATCCTCGGCGCCGAGGACGCCTTCGGCGACATGGACTTCAAGGTCGCCGGCACCAAGGAGTTCGTCACCGCCCTGCAGCTCGACACGAAGCTGGACGGGATCCCCGCCGAGGTGCTCGCGCAGGCGCTGGGCCAGGCCAAGGACGCCCGGCTGGCGATCCTCGAGGTCATGGCCGAGGCCATCGACGCCCCCGAGGAGATGTCGGACCACGCCCCGCGGATCATCACGATCCGGATCCCTGTCGACAAGATCGGCGAGGTGATCGGGCCCAAGGGCAAGGTGATCAACCAGATCCAGGACGACACCGGCGCCCAGCTGACCATCGAGGACGACGGCACCATCTACATCGGCGCCACCAACGGCGAGGCCGCCGAGGCCGCCCGCCAGGCCGTCAACGCGATCGCGAACCCGACGATGCCCGAGGTGGGCGAGCGCTACCTGGGCACGGTCGTCAAGACCACGAACTTCGGTGCGTTCGTCTCGCTGCTGCCGGGCAAGGACGGCCTGCTGCACATCAGCAAGCTGCGGGCCCTGGCCGGCGGCAAGCGCGTCGAGAGCGTCGAGGACGTGCTCTCGGTCGGCCAGAAGGTGCAGGTGCAGATCGCTGAGATCGACGACCGCGGCAAGCTGTCGCTGGTGCCGGTCGTCGAGGAGGACGCCAGCGAGGGTCCGGGGTCGGACAGCGCCGGCGCCCCCGCCGCTGAGTGACCCGACTGGACACTGCGGCTCCGGGCCGCCAGGTGGCGGCCCGGAGCCGCACCCTGCACCGCGTGCGCTCCGGTGACGGGCAGGTCACGTCGCTGGTGCGCCGTACCGTGCTGCCCAGCGGGCTGCGCGTTCTGACCGAGCAGATCGCCGGTGCCCGCTCCGCCAGCATCGGCGCCTGGGTCGGCGTCGGATCCCGCCACGAGTCTCCTGCGCTGCACGGGTGCTCCCACTTCCTCGAGCACCTGCTGTTCAAGGGCACGGCCGAGCGGTCGGCCCTGGACATCTCCTCCCAGCTCGATGCCGTGGGCGCCGAGTTCAACGCGTTCACCGCGAAGGAGTACACCTGCTTCCACGCCCGGGTTCTCGACGAGGACCTGCCCCTGGCCATCGACACCCTGGGTGACATGCTGACCAGCTCGCTCCTCCTCCCGGCGGACGTCGAGGCGGAGCGGGAAGTGATCCTCGACGAGATCGCCATGCACGACGACGACCCGGACGACGTCGTCCACAATCTGTTCGCGGCGCAGGCATGGGGCGACACCCCGCTGGGACGATCCATCTCCGGGACCGACCGGTCCATCGCCGGCCTGTCCCGCGACCAGGTGCACCGCTTCTACCGGCGCCACTACCGACCCGCGGCCATGGTGGTCGCGGCCGCCGGGAACCTGCGACACGGCGACGTGGTCCGCCAGGTGACCAGGGCGTTCGGCCGCGGCGGGTTCCTGGACCGGGTGGAGGAGCCGATGCCCGCGCTCGCATCCGGGCGGAGCCGCCGGGTGCACGCCGGGGTCGCCACCGCGGTCCGGCCCCTGGAGCAGGTGAACATGGTGCTCGGCGTCAACGGCGTCACGCGCAGCGACGATCGTCGCTTCGCGCTGGGGGTCCTCAACGCGGCCCTGGGTGGCGGGACATCGAGCCGGCTCTTCCAGGAGGTTCGGGAACGCCGCGGACTGGCCTACTCCGTCTACTCCTTCGCGACCCACCACGCCGATGCCGGCCTGGTCGGGGTCTCGGTGGGCTGTCTGCCCGACAAGGTCGACGAGGTGCTCGCCACCGTCCGCCGCGAGGTGGCGAGCGTGGCCACCCACGGCCTCACCTCCGAGGAGCTCGAACGTGGCAAGGGGCAGCTCCGCGGAGGGCTGGTGCTGGGTCTCGAGGACACCGGCTCGCGGATGTCACGGCTGGGCAAGGCCGAGCTGGTCCATGAAGGGGTGCTGCCCGTCGACGAGGTGCTCGCCCGGATCGAGGCCGTCAGCCTCGAGGAGGTGCGCTCGGTGGCCGGGCAGCTGTTCGGGCGCCCGGAGATCCTCGCGGTGGTCGGCCCCTCCCGACGTACTCGCTGAGTCCAGCGATCCGGTCCTGGATCAGCTCAGCTGCAGGGCCACCCAGGCGCACGCCACCGCCCACAGCACGCTGGTGAACGTGCCGATGATGAACCGCTCGGCCACCCCGGAGTCCATCCGGGCCCTCAGCTCGGGGTAGCGGCCGAGTCCCTTGAGGGCCAGGACGAGAGCGAGCCCTTCCGGCCAGCCCTGCAGCAGGAGGATGAAGACCGCCGCCCGCTCCAGGGCGCCGATCCAGGCGCCCCCGCGGAGGATCTCCCCGGCCGCGCTGACGGACGCCGACGCCTCCGCGTGACCCGCGTCGACCAGGCTGAACACGGCAGTCGTCACTGCGCCGCCCCCCACGATCGCGGCCAGGAAACAGACGACCACGACCAGCACCTGGGCGGGCCGGGTCTCGAGCGGCTCCGAGGTGGTCGCGGTGACCAGGGCCGCGACCCCCAGGAGGGCGAACGCCAACGCGCCCGGCCACCGCGCCCGCGGTGCGGCCCAGCCGGCGATCGCGGCCGGGACGACCGCAGCCATCACCATCGTCGAGACGATCCAGCCGTTCACGACCCGCCCCCCAGCGCCGTGGCGGCCAGGTAGGTGACCAGTTCCCGGGCGCGACGTCCCTCGGCCAGCCCCGCCGCCCGGGCCCGCTGCGTGACCGCGGACTGGGAGATGCCCAGCTTCCCGGCGGCCTCGGCATGCGTGAGCCCCGTCTCCAGCAGGTCCACGACCTCCCAGCCCTTGCGGCTGCGCCGGGCCAGCAGCCCGGCCCACAGCCAGAGGCTGCTCTCCAGCGCCCGGGCGGTGGCCGCATTGTCGCCGAGGACGCAGACGTGCCACGGGGCCGCCTTCGCCGCCGTCACTGCATCCCTGGCCAGCAGGTACGCCGTCCCGCGGCCGGCTCGCGGATCCGCTGGGATCGGCTCCTCCACCTGCCCCAGGCCGATGCCGAGGTTCCACTGCTGGGACCGCAGGAGGGCGTGAACGACTCCGGCCAGCCGCTCGGCGTCGTCCAGCACCCCCTGGAACTCGTCTCCGACGGTGCGCTCGAGCGCGAGACCCGGATGGGACCGCGCGAGGCTCTCGACGGTGTGCGGCACCAGATCGGGTCCGACCCGGCTGGCCCGCTGATCGACGGTCAGGACGGCGGCACGCACGCGAACTCCTTCGGTGACGCCCGAGGCGGTGGTGATCAGGTTGTGGTCTGTCCAGGAGCCTAGATCAGGTAGAAACCTGATATCAAGGGATTATCAGAGATAAACCTTATCGTCGCCCAATGACTCCGACCACCGGCGGCGCCTTCTGCTCCACGAGTGAGACGGTGAAGCCGCCGGCCTCGAGTGCCGCGGAGGCCTTGCGGACGATCGTCGGCACCAGCTCCGGCTTGGCGTCGAAGAACAGGTAGACCGCGCCACCGGGCAGCACCCGTTGGTGGAGCAGGGCCACCTCATCGGCGCACTCGCGCACCCAGAACAGGTTGACGTTGAAGGCGAACACCTTGGTCAGCCGCTTGACCGGGACCCGCAGGGTGGCCAGGTCGATCTGGCGCACGGTGAGCCGGCCGGCGTCGATATGAGCCTGGTTGCGCCGACGGGTCCGGTCCACCCCGGACTCGGAACGGTCGATGGCGAACAGCTTCCCGGTCTCGAGCCGAGAGCAGATGACCTCGGCGCCGGCGCCCGGTCCGCAGCCGATCTCCAGGATGTGATCGTCCGGCTGCACGTCCATCACATCCACGGCCCACAGGATCCGAGGCGGGATCGGCTGTCGCGACATGGGCTCAGCCTGCCACTTCGAGGCTAGGTTTGTCCGTGTGAGCGATGCGATCAGGGTCGGTGTGCTGGGTGCCAGGGGGCGGGTCGGTGCGGAGATCTGCCGTGCGGTGGACCGGGCCGAGGACCTGGCGCTCGTCGCCCAGGTGGATGCGGAGGATCCCGTCCAGCAACTGGCCGCGTCTGGTGCGGAGGTCGTCGTCGACTTCACTCACCCCGACGCGGTGATGGACAACCTCCGCTTCTGCCTGGAGAACGGGTTGCACGTCGTGGTCGGCACCACCGGCTTCGACGAGGGGCGGCTCGCGAAGCTTCAGGGGTGGCTCGACGCGGCGCCGGGTCTGGGGGTGCTGGTGGCACCCAACTTCTCCATCGGAGCCGTGCTGATGATGCGGTTCGCGGCGCTGGCCGCGCCGTACTTCGAGTCGGTGGAGATCGTCGAGCTGCACCACCCCACGAAGGCGGACGCGCCGTCGGGGACCTCGCGCCGCACGGCCGAGCTCGTCGCGGCGGCCCGGCGGGACGCCGGCGCCGACGCGATGCCCGACGCCACCTCCACCGGACTGCTCGGCGCTCGCGGTGCCGACGTGGAGGGGGTGCGCGTGCACTCGGTGCGACTCCGCGGCCTGCTGGCCCACCAGGAGGTGCTGCTGGGCGGTCCGGGGGAGACCCTGACGCTCCGCCACGACTCGCTCGACCGATCCTCCTTCGCCCCGGGCGTGTTGACCGCCGTCCGCGCCATCGGCCAGCGGCCGGGGCTCACCGTCGGGCTGGAGCACCTGCTCGACCTGGCCTGACCCCCATCGTCCGTCAGGCGGATTCGGGTGCTGCCGGGTCGGCGAAGTAGCCCGCGGCCTGGCTCGAGGTGAGCGGGTGGGTACCGGTGTGCGTGACGATTCGGTAGAGGTTGTGTGGGGTCCGCCAGACATAGATGCCTGGCTGGGGTTGTCGCACCGCCCAGCCGTTGGCATGGGTCTTGATGCGGTGGTGGAGGCGGGTCAGGGGTCCCGCGTTGTGGACCCCGGTCTGGCCCGGGGGGCCGTGGGGGCGGTACGGCGTGACGTGGTCGATGTCGAGGTGGCGGGCCAGCGAGGGCGCGTAGGGGAAGTAGTCGCCACCGATGAGGTGGAAGACGCGGTTCTTGACCGACTCCGGGTGCTCGTAGGCGTTGGCGCTGATCTGGTCGGCCAGGTCGATGACCGGGGCCACGGTGACGTCCGCACGCCCGAGGAGGTCGTGGAGCTGGTCGGGGAGGAACGGCCCGAGCTCCTCGCAGCGGGCCACTCCGTCGGCCAGTCCCTCGAGAGCCGCCTGGTGGAGGTGGACGTGCAAGGTGGCGGGGGGTCGCAGCCGGGCCGGGTCGAGGCAGCGTAGGGCGTCGAGCAGCTCGGCGGGGAAGGCGAACGCCCGCGACGGTGCAGGTTCCGGGTCGGTGGGCTCGGGCTCGGCGTCGGGGGGCTCGGGGTCGGAGGGCCGGGGCGTTCGGGCAGGGGGTTGGTGCTCGAGGAGCAGGGCGAGCAGCTCGGCGGGGCGAGCGAGCCAACCGAAGGCGGTGGCGCGCAGCTCGTCGCGGCTGCCGGGTTCGCCGCGCTCGCGCAGGATGGTGGCCACGCGGTCGACCATGGCCTCGACCCAGGTGGCGTCGCCGGCCTCGAGGCGGGCGAAAATGGTGCGCAGACCGTGGTCGTTGGACTGACTGACCTTGACGCAGCGCCGCGTGGCCTCGGCCTCGATCTCGGCGGCGTAGCGGTCGGGATCCGCCTCGATGATCTTGGCCTCGACCACGGTGAAGACCCGACTGGGTGCCTGGGCGCCGAGCATGTCGGCCACCGCCAGGTCGACCACCTCGGCCTGCGCAGCGCTCAGGTGATGGGTCAGCCGGGCCACCCGGCAGGCGACCCAGGCATCACTGGCGAGGGCCTGGACCCGGTCCCAGCACCGTGGCAGCCGGTGCTTCAGGTCCAACACGTCGGCCATCGTCTGTCGCATCCCGATCGGATGCTGGTTGCGGGCCACGGCGAGCTCGGCCAGGCAGAACTCCTGCACCCGCGGAGAGCCCGGCCCGCCCACCATGATGAGCCGGTCTCCGAACCGCTGCTGCGCCGGGCTGGGCGCCGGGGGTGGCTCGGCAGAGTGCAGATCGGCCCACCGCGCCACGAGCCGGAGCTCGTCGGCCTCGATCCCGCGCCGACGGCGCACCAGAGCCTCGGCGCCGGCCACCACCGTGGCCGCGTCGAGGTCGTCGACGTCCTCCAAGCGCGGAGGATCGATCTCGAACTGGTGCATGGAAAGTAGTCAAGCACCACCCGCCGACAGCCATGGCGCCGTGCCGCGAACCTGTGGGAAACCGTGGCGCCGCACGACCTGTGGACGCCAACCGGCTCGGACCGCGCCGTTTGCGCCGGGTCGCCCGCCGTTTGCGCCGGATCGGCCGTCAGGGCTCGACGGTGACCTTGATCGCCTCGCCGTTCTTGACGATCTGGAAGGCGTCCAGGACGCGGTCGAGCGGGATGTGCTCGGTGATCAGGTCCTTGACCGGCACCTGCCCGGTCGAGATGTACTCCAGCGCCCGCTTGTTGTGCTCGGGGGCCGAGCCGTTCGCGCCGTGGATGTGCAGCTGGCGGTAGTGCACCAGGTTGGAGTCGCACTTGATGAACGGGTCGTTCTTGGGCAGACCTCCGAAGAACGAGATCCGGCCGTTGCGGGCGGCCATCGAGATGGCCTGCTCCTGGGTGATGTTGGCCGCGGTCGCGGTGATGATGACGTCGGCTCCGCGCCCTCCGGTCAGTTCGAAGACCCGCGCGACCACATCGACCTGTGAGCCGTCGATCACCTCGTCGGGCTGGACCGCGTCGGCCGACATCTTCAGCCGGTCGGCGTTGACGTCGACGAGGTAGACCGGTCCGCATTTGTGCACGCCCCTGGCGATCCGGATGTGCATGCACCCGATCGGTCCCGCTCCGAAGACCACGACGGTGTCGCCCTCCTCGATGTCCAGCAGCTCCTGGGCGTTGATGGCGCAGGCGAAGGGCTCGGCCGCCGATGCCTCGTCGTACCCCACGTTGTCCGGGATCCGGTTGAGTCCGTCCACCTTCAGCACCTCGCGGGGCACGATCATGTACTCGGCGAACCCGCCGTCGTACTGGTAGCCCACCGACGTCTGGTTCTGGCAGACCGCCATCCAGCCCTTGCGGCACTCGTAGCAGTCACCGCAGGGCACCGCCGCGATGACCTGTGCCCGGTCGCCGACCTTCCACTCCGAGCCGTACGTCGTGTTGACCTCATCACCGACCTCGACGACCTCGCCGGCGATCTCGTGGCCGGTGATCCGGGGCGGGGTGAGGTTCTGGTGGCCGTTGTAGAAGATCTTGACGTCGGTGCCGCACGTCGAGCAGTTGCGCACCCGCAGCTTGATCTCGTCGGGGCCGCACTCGGGCTCCGGGACATCCTCCAGCCGGACGTCCTCGGGTGCGTAGAAACGAAGTGCCTTCATGTCGCCTCCTGGGGGCGCGGGGGTGGCGTCCGGTCATGGTAACGCCGGGCGTCGGGCCGCCACGGTGCCCGCAGCCGCCCTGCTCTGGCGTACCCGTTTCCTTGTCATTCCTTGGAGATAGTTTGCTTCTAGTCCTTGACGAGAGCAAGAGGGGGCCAATATAAAGGTATTCACAGATGTGAGGGGCGTCACCGCCTCTCATTGAAGCTGCACATGCGGTCCGACCAGCTCGCCGGCCGCCTCAGAAAGGAGCAGCATGGCGATCGACACCACCACTCCGGAGTCTCGCTCCGGCGCCCGTGTCCACGTCCAGAGGTTCGGCACGTTCCTGTCCAACATGATCATGCCCAACATCCCGGCGCTGATCGGGTGGGGCTTGTTCACCGCCCTGTTCATCGACGTGGGCTGGTTGCCCAACGCAGACCTCGCGACGTTCGTGGGGCCAGCGATCCACTACCTACTGCCGATCCTGATCGCCGCCACCGGTGGCCGGATGGTGTACGGCGACCGCGGGGCGGTGGTCGGCGGCTTCGCCACCATGGGCGTCATCGCGGGGTCCGACCTGCTGATCGCCAACGAGAACGCGCGACTGCTGACCGACTGGCTCGCCGCGGGCAACCTCGCGGAGGACTTCGCGGCCCTCGGGCAGATCCACATGTTCATCGGCGCGATGATCCTGGGCCCGCTGTCGGCGTGGGTGATGAAGCGCCTCGACGCCCTGTGGGAGGGGAAGGTCAAGGCGGGCTTCGAGATGCTCGTCAACATGTTCTCGGCCGGCATCACGGCCTTCGTGATGGCGATCCTCGGCTTCTTCGTGCTTGCCCCCATGGTCAACGGGGTCATGGAGGCCGCCGGCAACGCGGTCGAGTGGCTGGTCGACAACAACCTCCTGCCGCTCACCTCGATCATCATCGAGCCCGCGAAGGTGCTGTTCCTCAACAACGCCATCAACCACGGGGTGCTCACCCCGCTCGGCCTCCAGGAGGCGGGCGAGACGGGCAAGTCAGTGCTGTTCCTGCTCGAGGCCAACCCGGGCCCCGGCCTGGGCCTGCTGCTGGCGTACAGCATCTTCGGCCGTGGCGTGGCCAAGGCGACGGCTCCTGGTGCCGCCGTGATCCAGTTCCTGGGCGGTATCCACGAGATCTACTTCCCGTACGTGCTGATGAAGCCCAAGCTGCTGCTCGCGATGATCGCCAGCGGCATGACCGGTGTGTTCATCTTCGTCGCCTTCGATGTGGGGCTTCGGGCGCCCGCGGCTCCCGGTTCGATCGCTGCCGTGTACGCGCAGACCGCCAAGGGTGACTACCTCGGCGTGACGCTCGGAGTGTTCGGCGCGGCGGCCGTCTCCTTCGCCCTGGCATCGTTGATGCTGCGGCTCGAGAAGGGCGATGACGAAGGGGACCTGAGCGAGGCCACCTTGCGGATGGAGGCGAACAAGGGCCGGAAGTCGACGGTCGCGACGGCGCTGACCGGCCGCAACGCCCCCAGCGAGATCCGCTCGATCGTCTTCGCGTGCGACGCCGGTATGGGGTCCTCCGCGATGGGCGCCTCGGTGCTGCGCAAGAAGATCCACGACGCCGGGTATCCCGAGGTCACGGTCGTCAACAAGGCGATCGCCAACCTCGAGGACACCTACGACGTGGTGGTGACGCATCAGGACCTGACTGCCCGCGCTCAGCAGCGGACCGGCTCCGCGGTGCACGTGTCCGTGGACAACTTCATGCAGAGCCCGAAGTACGACGAGATCGTCGCTCTGGTGCAGGAGTCCAACGCGGGAGGTGGCGGCGCCGCCCCGGCGGCTGCTGCCGACGCCGACGGCGGGGACCTCGGTGCGCTGCTTCCCGACGACGCGATCGTGCTGTCCGGGACGGCCACGACGCGGGACGAGGCGATCACGGAGGCCGGCCAGCTGTTGGTCGCCACGGGCGCCGTGGACCCGGCGTACGTCCAGGCGATGCACGACCGTGAGGCGTCGGTGTCGACCCACATGGGCAACGGCCTGGCCATCCCGCACGGGACGAACGAGGCGAAGTCGTCGATCCGGGCGACCGGGCTCTCGCTCGTGCGCTTCCCCGGCTCGCTGGACTGGAACGGCAAGGAGACCCGGTTCGTGATCGGGGTCGCCGGTGCCGGGGACGACCACCTGGCGCTGCTCGGCAAGATCGCTCAGGTCTTCCTCGACAACGAGCGGGTGGCCGCGCTGGAGGCGGCGACGACCAAGGAGGAGGTGCGTGCGGTGCTGGCAGGCGTGAACGTCTGACCAGAGCCAGCTGACTCACCGACCCTCTGACGGGCCACCGACGCCGTTCCGACGCCTACGTCGGGGCGGCGTCGGTCCGTGTCAGACGAGACGGGCCAGCGCGGCGACCAGGGCGGCGCCGAAGACGACCACCAGGAACGGCGCTCGCAGCACCAGGGCCACCACGGCGAACGCGACCCCGAGGACCCGCGCGTCCACGGTGAGCGAGGTACCGACGGCGAAGGTCTGCACCGCCACCAGGGCGGCGAGCAGACAGACCGGGATCAGGTCGGCGATGCGCTCCAGCATCGGATGCTCGAGGAGGCGCGAGGGCACCGAGAGTCCGGCCAGCTTCAGCAGGTAGCACCCCGCGGCGGCGATCAGCAGGACGGTCCAGGTCATCGTCCGGAGCCCCCACCCGGCAGGTCCTCGGCCCGAGGGAACTCCGTCGGGTCGGGAGATCTGGTGAGGACGCCGGCCAGCAGGGCCACACCGCCGGCTGCGAGCACGGGGACGCCGA
Source organism: uncultured Nocardioides sp. (assembly GCA_964551905.1). Taxonomy (GTDB): domain Bacteria; phylum Actinomycetota; class Actinomycetes; order Propionibacteriales; family Nocardioidaceae; genus Nocardioides. The sequence goes on along the minus strand of CAZKEZ010000014.1, from coordinate 6,916 downwards.
CTGCGGTCAGCGGCACCAGTCCCAGCGCCACCACTGCGGCCAGCACCGCGAGCACTCGGTTCCGTCCGTCGCGCAGGCGCGGCCACAGCAGTGCCAGGAAGGCCGCCGCGACCGCGGCGTCGAGCCCGAAGGCTCGGGGATCGCCGATGGCCTCGCCGGCGAGCGCTCCGATCAGGGTCGCCAGGTTCCAGAGCGCGAGGATGCCCACGCCGGTGGTGACGAAGCCGAGCCGGACGGCCGCGGTGTGGGTCCGGTTGATGGCCATCGCCGTCGACTCGTCGATCAGGATGTGCGCCCCGGCGAACCGGCGCCAGCCCGTCCAGCGCAGGAGTGGGGCCATCCGCAGGCCGTAGAGCGTGTTGCGGGCGCCGAGCAGCAGCGCCGTGGCGGCACCGGACGCCGGTGCCCCGCCCGCGGCGGCCACCCCGACCAGGGCGAACTGCGAGGCGCCGGTGAACATCAGCAGCGACAACGCGCAGGTCTGGCCGACGGACAGGCCGGCGGCGACGGAGACGGCCCCGAACGAGATCCCGTAAGCCCCGGTGGCCACCGCCACCCCGAGCGAGTCCCGGATGATCGCGGACCGCTCAGTTGGCCAGTCCTCGGGGGACTCCGGCGGGCTCAGCGCCCCTTCACCCGGACCGGACGCGGCTGGCGGGCAGAGAAGTCGTGCACGAGGAGATAGGCCAGCAGGACGCCCGCGAGGCCCCCCAGCAGGGCGCCGGCGGTCACCATGACCGGCAGCGGCGTGGAGAACGCGAGCCAGGCACCCAGCGTCACACAGACCAGCAGGACGACGGCGATGGTGCGCCAACGGTAGAGCGGAGGAAGCGGACCCATCACCTTCCCATCTTCGCCCCTCGCGGCGAGAAATCAAGAGGGTGCGCCCCCGGGGGATCAGCCCAGAGCGGTGTGCAGCCGAACCTGGGACACGACGGTGCTTCCGTCGCCGGTGAGGTCGAGCTTCCGGTGTGCCCCGTCGGCCCCCCAGCCCGCCTCGGTGAGGAACCGGCGGCGCTCGTCGTCGGTGGCCACCAGCCAGGTCACCGCGCGTTGGAACCGGTCGGCGACCATCGTGTCCACCGCGGCCTGGAGCAGCCGGGAGCCGTGTCCGGCGCCGAGGTCGTCCGGATCGACCATGAGCTCCGACAGCTCCGCGTCCCTGACCGGGTCGCAGTCGGGGTCACCCGCCGGACCGGTGACCGCGAACCCGGTGACCCGGTTGCGCTCGAGCGCCACCAACAGCCGGTTGCGCGCGTCACCGGGGCGGTCCAGGGCTCTGCCCCAGAGCTCGGTCAGCGTCGCCTCATCGGGCAGCGCAGTGGCCGGGAGGAGGTCGGCGTACAGCCGGCGCCAGACGCGGGTCTGGACCGCGGCGACGGAGGCGGCATCGTCGGGCCAGGCGACCCGCACGGACACGTCGGCGGACGTCACGGGGTGCGACCCCCGGGGGCGGGGAGCGGACTGCCGGTGGCCATCCGCGGACCCTCGGGACTGGCGCGGCCCACGGCGGCCGCACCGGCCGCGGAGAGCAGGAGGCCGAACGCCACGAGCACCTCCCAGCCGGGCCGGATTCCGTCGCCCAGCAACAGGACCCCCACGACGCCAGGAACCACGGTCTGGAGCACCACCATCGGGGCGGTGACCGCCGAAACCTCCCCGCGGTCCAGGCCGGTGGAGTAAAGCCAGAAGCCGAGCAGCCCGTACGCCGGCACCGTGAGCGCGGCGACGGTGATCAGCGGCTCGAGTGGCCAGGTGACGCCCCGGACGGCGAGCGCCGAGCCGGCGTAGGCCAGGCCGGCCAGCACCCCGAAGGCCACGCCGCCGGACGACCTCGCGGGTCGGGCCAGGCCCAGCAGCAGGGTGAGGCCGGAGAGCAGGACGGCGACGAACGCCGCGGACTCGCGGACCTCGCCCGGTGCCCCGGCGCCGAACGACAGGAGCGCCAGCCCACCTGCCACCGCTGCGACCGCCAGCCACTGACGCGCGGAGACCCGCTCGTGCACCCAGACCGCGCTGAGCGCGGTGACGGGCAGGGAGAAGGCGATCGCGGCCTGGGCGAGGTACAGCGGCAACAGCCAGATGGCGACCGCATGCAGCACGAATCCGGTGAGGTAGGCGACCACGACGAGCCAGATCAGGGGGTCACGAACCGCCACGCGGAGGAACGTCGGCAGATGGTGGACGGCGTCCTCGATGGACCGCACCGCGTGGGCCTGCACCACGGCGGCCACACCGAAGAGAACGGCGGCGGCGAGTCCTGCAGCGAGACCGATCACCATGACGGATCCGTCAGCGGTAGTCCTCGGGCAGCTGCTGGCCGATCTTCACCCGGGGCTTCGGCAGCCGCAGGAACTTCATCTGGAGCGCCCGCATGATGGCGTAGTACGTCGTCCCCTTGGTCGGCTCGTTGGGGAAGCGGCGGGCCAGCTCGCGGCGCAGTCGGAATCGGAGCATCACCATCTCGACCAGCACCAGGGCCAGCGCCCCCAGCAGGACGGAGTTGGCGTACCCGGCCATCCGGACGCTGCCGGCGTAGCTCATCACCATGGTGATCAGCAGCACGGGCAGCAGCAGGTCGATGAAGGAGAAGCGCGCGTCGACGAAGTCGCGGATGAACCGCTTGACCGGCCCCTTGTCCCGCGGCGGGAGGAACCGCTCGTCCCCGGTCTTCATGGCGTGGCGCACCTTCTGGCTCGACTCCGAGCGTTGTCGGCGCTGTGCGGCGGCCTGCTCCTTGCGGGTGCGCGGGGTCTTGGCCCTCGCCCGGGCGGCCGCCTCCGCCTCCTTGCGGGTCGGGGTCGGATGCCCCTTCCCGACCGGCTTGACCTGCGGAGGGGGTGCGTCTTCGGTGGACTTCGAGCGGCGGAACAAGCGGAACCTCGACGGACTCGGACGTGGGCGGACGGTGCGGGCTCCAGACTACCGGCCGGACGGACCTCGCCCCGCGCTCGCGGTGCCTTGCCTCTCGGGCCTAGGGTTGTGCCCATCAGTCACCGCCGGGTGACGCACACGAGGAGGGCGCCCCGCATGGGCCTGTGGCAACGCTTCACGATGATCTTCAAGTCGAAGGCGAACAAGGCCCTCGACCGTGCCGAGGACCCCCGAGAGACGCTGGACTACAGCTACCAGCGGCAGCGTGAGCTGCTCGTCAAGGTGCGCAAGGGCGTGGCCGACGTGGCCACCTCGCGCAAGCGCGTCGAGATCCAGGTGGCGCAGCTCGAGCAGCAGTCGACGAAGCTCCAGGGCCAGGCGGAGAAGGCCATCGACATGGGCCGCGAGGACCTGGCTCGGGAGGCGCTCACCCGCAAGTCCGGGCTGACCGCGCAGATCACCGATCTCCAGGCCCAGCACGCCCAGCTCCAGGGTGAGGAGGAGAAGCTGGTCCTCGCCCAGCAGCGGCTGCAGGCGAAGGTCGAGGCGTTCCGAACCCGCAAGGAGACGATCAAGGCGACCTACACCGCGGCCGAGGCGCAGACCCGGATCAACGAGGCCGTCTCCGGCATCGGTGAGGAGATGGGTGACGTCGGCCTGGCCATCCAGCGGGCGGAGGACAAGACCGCGGAGATGCAGGCCCGGGCCGGTGCCATCGACGAGCTGATCGCCTCCGGCGCACTCGACGACGTGACGGCAGTGGGTGCGGGCGACGACATCACCCGGGAGCTGGAGGCGATGAGCTCCCAGTCCGACGTCGAGGCCGAGCTGGCCCGATTGAAGAGTGCCCACGCCCCCGCGGCCATCGAGCCCGGGGACGACGGCGGGGACATCCTCGAGGCTGCCCCGGAGACGGTCGAGGACTCCGGCGACACCAAGGCCTGACGGCCCGACCCCGATGGCTCACTCACGCTTCGTCAAGGACCGCGGGCTCACCGCCCGGATGACGTCGGTGATGTTCCTGCTCGGCGCGCTCTTCGTGGCGCTGGTCGTCACGATCATGTTCATCATGCCGGCGCAGTACGCGCCGCTGATCGCGGTCATCGGCGTCGGCATCGCGTTCTGGCAGTGGTGGTCCTCCGACACCGTCGCGATGCGGGCGATGCGGGCGCGGGAGGTGACCGCCGAGGAGGCGCCGGAGCTGCACGGCATGATCGACCGACTGTGCGCTCTGGCCGATATGCCCAAGCCCCGGGTCGGGATCGCCGACCTGGCCATCCCGAACGCTTTCGCCACCGGCCGGTCTCCGGAGCGTGCGGTCGTGTGCGTCACGACCGGCATCCTCGGCAAGCTCTCCGCCGAGGAGCTCGAGGGAGTGCTCGCCCACGAGCTCTCCCACGTCGCGCACCGCGACGTGCTGGTGATGACGATCGCGTCCTCGGCCGGCATCGTGGCCGGCCTGCTGACGCGGGGCGCCGCGTGGGGCCAGCTCGGGCGGCGCAGCAACAACGGCGTGCCGGCGTACCTGCTCGCCCTGGCGATCAGCCTGGTGGTCTACGCGATCAGCTTCTTCCTGACCCGGATGCTCTCGCGCTACCGCGAGCTGTGCGCGGACCGGGCCGGTGCCTACCTCACGATGAAGCCGGCCGCGCTCGCGTCGGCCCTGCAGAAGATCACCGGCGAGATGGCCGCGATCCCGCAGCAGGACCTGCGAGCCAACCAGTCGATGAACGCGTTCTTCATCGCCCCGGCCATCAGCGGCGCGACGCTGCGCACCCTGTCCTCCACCCACCCGTCGCTGGAGCAGCGGCTGGAGCAGCTCGCCCGCATCCAGGCCGAGCTCGGCCGTCCCACCGGCTGAGGCCACTGTGGGCCTGTGGGATGCGGTGACCGGCCGGCGCCGGGTGAAGGGCCCCAACCTCGACGCCCTGTTCAACGTCCCCAGCGCCGCGATCACCCTCGAGGCGGCGGCCGGGTTCCAGGCGACCGGCGTCGGCTCGGTGTGCTTCCGCGCACCGACGGGAGCGGCGTTCGAGCAGACGAAGGCGGAGATGCTGGCGCTCATCGAGGACGACGCTGAGGCGCCCGAGGTCGAGCTGACCCAGGACGACTTCGGCTTCACCTGGCTCAGCGTGTACGGCGACCCCCTGGACCCGTCCGGCCTGTGCACCGACCTGCACGCGGTCAACCGCACCCTCGGCGAGCACGGCTTCGACTCGGGGCTCCTGTGCACCCTCATCCCCTTCGGGGACCCATCGGGCCGACGGTTCGGGCTGGTCTACCTCTACCGCACCGGGACGTTCTACGCCTTCGCGCCGACGGGTGAGAACACGCGGGACAACCTGCTGGAGATCCAGGTCCGCGACCTGCTCGCACCCGAGCTGCCGATCGAGCCCGAGCTGTCCCGCTGGCTGGCCCTCTGGGGCGCCCCGGGGATGTGACCCCCCGGCTCCCGTCGGCCGCACAGCGGCGAGGATGGGCCCCATGCGCGTCCTGATCGCCCCGGACAAGTTCGCGGGCACCCTCACCGCCGTGGAGGCCGCCGATGCGATCGCGGAGGGGTGGGCCCGGCAGGCGCCCGGGGACATCTTGGACCGCTGCCCCATGGCCGACGGCGGCCCCGGGTTCGTCGACGTCCTGCACGCCGCGCTCGGTGGGGAGGTGCTGGCGGTGACGGTCCGGGGCCCGTTCGGTGCACCGGTCCCCGCCACCGTGCTGAGGGTGGGTGAGACGGCCTACGTCGAGTCGGCGCAGGCGTGCGGGATCCACCTGACCGGTCGGCAGCGACCCGAGGAGGCCTCCACGTACGGCGTCGGAGCGCTCATCCGCCACGCCGCGGGCATGGGTGCCACCCGCCTGGTGGTCGGACTCGGCGGCTCGGGCACCTCCGACGGCGGGGCGGGAGCGCTGGCCGCCCTCGGCGCCACCGCCCAGCGTGCGGACGGGGGCGCGGGGTCCGGGCCGCTCGAAGGGGGAGTGATCGGTCTGGACGGGCTCACCTCCATCGATACCGGACCGGCCCGCGCCGCCCTCGCGGGAGTCGACCTGATCGCGGCGACGGACGTCGACAACCCGCTCACCGGGCTCTTCGGGGCCAGTCGCACCTACGGCCCGCAGAAGGGCGTCCCGGAGGAGCGGCTGGGGGCGGTGGACCTGCTCCTCGAGCGATTCGCGGAGCTGGTCGAGCGCCGGCTCTCCCTGGAGCCGGGGGCGGGCGCGGCGGGCGGACTCGGGTTCGCCCTGCTGGTCCTGGGTGCCACCCGTCAGTCCGGGATCGAGCTCGTCGCCGAGGCGGTCGATCTGGCGGGGCGGGCCCGCAGCGCCGACCTGGTGCTGACGGGCGAGGGCGCGTTCGACTTCTCCAGCCGGTCCGGCAAGGTTCCCTATGGGGTGGCGGAGGTCGCCGCCGGCGCGGTTCGACCCTGCGTGGCCCTGGCCGGACAGGTGCTGGTGGGCTCCAGGGAGATGCGGACGCTGGGCATCGAGTCGGCGTACTCCATGGTCGACCTGGTGGGGGAGCAGCGCTCCTTCGCCGACCCACGGGCCGCCCTGGCGGAGCTGGCGGCTCGGGTGGCGCGCACCTGGTCCCCGCCGCCGCGGTGACGCCCGCGCCGCATGCCGGCGCAGGTCGCGTGAGATGTGGGGAATAACCGGGCGTGTGGGACGATTGGACACGTGAGGCGACCAACCGGTCGCAGCCATCGTCGATGTGTCTTCTGGGAGCACGCATGACCGAGCAGGTCCAGACCGAGCGTCGTACCGACCAGATCAACCTCAGCGCTGTGGCCGCGGGCAAGGTGAAGAGCCTGCTGGAGCAGGAAGGTCGAGACGACCTGCAGCTGCGGATCTCGGTCCAGCCCGGGGGCTGCTCCGGACTGCGCTACCAGCTCTTCTTCGACGAGCGGACCCTCGATGGGGACGTGGTCACCGACTTCGACGGCGTCGCCGTCGTGGTGGACCGGATGAGCGTGCCCTACCTGAACGGCGCGATGATCGACTTCGTCGACTCGATCGAGAAGCAGGGCTTCACGATCGACAACCC
>CAZKEZ010000013.1:3031-44091 GCA_964551905.1 uncultured Nocardioides sp. | reverse complement strand
TATCGGGGCCGGGACGCGTGCACAGGGCAGGGAGCCAGGTCGGATTTCCCCAGCTGCGAGCGACGCGGCGGCGCGGCGGCGGCCCGGACGCCAGGGTGCGGCCATGGATTCCGACCCCGGTGTGTTCCATCCGCGCTGCTCGTTCCCGGACGACCTGGTGCTCCCGTCACGAATCGACCCGACGGGCCGGTTCGGACCGACCCGTGGCCAGGCCCAAGGTCCGAAGTGGCGAGCCTGCGCCCACGGTTGGTACGTCCCTGCCGACACCGACTCGACAGCGGTGGAGCAACGCATCCTGGAGCAGGTCGTGCGGCTGGGCGGCGCCGGTGTGGTCACCGGCTGGGCCAGCCTGCGCTGGCAGGGCGCGGCGTACTTCGACGGGCGTGCCTTCGGACGCGACCGCCCGGTGCCTCTGGTGCGGCGGTCGGGAGGGCGGTTTCAACGCGAGACGGCTGCGCAGATCAGCCGTGCCCAGATGGCTCCGTGGGAGATCGTGGTCGCCCACGGGCTGGCGTGCGCGAGCGTGCAGCGGAGCCTGTTCGACGAGATGCGCTTCAGCTCGAACGTCCGGGAGGCCGCCGTGTCCGCTGAGATGACAGTTGCGGCCGGACTGATCACGCCTGACCAGTTCGCGGCGTACGTCGAGTGGCGGTGCGCTTGGACGGGGGTGCCCTTGGTGCGCAAGGCCGTTCCGCTCGTCACGTCCGACAGCCGGTCCCCCACCGAGGCCCGCATGCGGCTGATCTGGGAGCTCGACGCCGGCCTGCCCCGGCCGCTCTGCAACCGGCCGGTGTTCGACCTTCGCGGCAACCTCCTGGGGTACCCGGATCTGCTCGACCCGGTGGCCGGAGTCGTCGGCGAGTACGACGGTGCCATGCACAAGGGCGTCGCCCGCCACCGCCGAGACGTCGCCCGGGAGGACGGCTTCCGGAGTCACGGACTGGAGTACTTCACCGTGGTGGGTGGTGACCTGGCCAATCGGGGCCTCGTCGTGGCGCGGATGTTGGGCGCTCGGCGCCGGGCGAAATTCCTGTCTCCGGAGAAGCGTGACTGGACGCTGGATCCGCCTCCGTGGTGGCACCAGGACAGATAGTCCGCCGCGATCATCATGTGGATATGGACGCCACGGATGATTTTCGCGGCGGACTATCGCGATGATGGGGTGCATGAGGGCGATCGTGTACGCCGAGGGTGGCGGGGCCGAGGTACTGAGACTCGTCGAGCGGGACCAGCCCGAGCCCGGCCCGGGCGAGGTGCTGGTGCGGGTCGAGGTCTCCGGGGTGAACCCGACGGACTGGAAGACGCGAAGCGGGGTCACCCCCAGCGCGCAGCCCGGCGACAAGGTGCCCCATCACGACGGTGCCGGTGACGTCGTGGCCGTTGGCGACCGCGTTCCAGAGGAGCGGGTCGGCGAGCGGGTGTGGACCTGGGAGGCGGCCTCGGGTCGCGACGGCACCGCGCAGGAGTACGTCGCGCTGCCCTCCCACCTGGCCGCGCCGCTCGGTGACGCCGACTACGACCTCGGCGCCTCGCTCGGCGTACCCGCCCTGACCGCGCACCGGGCGCTGACGGTCGCCGAGGGCGGACCCACGAGGCTCGCCCCCGGGGCGCTGAGCGGCCGGACCATCCTGGTCGCCGGTGGCGCCGGCGCCGTCGGCCACTTCGCCATCGAGCTCGCCCGCTGGGCCGGGGCGACGGTGATCACCACGGTCAGCTCCCCGGAGAAGGCGGCGCTGGCCAGGGCGGCCGGCGCGCAGCATGTGGTGGACTACCGGGCCGAGAACGCCGAGGCGGCGATCCGGGACCTGGCCCCCGGCGGCGTCGACCAGGTGGTCGAGGTGTCGCCGGCGGTGAACGCCGCCCTCGACGTCGCGGTCACGGCCAACGGCGCGACCATCGCGTACTACGCGACCAACGGCGGCGAGGAGTTCACCCTTCCGGTGCGGGGATCGATGTCGAAGAACCTCCGCTGGCAGGGCCTGCTCCTCTACACGGTCCCCGAGACGGCCAAGAGCGCAGCGGTCGAGGACGTGACGGCGGCGGTGCGGACCGGCGCCCTGCACGTGGGCGAGGCGGCCGGCCTGCCGCTGCACCGCTATCCGCTCGAGCAGACCGCCGACGCCCAGCGCGCCGTCGAGGAGGGCGCCGTCGGCAAGGTCCTCGTGGACGTCGGGTGAGTCCCACGCCTGAGCGGGTGGCCCTTCTGGCTGCCGTGGCCAGACACGTACCCGTCTCGGCGCGACCCCTGCTCGTGGCCGTCGATGGCGTCGACGGGGCCGGCAAGACCTGGTTCGCCGACGAGCTCGCCGAGGCACTCCGCGGTGACGGCCGCACAGTGGTGCGTGCCTCGGTTGACGACTTCCACTTCCCGCGCAGCCATCGGCACGCCCACGGGCGGACCGCCGAGGCCGTGTGGACGCGCCACTTCGACTACCACGCCCTGCGGCGCGAGCTGGTCGATCCCTGGCGCGCCGGGGCAGGCGCGCCGTACCGGCGTTGCTGGCACGACGTCCGTGCGGACCGGTACGTCGACGTCGCGCAGGAGGCCGTGCCGGACTCGGGTGTGCTGCTCGTGGACGGGGTGTTCACCCAGCGGCCGGAGTTGCGCGAGGTGTGGGATGTCGTGGTGTTCCTCGACGTGTCGTTCGAGGTGAGCGTGCGCCGGCTGGCCGCTCGCGACGGCGGGGTGCCAGATGTCGCGCATCCGGATCGGCACCGCTATGTCGAGGCACAGCGTCACTACCTGTCACAGTGTCGGCCCGACGAGCTGGCCGACCTGGTCGTCGACAACACCGATCCGGATCGTCCGGTGCTGCTCGGGGAGGACGGTACGCCGGGCGGGTGGTCCCGGGTCGGTGACGAGCTGGTGAAGGAGGTTCGGCTGCCCGCCTCCGCACCGGACGTGGCTCGGGCCGTCGACGAGCTGGAGTCGCGGGCCGGGCTCAGCTGAGTGCCGCGACCTGTGCCGGCAGCTGGCGCAGGATGCGGGCCGTCACCCCACCGAGCTCCCAGGTGGAGGCGGGCTCAGTGCCCTTGACGATGTTGTCGAACGTGATCGCCTGGAAGACCAGGTCCACGACGGGGGCGAGCTCGAGCGCGCGGTCGATCCGGGCGGCGGGGTACGCCGCGCGCCACGGCTCGCTGAACCCGCGCGCCAGAGCCGGGTCGTCGCGGCTGTCCTGGTTGAAGTAGGCCAGGTGGCTGCCGTCCAGGAACGGGTGGCTCCAGCAGCCGTCGGTCCAGTCGAAGACCCGCAGCTCGCGCCCGTCGTACGCGACGTTGCCCAGGTGCAGATCGCCGTGGCACAGCGTGTCCGGGAGACCACAGTCCCAGAGCTCGCGAACCGCGTCCTCGATCCGCCCCCTGACCGCAGCCAGCGCGTCCCACTCCTGGGTCGGCAGCAGCCCCGGCTCGCCGTACTCCGCCAGCAGCGACCGCCAGTCCGCCAGCGTCTCCTCGACGCCGCGCACCGGGCAGCCGGCGGCGAGCAGCTCGTCACGGATCGCCAGCGACTGCAGCTGCAGCTCGGCATGGGCGTCGGCCAACGCAGCGCCGGCACCGTCGACCCTGGTCGAGTCCGTGGCGCCGCGCAGCGGTTCCATCAGCATCCAGGCCAACTCGTCGTCCTCCGCCAGCAGCACCGGCACGTGATCGGGGAAGTGTGCGGCGACGACCCGGAGGATTGCCGGCTCGGCGTGGAAGTGATCACACGTCGCCTTGAACCAGGTGTCGCCACCGCCGGTGGGCACCCGCAGCACCGCGGACAGGCCCCACATCCTCCCCACCCTCAGTGCGCCGGTACGTCGCCGGCCGACCGCTGCCAGCGCCTGGTCGACCCACTCCTCCACCCGGTCGAACCAGCCGGGGCGGAACCAGTCCGGCCGCAACGCCGGGGGCTCGCCGCCGTACTCGGCGATGGCTGTGGCCACCGCGAGCGCCTGGGCCTCGTCCGGCAGCTCCCGGGGAAAGGCCCACCTCCCACCCGGCACCGGCAGCGCTCGGGCGGTCACCACGTGCAGGTTCCGGCCGGGGGCGAGCTCGATGGTTGGTGCGATGAAGATGTCGGCGCCGACCAGGTCCAGTGCGTGCCCGAACGTGTCGTCGTCGTCCTCGTCGCCCGCGAAGTGGGGCAGGGTCCCCGCTGGTGTGACGAGGACCGTCCCGTCTTCGCGCACATGGGCGACGACGTCGTCGGTGACCATGCCGGTGATCGTCCCAGCCGAGTCCCGGGGTCGGCACCCGGTTTCTGGGCCGCGTGGAGATAGTCCGCCGCGAAAATCATGCTCTTGGGCGCGGATCGGATGACAATCGCGGCGGACTATCCGCGCGGCGGCGGCGGTCAGGCCTCGAGCTGTCGGATCGCGTCGTGGATGGCCAGCACCCGCGAGGCGCTCTCGACGTGGAGGTTCTCCACCATCCGCCCGTTGTACGTGACCACGCCCGAGCCGTGGCCCTCCTCCCAGGCTGCCAGCACGCCGCGGGCGTCCTCGACCGCCGCCTCCGACGGCGCGAAGGCGGCGTTGGCGCTCTCGACCTGACCGGGGTGGATCAGGGTCTTGCCGTCGAAGCCCATCTCGCGCCCCTGGCGACACTCGGCCAGGAAACCGTCGACGTTGCGCACGTCGTTGTAGACCCCGTCGAGGATCGCCTTGCCGTGGGCGCGAGCGGCGAGCAGCGCCAGTCCCAGCCCGGTCAGCAGGGGCGCCCGGCCGGGCACGTGCTCGGCGTACAGCTCCTTGGCCAGGTCGTTGGTGCCCATCACCAGCACCGACAGTCGCTCGGACGCACCAGCGATCTCCGCTGCCCGCAGCATCGCCGCCGGCGTCTCGACCATGGCCCACAGGGTGGTGCGGTCCGGTGCGCCGTGGCGCTCCAGCGCGTCGACGAGGGTGCGGACAGCATCCGCGGAGTCGACCTTCGGAACCACGATCGCGTCCGGCCCGGCGGCGCACGCGGCGGCAAGGTCGGCCTCGTGCCACTCGGTGTCGGCCGCGTTGATCCGGATGGTCACCTCGCGCCGTCCGTACTCACCCGACGCCGCCGCGGCGCAGGCCGCCTCGCGGGCAGCGGGCTTGGCGTCGGGCGCGACCGCGTCCTCGAGGTCCAGGATCAGTCCGTCACAGCCGATGCCCTTGGCCTTCTCGAGAGCGCGCTCATTGGAGGAGGGCATGTAGAGCACGGAGCGCCGGGGCCGGAACGCCGCCTCGGCCGCCATCAGTCGACCTCGATCGCGTCGTACGCCGCCTTGAGGGCCGGGTCGACCCCGGCCAGCTGCTCGGCCAAGCGCACCATTACCAGGCACTGCTTGAGCGATGCGTCGTCCTCCATCTTCCCGTCGAGCATCACCGCGCCGGTGCCGTCGCCCATCGCCGCCACCACTCGCCGCGCGTGCCGGATGTCCTCGACGCTGGGCGAGAAGACGCGGTTGGCGATCTCGACCTGCTTGGGGTGCAGGGTCCAGGTGCCGACGCAGCCCAGCAGGAACGCGTTGCGGAATTGGTCCTCGCACGCAGTGACGTCGGCAATGTCGCCGAACGGCCCGTAGTAGGGGTAGATCCCGTGCATCGCGCACGCGTCGACCATCCGGGCGATGGTGTAGTGCCACAGATCCTGTTGGTACGTCGCCCGTGGCGCGTCCAGGTCCGCGGGGTCGGGGTCCTGGCGCACCAGGTACCCCGGGTGCCCGCCACCGACCCGGGTCGTCTTCATGCGGCGGTCGGCGGCCAGGTCCGCCGGCCCGAGCGAGAGGCCCTGCATGCGCGGGGACGCGCCGCAGATCTCCTCGACGTTGGCGACGCCGCGCGCGGTTTCCAGGATCGCGTGCACCAGGATCGGCCGGGTCAGACCGGCCCGGGCCTCGAGCTGTGCCAACAGCCGGTCGACGTAGTGGATGTCCTCGGCGCCCTGCACCTTCGGCACCATGACGACGTCCAGCTTGTCGCCGATGGCGGGGATCAGCGTCGTCAGGTCGTCGAGCACCCAGGGGCTGTCGAGCGAGTTGATCCTTGTCCAGAGCTGCGTCGGCCCGAAGTCTGTGGTCTCCGCGATCCGAACCAGTCCCTCGCGCGCGGCCACCTTGTTGTCGGCCTTGACCGCGTCCTCGAGGTTCCCGAGCAGGACGTCGACGGTGCCGACCATCTGCGGCACCTTGGCCGCCATCTTCTCGTTGCTCGGGTCGAAGAAGTGGATCGCCCGTGATGGCCGGGCGGGGATCTCGGTCACCGGCTGCGGCGCGCCCACCGCCAGCGGCCGGAAGAAGTCCTTGGGGCTCGTGGTCGACATGGCCGGACCGTAGCAACCAACCTCAGACTCGCGGTATGACCAACTCCACGCCGCCTGAAATGCGATAGTCCGCCGCGAAAATCATCCGAGTCGGGGTGTGCAGCATGATTTTCGCGGCGGACTATCGGTGACGACGCTCGCGCCAGCGGGCCACCTCGGTGTCCGCGTCCCGCGGCTGGGTGATCAGGGGCGGGCCGCCCATCACCTGGTAGCGCGCGGCCAGCACCCGCTGGTTGAAGTCCTCGACCTCACGACGTACCTCCGACTCCGCTGTCTGCCGGTCCAGCAGACCGTCGAGCTTCGCGTCGTCCTTGCGCAGCTGCAGCGCGGGCGGGAGTACGCCGGTGATCTGCTCGCGCTCGACCAGCTTCTTGAGCCACCAGTCGGGGTCGTGCCGGCCGTCGAGGTCCTTGATCGGCTTGCCGTACCCCGCTAGGTCGTCGAACTCCCCGCGCGCGACGGCCTGCTGGATCTGCAGCTCGACCCAGGTCGTCTGCTGCTCGATCCGGGACCGCGCGGCCGACCGCCCCGTCCGGCGGTCGCGGGCCGGTGACCGGTCCGGAACCTCCGGGCCTTCCTTCTCCTCGGCCATCTCACCAGCCTAGACAGCCGATAGTCCGCCGCGAAAATCATCCTCCACGAGGGGTTCGACATGATTTTCGCGGCGGACTATCTCCAAGGCCACTCCCCTAGACCACGTGGCCGGCGTCGGAGAAGGCGTGCCGGGGAGCGGCGAGGAGGGCCAGCGCGGCGAGCAGCGCGGCGGCCGAACAGACCGCCCAGACGGTGAGGTAGCCCGACAGGGAGGCGTGCGCCTCCGTGGTGCCCTCGATGGAGCCGGTGGACGCCAGCGCGATCGCGAAGATCGCCGACGCGATCGCCCCACCGATGGTCTTGGTGCCGTTGGTCATCCCGGTGGCGATGCCGGTCCGCTCCGGCGGCGCCGCGGCGGCGGCCGCGGCCGGGAGCGCGGCCACGAGGGCGCCCGACCCGAGACCCGCGATGGCCATGTTGAGCAGCGCCTGCCAGACCTCGTCGTGGAAGGGCAGCCAGAGGGCGTACCCCAACGACACCATCAGGCAGGCCACCACCAGGGCCCGACGCACCCCGAGGAGGCGCGTGGTCAGCGGCAGCGTGAACGCCCCGATCGCCAGCGTGATGACGTAGACCCCGATCAGGGTGGACACGAAGGACGCGTCCGCGCCGAGCCCGTAGCCGCGCTCGACGGGGTCGGCCTGGGCGAAGGTGGACAGCGGGATCTGGCCGCCGAGCACCGGGATCCCGAACAGGAACGCGGTGACCTGCACCGGCCACTGCGCCGGCGAGGACAGCAGCCGGACGTCGACGATCGGCTCGGGATGAGCCGCCTCGTAGCGCCAGAACGGCACCATCGTCAGTCCGCCGAGGATCAGCAGGCCCCACGCCAGCGGACTCCCCGCTCCGTCGACCCGGATGAAGACCAGCCCGGCCATGATCAGGGTCAGCGCGGTGGTGACCAGCGCCAGCCCGGTCCAGTCGACGCCGCCCGTGGCGTCGCCGGGGGCGTTCTCTACGCCGATCCAGATCACGAAGAACACCGCCGTCACCACGAGGGCGGGCAGCGCGAGCAGCGCGTTCATGCCCATGGTCTCGACCAGCGCCCCGCTGGTCAGCGCGCCGACGATGACGGCGAGCTCGAGGGCCCCGACGAGGACGGCGGCGCCGCGCCGGGTCAGCAGCTCCTGGCGCCCGGAGTCGCGGGTCCGTCGGTGGATGATCGACACCTCGAGCGGCAGCCACACGACGTACGCGCCCTGCAGGGCGAACCCCGCCAGGAACGTCCAGAACGACGGCGCCACCGCGAGCATCCACGACCCCAGGGCGGTCACCGCGGTCGAGAGCAGGAGGATCCGCTTGTGACCGCGCAGGTCGCCCAGCCGCGCGAGCAGCGGGATGCACAGCGCCGAGACGGCCAGCTGCGCCGCCTCGAACCAGTTGACGTCGCCCTCGGTGATCGACAGGTGCTCGGCGATCTGCGGATAGATCGGCACGTAGTAGCCCTGCAGGATGCCGCTGGCGAACTCCACGCAGACGAGGAACCCGACGATGGCGACCAGTCCGTGCACCGGGCGCACCGGCGCCGCCTGGGGGTGGCTCATGTCAGGAGATCCTCTCGATCAGCTGCTGGTACCACGCCACGCCCTCCACCAGGTCGTCGATGCCGATGTGCTCGTCGTACGAGTGGATGGACTGGCGCTGCGCCTTGGTCATCCGGTACGGCGCGAAGCGGTACACGCGCGGGCAGATCGCGGTGAAGTGGCGCGAGTCGGTGCCGGCCATCATCACGTACGGCGCCACGAGCGCATCGGGGAACACCGAGGCGACCGTGGACTCGAGCAGCGCGAACGCCTCGTCGTCCCGGTAGGGAGAGATGGGGCTCGGCTCGCCCCGTTCGACGACATCGATCCGCACCTGCTTGTCCCGCAGCGACTTGCGGACGTGCTCGAGCACGCCGTCGACGGTGTCGCCGATCATGATCCGGATGTTCACCCCGGCGCGGGCCGTGGACGCGATCACGTTGAGGGCCGGTGAGCCGGAGAGCGTGGTCACCGCCATCGTGGTGCGGGTCATCGCCGCGGACTCCGGGCCGGCGGCGATGAGCGCACGGGTGAGCACCGCCCGCATCCGCCCGGCGTTGGCCATCACCGGCCGCAGTGCCGCGGGCGCGTACGGCGCGAGGCGCCGCATCAGCTCCACGGTCGGCTCGGGTGTCCGCGCCGGCAGCGGGGAGCGCTCGAGCCGGGTGATGGCCCGCGCCAGCCGGGCGGTCGGGCCGCGCTTCGCGGGGGTGGAGGCGTGGCCACCGCGGCCCTCGACGACGAGCTCGAGCGAGGTGACTCCCTTCTCGGTCACCCCGATCGCCGCCACCGGCCGGTCGATGCCGGGGAACGCGTCGTACGCCACCGCGCCGCCCTCGTCGATGACGAACCACGGCCGGACGCCGCGCCGGGTCAGCTCCTCGACGGCCAGCGGCGCGGCCACCCCGAAGACCTCCTCGTCGCAGCCGAACGACAGCCACACGTCCTGCCGTGGGGTGAAGCCCGCCTCCAGCAGCCGCTCGACGGCCTCGCAGATGCCGACCACGCTGCCCTTGTCGTCGAGGGTGCCGCGGCCCCAGATCGCGCCGTCGACGACGGCGGCATCGAAGGCCGGGTGCCGCCAGGGCGCGTCCTCGTCCACGGGCACCACGTCGAGGTGGGCCATCAAGACGATCGGCCTTGTGTCGGCGTCCCCCTTCCAGTGGAACAGCAGCCCGTGGGTGTGGATCCGGGTGAGCTCCAGCCGCTCGTGCAGCAGCGGGAACTGCCGCTCGAGCTCGACCAGCAGCCGGTCGAACGCGGCAGCGTCCACGACGTCGGGATCGCGCCGTGACACGGTCGGGATCCGAACCAGCGCGCGGAGCTTCTCGACGACTCGGTCCTGGTCGGTCTCGGTCACGGGCCCGACGCTATTGCCTGACCGGGGGCGTTGTCGCCGGTGCCGCCGCGACTCACCAACCGTTTCGGTGCACCAGTTC
The DNA here is from genome assembly GCA_964551905.1 of uncultured Nocardioides sp. Lineage (GTDB taxonomy): Bacteria > Actinomycetota > Actinomycetes > Propionibacteriales > Nocardioidaceae > Nocardioides. Next base: position 34,253 of record CAZKEZ010000013.1, on the reverse strand, counting down.
CTCGGCCGGACGGCGGGGCCGTCGTGATGACGAGCCCCGGGCGCCCGGTGTGTGGCTGGGGTGGCCCAGGGTGATGGCTCCGATCGGGTCGTGGTCGGCGGGGATGCCGAACCGGTCACGGACCGCGGCGTCGTACTCCGCGGGGATCCCGAAGAAGCACCCGCCGATCCCCTCGTCGACCGCGGTCAGCAGGATGAGCAGGGATGCCATGGCGGTGTCGAGATGCCAGAACGGCATCGGCCAGCGGGCCTCGTCGCGGTCGGCCCAGCCCTTGTCGGACTCGGCGTAACGGTCGAGGTACGCCGCCTTGCTGGAGCACGGGATCACCACGACCGGGGCGCGAGACATCCCGGCCAGCCACCGGTCGGGCTGGTCGAGCGCGCCGGGGTCGGTGGTCGCTTCCCAGAACGCCCGGACGTCCGCGGGGGTGTCCAGGACCAGGAACGCCCACCCCTGGCTGAACCCGGCACTCGGCGCCCGGATGGCGTGCTTGAGCGCCCGGTCCACGATCCCCGGATCCACCGCCCGGTCCTCGTAGCTGCGCACCATGTGCCGCCGCCGCACCACCTCACGAAGCTCCATGTCCCGAGCATGGCAAACGCCGCTGGGTTTCGAGACGCAGCGAGCGTCTCGAAACCAGCCGTCTCGCATCCGAGACCCAGGTACGGCGCGGCCGGTTGTCGCCGGAGCCCGGAGGGAGTGGACTGGGCGGGTGAGCTTCGAGGAGATGTGGCGCGACCTAGCCCCGATCGGGAGGTCGGCGGCGTCGGGCGGCTACTTCCGGCAGCCGTGGACCGCTGCCGAGTCCGAGCTGCGCGCCTGGTTCGCCGAGCAGGCGACGGCCCGCGGGCTGCGGCTGGTCTCCGACGGTGTGGGCAACCTGGCGGCCTGGTGGGAGCCATCGGGTACGGCGGGTCAGGTCGGCGTACTCACCGGATCGCACCTGGACTCGGTGATCGACGGCGGCGCCTACGACGGGCCGCTGGGCGTGGTCTCCGGCTTCGCCGCGCTGGACCTGCTTCACGAGCGCGGCTACGTACCCGACCGACCGATCGGGGTGGCGGCGTTCGTCGAGGAGGAGGGCTCCCGTTTCGGTCTGGCGTGCCTCGGGTCCCGCCTGGCCACCGGCGCGATGAGCTGGGAGCGGGCCCGCGAGCTGCGCGACCGCGACGGCGTACTCCTCCCCGACGCCCTCGAGGCGGCCGGCCTTCCCGGCCCGGACGGCCAGGAAGGGTCAGAGCCGACCGGCCCAGGCACCGGCGTGCTCGCGGGCGTCGGCTGCTACGTGGAGCTGCACGTGGAGCAGGGCCGTGGCCTGGTCGACCTGGACCGGGCGGTCGGGGTGGGCACCGGCATCTGGCCGCACGGGCGGTTCCGGCTCGACTTCGCCGGGTCGGCCAACCACGCCGGCACCACCCTCATGGAGGACCGCCAGGACCCGATGCTGACCTACGCGATGACGGCGCTCGCGGCCAACAAGCAGGCCCGGTTGTCGGGGCAACGGGCCACGTTCGGGCGCGTGGAGGTAGTGCCGAACGGCACGAACGCAGTGCCCTCGCAGGTGACCGCCTGGCTGGACGCGCGCGCCGAGACCCCGGAGGCGCTGGCCGCGCTGGTGGCCGCGGTGGAGCGGCAGGCCACCGAGCGTGCCGAGCGGGACGGGACGAAGCTGACCCTGACCGCGGAATCGGTATCCGGCCCGGTCGCCTTCGACGCCGTCCTCGCCCAACGGGTCGCGGCCGACCACGAGGACGGCGACTGGCCGCTGCTGCCCACCCAGGCGGGACACGACGCGGGAATCCTTACCGAGGCCGGCATCCCCACCGCGATGCTGTTCGTGCGCAACCCGACCGGCGTCTCGCACTCCCCGGAGGAGCACGCCGAGTCCGCCGACTGCCTGGCCGGGGTCTCCGCCCTCGCCGACACCCTCGCCCGGCTCACGGTTGGGCCGGCATGACGACGTACTCCCTCGAACGCGCCTTCCTGGACGACCGCGTGCTCGACGACGTCGAGGTGGAGATCGTCGACGGGCGGTTCGCGGCCGTCCGTACCGATGCCGAAGCCGGAAGCCCGAACGCCGTCCGCGTCCCCGGCCTGACCCTCCCCGGCCTCGCCAACTGCCACAGCCACGCGTTCCATCGGGCGCTGCGTGGCCGGGTCCAGCGCGGCAGCGGCACGTTCTGGACCTGGCGTGAGCAGATGTACGACGTCGCGGGACGCCTCGACCCCGACGGCTACCACGAGCTGGCGCGCGCGACGTACCGCGAGATGGCGGCCGCCGGGATCACCACGGTCGGTGAGTTCCACTACCTGCACCACCGGCCGGACGGTGGTCGGTACGACGACCCGAACGCCATGGGCGAGGCCCTGATCGCGGCCGCCCGCGACGCCGGGATCCGGATCGCGCTGCTCGACACCTGCTACCTCGCCGCCGGGATCGGCCGGGAGCCGGAGGGGGTCCAGTCCCGGTTCACCGACGGGGACGCCGAGGCCTGGGCGGACCGGGTCACCCTCCTCGAAACGAGCCACCACGGGAACCCCGGCCTCGTGGTCGGCGCCGCGGTCCACTCGGTGCGCGCGGTGCCGCGCGACCAGCTCGCCACCGTGGCCGGCTGGGCGCGCGGTGAGCGCCCCCTGCATGTGCACCTCTCCGAGCAGCCGGCGGAGAACGACGAGTGCCGGGCGGCGTACGGCGTCACTCCCACGCGACTGCTCGCCGACACCGGCGTCCTCGGCCCGATGACCAGCGCCGTCCACGCCACGCATCTGACCGAGGAGGACGTCGGGCTGCTCGGCGGCAGCGCCACCCACGCCTGCTTCTGCCCTACCACCGAACGCGACCTGGGCGACGGGATCGGTCCGGGACCCGCGCTGCGCGACGCGGGCTGCCGGCTCACTCTCGGCTCGGACAGCCACGCCGTGATCGACCCGTTCGAGGAGCTGCGAGCCCTGGAGCTCGACGAGCGGCTGGCCAGCCTGAGTCGCGGGCACTGGACCGCGGCCGAGCTGCTGGCCGCGGGCACCGAGCACGGGCACGCCAGCCTGGGGTTCGCCGACGCCGGTCGGATCGCGGTCGGCTGCCGGGCCGACCTGGTGACGCTGGACCTCGCCACCCCGCGGACCGCCGGGACCGGGGCGGACGAGCACACGGCGGTGTACGCCGCCTCGGCCGCCGACGTACGCCAGGTCATCGTGGACGGGCGGGTCGTCGTCGGGCTGGGCGAGCACCAGGCGGTGGCCCAGGAGGTCGGGCGCGAGCTGGACGCCGTGATCGGGAAGGTGTGGCCGTGATGCCGACCGAGAGCCCTGTCAGCACGGGTCCCGTCAGCACTGTCGTCACCAACATCGGCGAGTTGGTCACCAACGATCCGGATCGGCCGGGCCTGCTCGGTCTGGTGCCCGACGCGGCTGTCGTGGTCGAGCGCGGCCGGGTGGCCTGGGTCGGCCCGACCCGGGACGCTCCGGCTGGCGATGTGTCGTACGACGCCGCCGGCCGCGCGGTGCTGCCGGGGTTCGTGGACTCGCACAGCCACCTGGTCTTCGCCGGCGACCGAGCCCAGGAGTTCGCCGCCCGGATGACCGGTACGCCGTACTCCGCCGGCGGCATCCGGACCACGGTCGCCGCCACCCGGGCCGCCTCGGACGAGGAGCTGACCGGGCGGGTGGCCAGGCTGGTCGCGGAGATGCGGCGGCAGGGGACGACGACGGTCGAGATCAAGAGCGGCTACGGGCTGACCGTCCACGACGAGGCCCGCTCGCTCGCCATCGCGCGCCAGTTCACCGACGAGACCACGTTCCTGGGGGCCCATGTGGTGCCCGAGGGGACCGACGCGGCGGCGTACGTCGACCTGGTTGCCGGTGTGATGCTCGAGGCGGCGGCGCCGCACGCGCGGTGGATCGACGTCTTCTGCGAGACCGGCGCGTTCGACGTCGACCAGGCCCGCCGGATCCTGACGGCCGGTCTTGAGCGTGGGCTCCGAGGGCGGCTGCACGCCAACCAGCTCGGTCCCGGGCCGGGCGTCCGGCTGGCCGCCGAGCTGGGGCTGGTGGCGGTCGACCACTGCACCTACCTCTCCGCCGACGATGTCGACGCGCTGCGGGACAGCGGCACGATCGCCACACTGCTGCCGGGGGTGGAGTTCTCGACCCGGCAGCCGTACCCGGACGCCCGCGCCCTGCTGGACGCCGGCGTCCGCGTGGCGCTGGCCAGCGACTGCAACCCGGGCTCCTGCTACACCTCGTCGATGCCGCTGTGCATCGCGCTGGCCGTCCGCGAGATGGGGATGAGCCCGTCGGAGGCCGTGCATGCCGCCACTCGGATGGGCGCGGCGGCCCTGGACCGCGGCGACGTGGGTGCCCTGGTCCCCGGCGCCCGCGCGGACCTGGTCCTGCTCGACGCCCCCACCCATGTGCACCTCGCGTACCGCCCGGGGGTGCCCCTGGTCTCCGAGGTCTGGGTGGCCGGCCGGCCCACCTGACCGCCGTACCCCGCCTCCCACCCCACGCCAAACCCCCGACTACCGCGGGGTTGCCGTCGCCCGGAGGGCGAAATCGGGGCGGTTTGGCGACGGTAACCCCGCGGGAGTTGGGAAGGGGGAGGGGCGCGGGAGTTCGGAGGGGTGGTTAGGCGAGCGAGTCGAGATCGCGTACGGCGAAGCGGAGGTGCTCCCACTCCTCGCCCAGGATCACGTGCAGACAGGACCGGGTGGTCTCCGGGCGGTCCGGGTTCCAGGGATTGCGGCGCGGCACGTCCAGCTCCTCGAGGGTCACCCCGGAGAGGAAGTCGCGCACCATGGCGACGCGGTCCGCGCGGGCGGCGAGCACCTCGGAGTACGTCGGCCGCGTGGTCGTGAAGACCGACATGTCGAAACCGAAGTCCTCGGCAAAGGCACCCGCCTGGCCGACGGGATGGAACGGGCGATCGAGCTCCAGAACCGCCTGGCCCAGCCACAGGTCCGTGGCCATCACCAGGTGCCGCAGGGTCTGCGCGAACGACCACTCCCCGTCCACCGAGACATCCGCGGAGCCCGCCGGCATCGAGGCGACCCGCTCGAGCGTCGCGGCCCAGGCAAGCTCGACCCGCGCCCATGCCGAACGCAGTCCGTCCGGGTCCGGCGCACGACGGTCGGCCCGGCCGGGGAAGCGGCGGTCCAGCTCGGCCTCGACCAGCCCGGCGACGTTGACCCCGTTCACCACCAGTGACGCGTCCGGTTTGGCCAGCCACGGGGCGTCGAGGTCGGCGCCTTGGAGGTCGACGCCGCGCATCACCACTCCGGACAGGTCCGCCTCGACGAACCGGGCTCCCCGCAGGTCGGCGTCGAGGAAGCGGGCGTCCCGCAGGTCGGCGTCGACAAACTGCGCACCGCGCAGGTCGCGCGATCGGCTCGGCTCACCCACGTCACCCATACCCAACAAGCGATCAGGGGACGACGATCACGGGCACCGGCGTGTGCCGCACGATCTTGGCGGCGCTGGAGCCCAGGAACAGCCGGGCGGTGAGGCGGGCCGACGAGGACGAGCCGATCACCAGCACCTCGTCCCGCTCCCACACGAGCCGGTCGATGGCGTGTGCCCAGTTCCGTCCGGTGGCGACCACGGTGTCGGTGTCGGCCGGCAGGATCCCGTCGTCGCTCAGCTCCTCAACCACTGTCTTCTGCATCTCGGTGGCCTGGGCGACCCAGCGCTCCAGCACCATGTCCTCCGACGACATGGAGACGCTGGGTGGGTACATGGTCTTCCCCCGGACCGCGAACGTGGCGATCCGGAGCGCGGCACCGACCTCCTGGCAGATCTCGGCGGTCCGCGCCAGGGTGGAGCGGGAGATCTCGTCCCCCCGGAACGCGCAGGTCGCGCGGACCACCCGGCCGTGGTCGCTGGCCTGGTAGCCGCGGGTGGCCAGCGCCACCGGGACCGGTGAGGAGTGCAGCAGGCGGTGCGCGGTCGAGCTGAGGTTCACGTGCCCGTAGGCGCCGTCGTGACCGGACCCGATCACGATCATGGAGGCCTCGGCCCGCTCCGCCTCGGCGATCAGGGTGCCCGGGATGGAGCGCCCCGCCACCCAGATCGCCCGCGCTCCGACCTCGGGGCAGTGCTCGGCGAGCAGCTCCTCCGCCTGCGCGACCGCCCGCTCGCCGGTCCGCGCGGCCCAGGCCTCGAACTCGCGGTCGGTGTGGCCGGCGACCGGCGTCGGCCACGCAGCCGGTACGACGGTCACCAGCAGCAGGTCTTGCCCCGACGAGCGGGCCAGGGTGGCGGCGAACTCGACCCCCGACCGGTCGTCGTGCCGGGTCGGGAAGCCCACGAGCAGGGTCATGTCAGACCTCACTCGCGACGTCGGGGCCCAGCCGCGAGCGGTGCCGGGCGAAGAAGAAGTAGTAGAGCAGCACGATGGCCACCCAGGTCCCGAAGATGGTCCAGGTGATCCAGGACAGGCCCCACAGCACGTAGGCGCAGGTGATCACGGTCAGCACCGGGGTGACGGGGTACCCCGGCACCTTGAAGGGCCGGTGCAGGTCCGGCATCGTCCGACGCAGCGCCAGGACGCCGATCGCCACCACGGAGAAGGCCATCAGGGTGCCGATGGACACGGTGTCCCACAGGTAGTCGGCCGGGACGAACCCCGCGATCAGGGCGACCACGATGCCGACCACGATGGTGTTGAAGCGCGGGGTCAGGGAGCGGGGGTCGACGTCGGCGAACTTGTCGGGAAGCATCCGGTCGCGGCCCATGGCGAACAGGATCCGGGTCTGGCCGTAGAGGGTGACCAGGGTGACGGAGAAGATCGAGATCACGGCACCGGCGGCCAGGATCGTCCCGGGGACGGGGGAGCCGGTGATGTTCTCGAGGATCACCGACAGCCCGGCGCTCTCCTGCTCGTCGCTGGAGAACTCCTCCACGGGCTGGGCTCCGACTCCCGCGATCGCCACGAGCACGTACACCGTGACCACGATCGCAAGCGCACCCATGATCGCCCTCGGCAGCGCGCGCTGCGGGTCCTTCACCTCCTCTCCTGCTGTGGACACCGCATCGAGACCGATGAAGGAGAAGAAGATCGTGGCTGCGGCCGCGCTGATCCCAGAGGCGCCCGAGGCGAAGAAGTTGTCGAACCGGTCGGCCTCGAACGCGGTCAGCCCGATGATGATGAACAGCACCAGCACGCCGAGCTTGATCAGCACCATGATCGTGTTCACCAGCGCCGACTCGCTCGCGCCGCGCAGCAGCAGCAGCGTGCACAGGAAGACCAGCACGATGGCCGGCAGATTGACGAGGCCGGACGTCGCGTCCTCGACGGGGATCGGGGAGTAGGAGAGGGCGTCGGGGATCTGTACGCCGATGGTCTGGTCGAGCAGCTCGTTGAAGTAGCCGCTCCAGCCGACCGCCACCGCACTGGCTGCCACGCCGTACTCCAGCAGCACGCAGGCCGCGATGAACATCGCCACCAGCTCGCCGAGCGAGTGGTAGGAGTAGGAGTACGTCGAGCCGCTGACCGGGATGGCGCTGGCCAGCTCGGCGTAGCAGATCGCGGACAGGCCGGCGGCGAGTCCGGCGATCAGGAACGCGACGACCACCGCGGGCCCCGCGTCGGGGACCGCTTCCTGGAGGACGAAGAAGATGCCGGTGCCGACCGTGGCGCCGACCCCGAACATCATCAGCTGGAAGGTGCCGATGGTGCGGTTGAGGTCGGGGCCATGGTGGTCGTGGGCGCCCACTGCCGCCAGCGGCTTCTTGCGTGCGAACTGCTGCCCGAGCGTCATCGACATGAGGGTCCCTCCTGCTGGTCGCTCTCGGCACGCTAGCGACCCGCAGCGGGCTACCGACCGGTAATTTCCCGGCTTTCCACGATGCGTACGTCGCGCAGCCCGGCCCGCCGACGCGTCCCCACCCGCGCCCGGGCAGACTTCGGGGCGTGACCGAGACCTTCCGCTGCGCCGCCGCCAGCCTCGCCGACGGCGAGCCGCTGGCCGGGTCGGCACCGGAGGATCAGGCGTGGCTGTTCGTGGAGTACCCCGGCGCGTGGGGTCGCCGGGCGGTCGCGGAGAGCCGACTCCCGGAGCCGGTCCGGGACCTTCTCGAGGGCCTCGAGGGGGTGCGCGTGCAGCTCATCCGGCGCCACCGTGGCGGGGACCGGGGAGTGCGGCTGTTCGCCGCCCAGGCCTCGCCCATGGGGGCGCAGGTGTGGCGGGCGGAACTCGACGACGTCAGCGACCTGCTCGACCTGTCGCCGGCTGCGCTCCAGCCGGGACGCGGCCCCGAGTCGGGCCCGTTCGTGGCGCACCACGAGCCGCTCTGGCTCGTGTGCACCAACGGCAAGAGGGACCGGTGCTGCGCCGAGGCGGGCCGTCCAGTGGCCGCTGCGGTGTCCCGCCGGTGGCCCGAAGAGACCTGGGAGACCACGCACCTGGGCGGGCACCGCTTCTCGGCCACCCTGCTCGCGCTCCCGAGCGGGCTGACCCTGGGCCGGGTGGACCCCGAGAGTGCGGTCAGCGCCGGTGAGCGCCTCGGCGCCGGCGAGTGGCCAACCGGGCTGGTGCGCGGCCGCGCCGGCCTGCCCACCGTGGCGCAGGTGGCCGAGCAGCACCTCCGCACGAAGCTCGGGGCCGACCGGATCGACGACGTCGAGGTCGTGGACGTCTCCCCAGCGAGCCGCACACCGAGCACCCACGACGTGCGGCTGCGCGCCGGCGAGGCGACGTACCTCCTCACGGTCCGTACCGACCCCGGCACCCCCCGGCGCCAGAGCTGCGCCGACGACAAGCTCAAGCCGACTCCCGAGCTCACGGTGGTCGACGCGCCCCGCCCCGGCTGAGCCCGGATCCCGGTCGAGGCGGGCCCCGTCTGAGGCAGGCCCCAGCACCGCGGAAGCGCGAAATAGGGCACCTGCCCGATGTCCGGGCCTACCTCAGAAGAGCAGTCTCGACTCATCGAGATCAACCGAGGAGCCCGAGATGATGAGTGAGCTGATCCCCACGTGGTACGACGCGGAGCTCAACTACCGCGCCGAGCAGATCAAGTCCGACTTCAGCGCGACCCGGCCGATTGGCCCGCGCTCCGGCAGGCGTCGCGGGAGAAGCCGCGACCGTGGATCATGGAAGGCGTGGCGATCCACGAAGCTGGCCGGCTGATCGGTCGGGATGCCGAGCTTCGCGACCTGTGCTCGCGGCTCGGCCTCCCACCGGCGGCCGCCGGTCGGAGCCACCTCCTGCTCGCGGGGGACGCCGGAGTGGGCAAGACCAGGCTGCTGACCGCGCTGCGCGACGAGGCGCTGGCCGCCGGCCGGCAGGTGCAGGCGGGGTACTGCCTGGACTTCGGCGGGGCGGCACCGCCGTACCTGCCCTTCTCCGAGGTGCTGGGCCGGATCGCGGCCGACCACCCGGAGACCGTGACGGCGGTCGCGGCCACGCACCAGGCACTGGCCCGGCTGCGGCCGGGTCGCCGACTGCTCGATCGCGATGCCGACGACCCCAACGCTGACGAGTCCGCCCTGGACCGAGGCGACCTGTTCGAGGCGGTGCACGCGCTGTTCGAGGCGGTCGCCGAGGAGGCCCCGCTGCTGCTGATCCTGGAGGACCTGCACTGGGCCGACCGGTCCACCCGCGACATGGTGAGCTTCCTGTTCGGCCGTCCGTTCCGGGGCCAGGTCACCATCGTGGCGTCGTACCGCACCGACGACCTGCACCGCCGGCACCCGCTGCGGGCGCAGGTGGCCGAGTGGTCGCGGACGCGGGGCGTCGACCGGATGATGGTCCGACCGCTGACGCCCGACGCGGTGCGTGAGCTGGTGGCCGCCATCGGCGGCGCGGACCTCCCCGAGGCCGAGCTGGCCGGGATCGTGGCGCGCGCCGAGGGCAACGCGTTCTTCGTCGAGGAGCTGGTGGCCGCCGGCCTCCCCGGCGCCAGCCTCCCCGACGACCTGGCCGGCGTACTGCTGGTCCGCCTCGACCGTCTCGACGAACGCGCCCGCGACCTGGCCCGGGCCACCAGCGTCGGCGGGCGGCACGTCCCGCACCGCCTGCTCGCCGCCGTCTCCGGGCTGTCGGACGAACGGCTGGACGAGGCCGTGCGCCAGGCCGTCGACGCCCACGTCCTGGTGCCGGGCGAGGCTGGCTACTCCTTCCGGCACGCCCTGGTGGGGGAGGCGGTGTACGACGACCTGCTCCCGGGTGAGCGGGTGCGCCTGCACGCCCGGTACGTCGAGGCGCTGCGCGCCGAGGGTGCCAACGGGACGGCCGCGGAGCTGGCCCGCCATGCCCTCGCGGCGATGGACTACGAGACCGCGATCACCGCCGCGCTGCGGGCTGGCGCGGACGCCCGTTCCGTGGGCGGTCCCGACGAGGCCGCGCAGCACTTCGAGCAGGTGCTGGAGCTCCTCGCGGACCCGAACCGGGTGACCCCGGAGGGGGTCGACCGGTCGAAGGTGGCCGTCCAGGCCGCCGAGGCGCTCACCCAGGGCGGCCGGCCCGGTCGCGCGGCCGCGCTGCTGCGCGAGCAGCTCGACGGTCTCGGCGAGACGGCGAGCTCCCAGGCGCGAGCCCGGATGCTGTCGGCACGCGCTCAGCAGCTGATGATCATCGAGCCGGACGAGGACCCGGTCGCGGTGTCCTCGGAGGCGGTGGCGCTGGTCGGCGAGCAGGCCAGCGGCCTGCGCGCGCAGGTGCTGGCGGTGCACGCGCACGTGCTGACCTGGGCGAGCCGGTACGAGGAGGCGCAGAGCGTGGCGCTGGACGCCCTCGGCCTCGCCGAGCGGCTGGACCGGGCCGCGCTCGTCAGCGAGGTCACCACGACGCTGGGGGCGCTGAACCGCACCGGGCCCAAGGAGCAGGTCCGCCAGTCCCTCGTCGATGCGGTCGAGCGGGCCCGTGCCAACCGGGCCGCGGGTGCCGAGCTGCGGGCCCGGTTCCTGCTGGGCAGGTCCTACCAGGACCACGCGGAGCTGGCGGAGGCTGCCGAGTGGTTCCGCAGCGGGCGCGCGCTGGCGAAGGAGCTGGGCACGCCGTGGGCGCCGTACGCCTTCGAGTGCCGCTGGCAGCTCGCCTGGGTGCTGTCGATCATGGGCGAGTGGGACGAGGCCCTGACCGTGCTCGACGAGACCGGCCAGCCGGGCCCGGAGATCCCGCACGCCCTGCTCCAGGTGCTGCGCGAGGAGATCCACAGTCTCCGCGGCGCCGATCCCGACCTCGAGGGGCTGCGCGAGCTCTGGCCGGAGGAGGGCCTGCTCGCGATCCACGACGGCGGGTTGCGGATCGCGACCGCCGCCCGAGCCGGCGATCCGGCCGGCGTGGTCGCGGCGTACGACGACGTCGTCGGGCTGGTGACCGGTATCTGGCACCGCTGGTTCGGCGCCCGGGTGCGGCTGGCCGGCTGCGCGCTGACCGGCCTCGCGGACTGCTTCGAGGCGCTCACCCGTGAGCAGCGGGTGGCGCTGATGCCCCGGGTGGAGCAGCTTCTCGACGACGGGCTGACGGTCCAGGGCCGACTCGGCAGCTTCGACGCCGACCGCGGCTTCTGGGGCCCCGAGGGCCAGGCCTGGGGCCAACGGGTGGTCGCCGAGGCCCTGCGGCTGCGGTGGCTGGCCGACGTCGACGCACCGCCGTACGACGAGCTCGTGCGCGCCTGGGAGGAGACGGTGCTGCTCGCCGACGACTTCGGGGACGCCTACCGCGCGGCCGACGCCCGGGCCGTCCTCGCCGCCGTGCTGCGGGCCGGGGGCGACACCGAGGCCGCCGCCCTGCTCGCGGACCGGGCCAGGGAGGTGGCCCACCGGCTGGGAGCCAAGCCCCTGCTCGAGCGGCTGCGTCGGCTCGGGGCCAGCCGGCCGGGTCGTTCAGATGGCGCGGCGCGCACCCAGGAGCTCACGTCCAGAGAGCGCGAGATCCTCGGCCTGGTCGCCGAGGGCGGCACCAACGGGGAGATCGGTCGCCGCCTGTTCATCAGCACCAAGACCGTGTCGGTCCACGTGTCGAACATCCTGGCCAAGCTCGGCGCGGCCAGTCGCACCGAGGCGGTCGCGGTCGCCCGGCGGCGAGGGCTGCTCGAGTGACGCTGCGGCCCTTCGTCGCGGCGCTCCTCACCGCGGTCGGCTCCACGGCGCTGCTGGCTCTCGCGGTGCGCGGCGGCTGGCTCGGTCCCGACGTGGGCCGTGGCGCCGACTTCTGCGAGGCCGCCCGCGCCGGCTGGATGCGACAGCCGGCCAACAGCCTGTCCAACGCCGGGTTCGTGGTCACCGGTCTCATGGTCGCCTGGCGGGCCCGGCGTACCGACCTGCTCGGTGACACTCTGCCCCGCTACCCGGGCCTGGCCACGGGGTACGCGTGCATCGTGGTGCTCCTCGGCCCGGCCAGTGCCGCGATGCACGCCACCCAGTCCGCGGCCGGCGGCGTACTCGACCTGACGTCGATGTACCTGGTGGCCGGCTTCGCCGCGGCGTACTCCCTGACCCGCTGGTGGGCTCGCGACGTCCGCTCCTTCTGGGTGCTGTTCGCCGCGCTGGTCGTCGGGTGTGAGCTGATCGGCGCGATCGACCGGGAGGTGCCGGTGGTGATGGTGCCGGGAAACGTCGCGTTCGCGACCCTGCTGGTGGTGGCGGTCGCGATGGAGACCCGGCTGTGGCGGCGCGGGCCGGCTCGGGCCGATCTGCGCTACGGCCTGGCGGCGCTGGCGAGCATGCTGGTCGCCTTCGCGATCTGGAACCTCGACCGAAATGGTTGGTGCGACCCGCACTCGTGGCTCCAGGGTCACGGGGTGTGGCATCTCCTCGGAGCGGCGGCCGCCTACCTGCTGTTCCGGCTCTACGCCAGCGAGCGGGTCGGGGTGCGCGACGACGTGGCAGCATCGGTGCTGTGAGGACCCGCGCGCGGCGGCCGCCGCCGGACGAGATCACCCGGCTGAGCCAGGAGCGGTTCCGTCGGATGCGTCCCTTCGGTGGCCGACGGGCCCGGCCGGTCGACGTCACGGGGCTGCCCTCGGGGCCGGGCTGGCCACCGATCCTCCAGGGGGTCGGGCTGCTCCGGTTCCGGCACCGCTTCGTGCCCTGGATGCAGCGTCGGTACGGCGACGTGTTCACCCTGCGCATCCCGCCGCGTGGGCGAGCCCTCGTGGTGTTCAGCCGCCCGGAGCACGTCAAGGAGATCTTCGCCGGCGACCCGGAGGTCTTCCATGCGGGCAAGGGGAACGCGATCCTCGGTCCGATCATGGGCGAGCACTCCCTGCTGCTGGTCGACGGTGCCGCGCACAAGAGGGCCCGCAAGCTGCTGATGCCGGTCTTCAGCGGCCCGGTGCTGCGCGGGTACGAGGACCTGGTTACCGGCCTGGCAAAGACCGAGGTGGGCAGCTGGCGACCGGGGGTGCCGTTCCGCGCTCTCGACCGGATGAACGCGCTCACCCTCGAGGTGATCCTCCGGGTGGTGTTCGGGGTCACCGACGAGGCCCGGCTCGCCGAGCTGCGTCCGCTGGTCAACCGAACCGTCGACGTCAGCCCGGCGGTGCTGCTCGGCTGGGGGATCCCGGCCCTGCAGCGGGTGGGGATCTGGAAGCGGACGGTCGAGACGGCCTACGCCCTGGACCGGCTGATCTACGCCGAGATCGCCGACCGTCGACGGGCCCCCGACCTCGCGGACCGGACCGACGTGCTGTCGCGGCTGATCCGGGTCGAGGAGCCCTCCGACGACCCGACCGCCCAGGGAGGCGACCGGCTCTCCGACCCCGAGCTGCGCGACCAGCTGGTCACCCTGCTGCTGGCCGGGCACGAGACCACGGCGACCGCGCTCGCCTGGACGCTCTACGAGGTCGGCCGCGACCCCGTCCAGCGGGAGCGGGCCGCGCGCGCGGCCCGCACGGGTGACGACGCCTGGCTCGAGGCGCTGGTCAAGGAGTCGCTGCGGCTGCACCCGGTGATCCCGATGGTCGTGCGCACGCTGACCCGTCCGGCCACCGTCGGGGGTGTCGACGTACCAGCTGGCGGGACGGTCGCCAGCTCGATCCTGCTGGCCCACGCCCGGGCGGAGAGCCACCCGGATCCGGACGTCTTCCGGCCGGAGCGGTTCCTGGGCCGCAACCCGCCGCCGAACACCTGGATCCCGTTCGGCGGCGGCGTCCGGCGCTGCATCGGGGCCGGCTTCTCCCTGATGGAGGCCGTCGCGGTGCTGCGCGAGGTGTTCGCCACCTACGACGTCGAGGCGGTCGGGGTGGACGAGCCGAAGGTCCGCAACATCACCAGCGTCCCGCGGCGGGGTGCCCGGATCCGGGTGAGCTGACGCCCGGCCGGGCCGAGGCCGCCACGGCGGCGAAGCAGGCCGTGTGCGCAGCGTGGTCGCGTTCGGCGCAGCTCCCGCTCAGGGTCAGCCCGAGGCCGTCGACCGCCCAGAGCCACTGCTCGGTGACGATCCGGCGGAGTCCGCGCCGGTGGCCGAACCGCCGGTAGCCGGCGCGGGTGACCTCGAGCACGAAGCCGGGGACCCGCTCCGCGAGGCCACGCTCGGTCCCGGTGACCCACTGGTTCCAGGACCCGGTGACCGGCTCGAGCTCCAGCCGGATGGCGGGCACCACGCCGCTGGTTCCCGGGCAGGGGGCGAGGGCGGTCAGCAGGATCCCGAGCTCGGCGTCGGCGGTGCAGCGCCAGCCTGGCGGCAGGGTGAGCGTCGGAAGCGTGAGGGTCAACGCGGTGGTCATGACCCCGCAGGATGCCCGAGCCGCGCCGGGCCCGGGCGGGACGTGGCCCGAGGCTGTGCACGGACGTCGAGCGAGGGTCCCTGTGGACGGCAGTCGCCCCTGTTGTCGGCGGGTTTGCCCCGTCCGCGACAATGGCGACGACCGTGACTCGGAAACGGCCGACAAGGGGGAGACAGTGGCCGATCGCACCGACCGACCCGTCCTCTCCGGGGTGCTCGCGCTGCTCGCGGTGGCGTTGGGGGTCGGCCTGATCCTCGGCCTGGGGGCACTGGTCGTCACCCGGATGGCGGGGATCGGGGGCGGCGACGGCGATGCCGCCGACGGCGATGGCGCCTCCATGTACCTGCCGGCACCTGAGAAGACCGACTCCCCCCAGGCCAGCCGGTCCGGCGACGGCGGCAAGAAGGGCGACGAGCCCAGCGGCGAGGAGTCGGAGGAGGCCCAGCCCACCATCGTGCTCAACGCCGGCCAGGACGCAGTGGCCCCGATGCAGCAGATCGACCTCAGCGGCAACTACCCCGGCGGCGATGGCGCGATCCTGCGGGTCCAGCGGTTCGAGAGCGGCAAGTGGATCGACTTCCCCGTCACCGCCTCGGTCTCGAACGGCTCGTTCACGACGTACGTCCAGACCGGCCAGGGCGGGGTCAACAAGTTCCGGATGTTCGACGCCGACGCTGGCGACGCCTCGAACGCCGTCAAGGTCCGCGTCGGCTGACTCGTCCCGCGCCCGATTTGACCGAGCGGCCATTGCCCGCCGCGGTGTCGGCACGGGACGATAGGTGCCCGGTGCCGTCGTCCGCCGATGGCGCCGCACATGGGGAAGGGACGTGCTCATGGACGAGCGCGCGCCGGCGTGGGTGCGGGTCGAGCTGCGGGGAGCCGACGTGTACGTCGAGGGCGTGCGCGCGGAGGGGGCGAGCCCGGCGGAGCGCTACCGCGCCGCGCTGCGCCGCATCGCCGAGACCGTGGCGACGCCACAGGGCCGGCCGGTGCCGGTGTGGGTCGCGGACTCCGCGGTGGTCGTCAACCGGGTCTGGGTGGGCCCGGACGGCAGCAGCGTGGCCTTCGACCCGCTCCCGCCGCACCCCGACGAGCGGGCGGTCAGCGGTGCGCCTCGGGCTTCAGGTGGGGGAAGAGGATGGTCTCTCGGATCCCGGCGCCGGTGAAGAGCATCACCAGCCGGTCGATCCCCATGCCCATCCCGCCCATCGGCGGGGCGCCGTACTCCAGGGCCCGCAGGAAGTCCTCGTCGAGCTGCATCGCCTCGACGTCGCCTGCGGCGGCCAGCCGGGACTGCTCGGTGAGCACGTCCCGCTGCACGATCGGGTCGATCAGCTCGCTGAACCCGGTGGCCCGCTCGACTCCGCCGATGATCAGGTCCCAGGCCTCTATGAGCCGCGGATCATCGCGGTGCTTGCGGGCCAGCGGCTGCGCCGACGGCGGGTAGTCGCACACGAACGTCGGCTGGAGCAGCGTGGGCTCGACCAGCTCGCTGAGCAGCTCGAGGACCAGCTTCTCGGCGTCCCAGCCGGGCTCGTACTCCAGCTCGTGGCGGTCCATCACCGCGCGCACGGTCGCGATGTCGGTGTCGGGGGTGATGGTCTCTCCGACCACCCGGCTGACCCCCTCGTAGACGGGCAGCCACGGCCACTCCCCGTTCAGGTCCACCTCGCCCCCGGGGGTGGCGATCACCCGGCTGCCCAGGGCGTCGGCGGCGGCGAGGATCATCCGCTGGGTCAGGTCGGCGATGGTGGACTGGTCGCCGTACGCCTCGTAGGCCTCCAGCATCGTGAACTCCGGGCTGTGGGTGGAGTCCGAGCCCTCGTTGCGGAAGATCCGACCGATCTCGAAGACCCGCTCCACCCCGCCGACCACTGCCTTCTTGAGGTTCAGCTCCAGCGCGATGCGCAGCGTCATCTGCTGGTCGAAGGCGTTCATGTGGGTGCGGAACGGCCGGGCCCGGGCGCCGCCGTGGATGAGCTGCAGCACCGGCGTCTCGATCTCCAGGAAGCCTTCCGCCTCGAGCACCGAGCGGATCGCGCGGACGATCGCCGCCCGAGTGCGCACCATCTCCCGGGCCTCCGGGCGCACGATGAGGTCGGCGTACCGCTGCCGGACCCGAGCCTCCTCCGACAGCTCCTTGTGCAGCACCGGCAGCGGGCGGAGCGCCTTCGAGGCCATCGACCACTCGCTGGCCAGGACCGACAGCTCGCCGCGTCGCGAGCAGATCACCCGCCCGCGGACTGCGACGTGGTCGCCGAGGTCGACCAGGTGCTTCCAGTCCTCCAGGGCCGCCTCGCCCACCTCGGCCAGGCTCAGCATCACCTGGAGCCGGGTGCCGTCGCCCTCCTGGAGGGTTGCGAAGCACAGCTTGCCGGTGTTGCGCACGAACATCACCCGGCCGGCGACGGCCACCACGTCCTGGGTCTCCGCGCCGGACTCGAGGTGCCCCCACTGGTCGCGCACCTGCGTCAGGGTGTGGGTGCGGTCCACGGTGATCGGGTACGGCGGGATCCCGGACTCGAGCAGCCGGGCCCGCTTCTCACGTCGTACCCGCATCTGGTCGGGCAGGTCGTCGCCTTCCCGGCCGTCGGCCGGGCCCTCGACGCCGGTGCCGCTGGTGCCGCTCGAGTCGCTCACCGGATCAGGGTAGTCGCGCGTCGCCGAGCGGGAACAACCCCGGTCCGAGTTGCGTTTGACCCCCTGAATAGAGTTGAGTGCGAATGACTCAACTACAGACGAGCTGAACCGAAGCACACAGAGAGAAGGACCGGACACATGGTACGAGCGGTCGGCATCGACCTCGGGACGACGAACTCCGTCGTCTCCGTCCTCGAAGGTGGCGAGCCCACCGTCATCGCCAACGCGGAGGGTGCACGCACCACGCCGTCGGTGGTGGCGTTCGCGAAGTCCGGTGAGGTCCTCGTCGGTGAGGTCGCCAAGCGGCAGGCCGTCACCAACGTCGACCGCACCATCCGCTCCGTCAAGCGCCACATGGGCACCGACTGGAGCGTCAAGATCGACGACAAGACCTTCACCCCGCAGCAGATCAGCGCGTTCGTGCTGCAGAAGCTCAAGCGGGACGCCGAGGCCTACCTCGGGGAGACCGTCACCGACGCGGTGATCACCGTGCCGGCGTACTTCTCCGACGCGCAGCGCCAGGCCACCAAGGAGGCCGGCGAGATCGCCGGGCTCAACGTGTCCCGGATCGTCAACGAGCCGACCGCCGCCGCGCTGGCCTACGGGCTGGACAAGGGCGACGACCAGACGATCCTGGTGTTCGACCTCGGCGGTGGCACGTTCGACGTGTCGCTGCTGGAGATCGGCGAGGGCGTCGTGGAGGTCAAGGCGACCTCCGGCGACAACCACCTCGGTGGTGACGACTGGGACGCCCGGATCGTCGAGTGGATGATCAAGAAGTTCAAGGACAACAACGCCGTGGACCTCGGCGCCGACAAGATCGCCCGGCAGCGGCTCACCGAGGCCGCCGAGAAGGCGAAGATCGAGCTGTCCAGCTCGAGCGAGACCCAGGTCCACCTGCCCTACATCACCCACGGCGAGTCCGGCCCGCTGCACTTCGAGGAGAAGCTCACGCGCTCGGAGTTCCAGAAGCTGACCTCCGACCTGCTCGACCGGACCAAGAAGCCCTTCGAGTCCGTCCTCAAGGACGGCGGTGTCGCGATCAAGGACATCGACCACGTCGTCCTGGTCGGCGGCTCCACCCGGATGCCGGCCGTCACCGAGCTGGTCAAGGAGCTGCTCGGCGGCAAGGAGCCCAACAAGGGCGTCAACCCCGACGAGGTCGTCGCCATCGGCGCCGCGCTCCAAGCCGGTGTCCTCAAGGGCGAGGTCAAGGACGTGCTGCTGCTCGACGTGACCCCGCTCAGCCTGGGCATCGAGACCAAGGGCGGCGTGATGACCATGCTCATCGAGCGCAACACCACGATCCCCACGAAGCGGTCGGAGATCTTCACCACCGCCGACGACAACCAGCCGTCGGTGGAGATCAAGGTGGCGCAGGGCGAGCGGCCGATGTGGGCGCAGAACCAGCCGCTGGGCAATTTCGAGCTCACCGGGCTGCCCCCGGCACCGCGCGGCATCCCGAAGATCGAGGTCACCTTCGACATCGACGCCAACGGGATCGTCCACGTCTCGGCCAAGGACCACGCCTCCGGGCGGGAGCAGTCGATGACGATCTCCGGCGGCTCGGCGCTCGGCAAGGACGAGATCGACCGGATGGTGAAGGAGGCGGAGGAGTACGCCGCCGAGGACGCCGCCCGGCGCGAGACGGTCGAGACCCGCAACCAGGCCGACCAGCTCGTCTACACGACCGAGAAGTTCCTGGCCGACAACGGCGAGAAGATCCCCGAGGACGTGAAGACAGAGGTGCAGGCCGACGTCGACGCGCTGAAGGCGAGCCTGGAGAACGCCGAGGCGTCGGGCGACGAGCTCCGCGCCGGGATCACCAAGCTCGGCGAGTCCTCGCAGAAGATGGGCGCCGCGATGTACGCCGCCGCCGAGGCCGAGCAGGCCGCCGCCGGCGGGACCACCGGCTCCACCGGTGAGACCGACGACGACGTCGTCGACGCGGAGATCGTCGACGAGCCGGTCGAGGGCGCCGATGAGGACGAGGCGAAGTGACCGAACAGCCATCGACACCGGAGGACCCGCTGGTTGAGGAGGGCGCCGGAGATCCGCTGGTTGAGGAGGGCGCCGGAGATTCGCTGGTTGAGGAGGGCGCCCCGCGCCCGTCTCGAAACCAGCCCGCGGGCTTCGGCGACGTCGCCGGCGAGGTGGGCGACGACACCGAGGTCGAGCTCACCGACGACCTTGCCCGGGCCCAGGCCGACGCGGCAAAGGCCCAGCAGGACGTGGCCGCGCTGACCTCGGATCTCCAGCGACTCCAGGCGGAGTACCTCAACTACAAGCGGCGCGTCGACCGTGACCGGGAGCTGATCCGGGAGAACGCGACGTACTCTGCCCTGGCCCCGGTCACCGAGGTCGTCGACGCGATCGACCGGGCCCGCGAGCACGGGCCGCTCGAGGAGGGCCTGCGGGCCGTGGCCGAGCAGCTGGAGCGCGCGGTGGCCGGTGTCGGGCTGATCAAGTACGGCGCGCCGGGCGACCCGTTCGACCCGACGCTGCACGAC
This sequence comes from uncultured Nocardioides sp., assembly GCA_964551905.1. GTDB lineage: Bacteria > Actinomycetota > Actinomycetes > Propionibacteriales > Nocardioidaceae > Nocardioides. The sequence continues at coordinate 14,439 of CAZKEZ010000013.1, read as the reverse complement.
GCGCTGTCCCATGTGGGGGAGGATCCCGACGTGGCGGTGACGACCTGCCAGACGGTGGTCCGCGCCGGTTACCGGATGGGGGACCGTGTGGTCCGCGCGGCCCAGGTGCTCGTGGTCGACCCGCCGTCACGGCCGACGGCATCGAGTGTGGACGAGCCGCACGAGTGAGGATGAGGAGGTGCGGGAATGAGCGGCACTGACGGCGTCCGCACCGACTGGGCCACCAAGGACTTCTATGCCGAGCTGGGGGTCGCCAAGGACGCTAGCGCGGACCAGATCAAGAAGGCCTACCGCAAGCTCGCCCGCGCCAACCACCCCGACTCCAACCCCGGCGACGACAAGAAGCACGAGAAGTTCAAGGCCGTCGCCGAGGCCTACGACGTCATCGGGGACGCCGACAAGCGCAAGAAGTACGACGAGCTGCGCGCGGCCTACGCCTCCGGTGGGTTCCCCGGTGGATTCGGCGGCGGCGGTGCCGGGTTCGACATCAACGACCTGCTGCGGGACCGGGCCTCCGGCGGTGGCGGGTTCGGCGACATGTTCGGTGACCTGTTCGGCGGCCGGGGCCGAGCCCAGCAGCCGCGTCCCCGCAAGGGCGCCGACGTGGAGACCTCGGCGACGATCGGGTTCACCGACGCCATCGACGGCGTCACCATCTCGCTGCGACTCACCTCCGACACGGCCTGCCCGGACTGCAAGGGCAGCGGCGGCAAGCCCGGCACCAAGCCGCGCGTCTGTGAGAACTGTGAGGGCGCCGGCTTCGTGGTCTCCTCGGTGGGCGGTGCCTTCTCGATGAACGAGACCTGCCCTGCCTGTGGGGGCCGACAGCTCGTGTACGACGAGCCGTGCCCCACCTGCCACGGCAGCGGCCGCGGGCTCTCGTCCCGGTCGATCCAGGCCCGCATCCCCGCGGGGGTGAAGGACGGCCAGCGGATCCGGCTGCGCGGGAAGGGCGGCGCCGGGGAGAACGGCGGGCCGCCCGGCGACCTGTTCGTGACCGTCAAGGTGACCCCGCACCGGCTGTTCGGACGGAAGGGCGACAACCTGACGCTCGACGTACCCGTCTCCTTCGACGAGGCCGCCCTCGGCGCCGAGGTCAGGATCCCCACGCTCGGCGGTGCGCCGGTCACGTTGAAGGTGCCGGCCGGGACTCCGAACGGGCGCACGTTCCGGGTCCGCGGCAAGGGGGCGCCGCGCGCCGACGGCACCCGCGGCGACCTGCTCGCGACCGTCGACGTGCAGGTGCCCGCCACCCTGGAGCCGGCCGCCCGGGAGGCGGTCGAGGCCTATCGGTCCGCGACCTCGGCCAAGCCGCTGCGCAACAACCTGTTCGAGGGGGCGTCGTGAGTCGGATCCCCGAGCCGGCCCCCGAGGCCGCCGTCTACGTCATCAGCGTCGCCGCCGAGCTGACCGGTCTGCACCCCCAGACCCTGCGCTCGTACGAGCGGCTGGGGCTGATCACCCCGGGCCGGACCGTCGGCGGCGGACGGCGGTACTCCCACCAGGACATCGAGCTGCTCCGCGAGATCGCCGACCTCACCGCGCTGGGGATCGGGATCGAAGGGGTACGCCGGATCCTGGAGCTCGAGAACCAGGTAGCGGCGCTCCGGCTGCGGCAGGAGGAAGTGCTCGCCGAGCTCGAGGCCACCCGCGAGGCGCTGCGGCTGGCGCTCGCCGCCCGGCGCGCGTCCGGGTCCGGCGAGTCCCGCCTGCCCGCCCTCCGTGACCCGCTGGGTAGCCAGGCCGTGGTCGTCTGGCGCCGCAACCTCTGATCCAGCGTCGGTTTCCTGAAGAGGGGGTTCCCGACCCCATCGATTGGCCCGAAACGACATAGAAATCGGCGAAATCGATGTTGTTTCGACCCAAACGCTGACCCTTCCGACGCGGCCCCCGTGATCGCCATCGATTGGACCGAAACGACACCGCCGGAGCCGAGATCTATGCCGTTTGGACCCAAACCGCGCAGCTTCGGCGACCCGGCTGGCGACTCCAACGGAGAGACGGGGCTAGCGGAGGGCTAGCGGCGGGCTAGCGGCGCTTGCCGCCCCGGGACACGTAGTCGGCCAGCTCCTCCTGCTGGTGTCGCAGCGAGGCGGCGATGTGGTGGGCGCGGCGGATCACGGCGCGCAGGAAGTCGTAGCCCACTCGCGGGTGCTCCTCGATCAGCGGGTCGAGGCTGTCGAGGGCGAACGGCACCACGGCCGCCGGCCCGAGCGCCCGGACCGAGTCGGTCTGGTCGGTGCCGTCGATGAAGCTCAGCTCGCCGACCAGGTCACCCGTCTTGAGGACGTGCACCACCACCTCGGAGCGATGCCGGGTCTCCTCCCGGACGACGCCCAGCCTGCCCCGGCTGACCAGGCAGCACGGCTGGGGTGGGTCGCCGCGGTGGAACAGGAACTCCCCGTCGGCGAGGGTGCGCTCGGCGCCGGCGTACCCCGCCAGCACCTCGCTCCCGGTCGTGCCGAGATGGTGCCCGAGGGGGGACTGCTCCAGGAGGGTGCGGAACTGGTCTGCGGTGTCGCGGTCGGTGGTCATGCGTGATCCTCGGTGAGCTGGTGGATGGAAGGGAGCGAGGAAGCGGGCAGGCCGAGGGCCGCACCGGCGGCCGCCAGGTTCGCAGCGGCGTCGCGCGTGAGCCCCTCGACCAGCTCGAACGAGTAGCCCCGGATCGCCAGCAGCCGGACCTCGGGCAGCCGCCCGAAGCAGTGCCGGCAGGTCTCCAGGACGGTGGGGACGGTGAGGGCGTGGGAGGTGAAGGCCACCTCGAGGCGGGGGGTCGGTCGAGTGAGGGAGTACGTCGCCACCTCGGGATCCTTGGTCGAGTCGACGAACAGCACCCGTGCGAAGCGGCTGACCAGGTCGGCGTCCTCCAGCTGCAGCTGGTAGGCGCGGACCAGCTCCCCCGGGTGGCCGCTCGCCTCGAGGGCGTCGACGAGCGCCCAGCCCAGCCCGTCGTCCTGACGGCCCACGTTGCCGATGCCGACCACCAGGCCACCCGGCGCGACGTACTCCTCGATCAGCGGACGCATCAGCGCACCTTCTCCGCCACCAGGTCGCCGCGGGCGTCGTACACCGAGACGACCAGCGGCATCTGTCCGAGCGCGTGGGTCGCGCAGCTCAGGCACGGGTCGTAGGCGCGGATGCCGACCTCCACCGCGTTCATCATCCCCTCGGTGATCTCCACCTGACCGGCCAGCCGCTCCTCGGCGACCGCGCGCACGGTGCGGTTGAGGACGCCGTTGTTCTGGGTGGTCGCCACGATCAGGTTGGCGAAGGTGATCGCGCCCTCGGGGTCGGCGCGGTAGTGGTGCAGCAGCGTGCCGCGCGGGGCCTCGACGACGCCGACCCCTTCCCCGGTCCAGGCTCCCTCGCCGGGTGCGACCACCAGCCCGGCCGGCACCACCTCGGAGCCAAGCAGGTCCGGGTCGTCGAGCAGCTCGGCGATGAGCTCGGCGGCATGCAGGATCTCGATGGCCCGGGCCCAGTTGGAGTGCAGCGTCATCGCGTTGGCGCGGCCGTCGGTGTAGTCGTGGAGCTCGTCGAGGGCCGCCGCCGCCAGGGGCGTGGGCAGGGTGTGGGTGACGTTCATCCGGGCCAGGCAGCCGACCCGCACCGTGCCGTCCTCACGTCCGAGCCGGGATAGGAACGGGAACTTCAGGTAGCTCCACTGCTCGACCGCCTCGGAGAAGTGGTCGAGGTAGTCGTGGTAGTCGAACTCCTCCACGACCTCCCGGTTCGGACCGACCACCCGGATCCGCCCGTCGTAGTAGTCGACGTTCCCGTCCGGCCCCACCAGCGACATGTCGAGTGCCGGCACGACCGCGAAGCCGTCGACCTCGGCGCGGTGTTGGGCGTGGAAGGAGCGGAACAGGTGGAGTCCGTCCTGGGCGTACTCCAGCACCGTCGCCAGCGAGATGATCTCGTCGTCGCCGTGCACGAAACGGTCGCGCTCCGCGGCGGTGAGGGGCTTCTGGACGCCGCCGGGCACCGCGCTGACCCCGTGCATCCGCTTGCCGAAGATCGTCCGCAGCAGCTCCTGGCCCCACTTGCGCAGCTGGACCACGCGGGTCACCAGCGCCGGGTCCGCCTCGAGCAGTCCGAGCAGGTTGCGCTGCTCGGGCGCGGCGTCCATCCCGAACATCATCTCCGGGACGACGAGATAGAAGTACGCCGTCGCGTGGGACTGCAGCATCTGGGCGTAGTGCCCGAGCCGCCGGATCTTCTCGGCGGTCGGGGTCAGCGTCAGACCGGGGGTGCCCAGACCGGGGGGCCCGATCCCGACCATGTCGTCGAGCACCTTCGCCCCGGCCAGGTGGTGGCTGACGAAGCAGATGCCACAGATCCGCTGCAGCAGTACCGGAGCCTCCCAGAACGGATGACCCTGCACGAAGCGCTCGTACCCGCGGAACTCCACCACGTGCAGACGCGCGTCGGCGACCCGGTCCTGGTCGTCGAGATTGATGACGACCTTGCCGTGTCCCTCGATCCGGGTGACCGGGTCGATGACGAGCTTCCTGCTCATGGGGGCGGATCTCCTGTCGGTGCGGGCTCTGGGTGCTAGTCGAAGTGGGTCAGGGAGCGCGGCAGGTCGACCGGCCGGCCGTGCGCGAGGTCGTTGAGTACGGCGAACACCGCGTCCCCGTCCGGCGGGCACCCGGGGAGGAAGTAGTCCATGGGGACGACCTCGTGGCAGGGGTGGACCCGGTCGGTCAGGCGCGGGATCTCCGGGTGCAGCGGGATGGTCGGCCGGTCGCCCGGCACGGCGGTGGGGGAGTCGAGGTACGCCTCGGCAAGGCAGGGGCCGAGCCCGATCGGGTTGCGCAGCGCCGGCACGCCGCCCCAGTTCGCGCAGGCCCCGACCGAGATCAGCACGTCGCAGTGCTCGCGGAAGTGCTCGAGGGTCTCGATGTTCTCCTCGTTGGCCACGCCGCCCTCTACGAAGCCGACCGCGCACCGACCGGTGATCCGCTTCAGGTCCGTCAGCGACGACCGGACGATGGTGATCCGGTCCAGCAGCGGGACGATCCGCTCGTCCAGGTCGAGGATCGAGAGCGTGCACCCCCAGCAGCCGCACAGGGAGATCGTCGAGATTCGGATCTTGCCCTCCCGGCTCGCGACCGTCTCGGCCGGCGCCGGGGTGGCGGGCAGCTCGTGGGAGAGCAGACGTTCCTGGTTCACGGTCCGCCGACCTCCTTCGGTGGCCGCTCCACCGGAAGCCCCTCCGCCAGCACCCGCTCGCGCAGCGGCACCCGGTCGTAGTGACGCTCGCCGATCGGCTCGTCGTACCCCACGCCCTTGTGCAGGATCGCGCCGACGGGGCACACCCACACCGCGCGGTCGACCTCCTGCGGGGTCATGGCGTCGGCGAGCTCGACGTCGACCTCGATCCGGGCCTCCGCGCCGCGGCCGGACAGCGAGAAGATCGGGCGGCCGGTGGCGGTGTCGTGGATGTGCTCCACGCACCGGTGGCACAGGATGCAGCGGTCCCGCTCGAGCCACAGCAGGCGAGGCCGGTGCTCGACCTCGCGGCGCGGGTACCGGTAGGGGAACTCCGAGGCCGTCATGCCCACCTCGTAGGCCACCGACTGGAGGTGGCAGCGACCGCTCTTCTCGCAGCTGGGGCAGTTGTGGACGCCTTCGGCGAAGAGCAGCTCGACCACCTCGCGGCGCAGCCGGTCCAGCTCGGGGTCGTCGATCTCCACCTCGATCCCGTCGCGGACCGGGACGGTGCAGCCGGCGACCACGTTGCCGTCCAGCCGCACCGCGCACACCCGGCAGGTGCCGAGCGGGTCGCGCTCGGGGTTGAAGCACAGCGTGGGGACGTAGACGCCGTGCTCGGCGGCCGCCTCCACCACGCTCTGGCCCTCGGGGGCGGTGACGGTGAGTCCGTCGATGGTGAACCGGACGGTCATGGCGTGCGCACCTCCTCCAGCTCGGCGGCCTCCAGCCCATCGACCAGGGCGGCGAATCCCTCGACCGCGGCGTCGCGGTCGAACGCCGCGCGGAGCACACCCGGCTCGGCCAGCCGCTCGCGGTAGATCTCGGGGAACCGATCCAGGGTGGTCAGCGCCGGCTTGGGCGAGGTGCCGCCGAGTCCGCAGCGGCTGGTACGGCGGACCAGCTCGCCCCAGTCCCGGAGGCGGTCGAGGTCCGCGGCGTCGGCGCGGCCGGCGCGCACCCGGTCCACCAGGTCGAGCAGCGCGGTGTTGCCGGCCCGGCACGGCACGCAGATCCCACAGGACTCGTCGACGAAGAACTGCAGGTGGTGGCGGACGATGCCGAGCAGGTCGCGCTCGGCGCCGTACACCGTGAACGCGCCGTTGCACCCCAGGTCCTCGAACGCGATCCGGCGCTGGGCGTCGGCGACGGCGGAGACGCACTCGCCCGAGGGGCCGCCCACCTGGACCGCCTTCGCTCCGGTGCCGCCGACGAGTCGCAGCACCTCGCCGAGGGTGGTGCCCCACTCGATCTCGTAGATGCCGGGGTGGGCGCAGTCCCCGGCTGCGCTGATCAGGCGGGTGCCGGCGGAGTCGAGGGTGCCGAGGCCGTTGAACCACACCGGTCCCTTCTCCAGCAGCCGGGTGACCGCAGCGAAGCTCTCGACGTTGTCGATGACGGTCGGCTGGCCGAGGTAGCCCACCGCGGCGGGGAACGGCGGCTTGAGCCGCGGCGTGCCGCGCTTGCCCTCGCAGGACTCGATGAGCGCCGACTCCTCCCCGCAGACGTAGGCGCCCGCGCCGCGCTGGATCCGGATGTCGAAGTCGAAGCCCTCGCGGCCACCGATCCCGCGGCCGAGCATCCCGGCGTCCCGGAAGTCCTGGAGCTGGTGCTCCAGGAAGTCGACGAGGTAGGGGTACTCCGCGCGCAGGTAGATGATGCCGTTGTCGGCGCCGACGGCGTACGCCGCCAGCACCATGCCGGCCAGCACCAGCTCGGGCTGACGGGTGAGCAGCACCCGGTCCTTGAAGGTGCCCGGCTCGCCCTCGTCCGCGTTGCACACCACGTGCTTGCGCTCGCCCTGCGCGGTCGCGGCCAGCCGCCACTTCAGGCCGGTGGCGAAGCCCGCGCCGCCGCGGCCACGCAGGTCCGAGCTGGTCACCAGCTCGACGATCTCCTGCGGGGTCATCCGCAGCACCGACCGGATCAGCTCGGTGAACGGCAGGTGCTCGCGGAAGAACACCGGCCCGCTCGTCTGCACATGGGACTCGACCAGCGCGTCGACGTACTCCACCGTGTCGGTGGGCAGCCCGCGGGGGTTGGCGAGCTCGGCGGGGGTGCGCCCGGCCCGGATGGCGGTGACCACCTCGGCCACCCGGTCGGGGGTGAGCCGGGTGAACACGACGTCGCCGACGAGCATCGCCGGCTCCTGGTCGCTGAGCCCGATGCACGGGGTCGTGAACAGGCCGAAGGTGCCGGTCGGGTCGACGGTGCCGACCCGGGCGCCGGTAGCGCGCTCGAGGGCCGCGCGGACGTCGTCGTACCCGTTCATCCGGGCCACCACGGTGTCGGCGAGGTGGATGGTGACCCGCCCCGCCGGACCGAGGTGGAACAGGTGGTAGAAGGAGGCCGTCTCGCGGACGTCTCCGAGGGTGGTGCCGAGGCCGTCGGCCAGCGCCCGGAGGTCGTCCTCGGGCAGCCAGCCACGCTCGTCCTGGACCGCCCACAGCATGTCGAGCAGCCGGGTCCGGTCCGCGGCGTACCGGTCGATGACCTGGGTGACCAGAGCGCTCATGGACGCCTCCCGGCCGGGTCCCCGGACCGGCACCTCGGCCTACTCCGAGGCTAGCCAGCCGCGCTGGGTCGCCGCCAGCAGATGTGGGGCATCCGACGTCCGGACGAAGTTCCCAGAGTTGAGTGGAATGGACTCAACTTCTGGCGTGTTCATTCTGGTGGGACCAGAGTGGGGCCTGAGGACCTGAGCAGGGAGAAAGAGGAGACGTTGAGCCAGTTCGGAGCCGAGAAGTTCACGACCCGCAGCCGCGAGGTGATCGAGGCCGCTCAGGTGTCCGCGACCACCGCCGGCAACTCCGCGACCGAGCCGATCCACCTGCTCGTGGCGCTGCTGCGCCAGCAGGACGGCACCGCGCGCTCGCTGGTCGGCAAGGCGGGTGTCGACCCCGCCACGCTGACTGCCCGGGCCGAGGCAGCGATGAACGCGCTGCCCTCGGCGACCGGCAGCACCGTGCAGCAGCCCGGCGCCTCGCCCGCCCTCACCCGAACGCTGGCCAGCGCCCTGGACCTGGCCTCGTCGATGAAGGACGAGTACGTCGCCACCGAGCACCTGCTGATCGCCTGTGCGACCGTGGAGTCGTCGGCCCGGACGCTGCTCCAGGAGGCCGGGCTCACCGCCGACGGGCTGCGCGAGGGGTTGACCGCCGTACGCGGGAACCGGCGGGTCACCAGCCCGGAGGCCGAGGACAGCTACGAGGCGCTCGAGAAGTACTCCGTGGACCTCACCAAAGCCGCCGAGGACGGCAAGCTCGACCCGGTCATCGGTCGCGACACCGAGATCCGACGGGTCGTGCAGGTGCTGAGCCGGCGTACCAAGAACAACCCCGTCCTCATCGGCGAGCCCGGCGTCGGCAAGACCGCCGTCGTCGAGGGGCTAGCCCAGCGGGTCGTCGCCGGCGACGTGCCCGACTCCCTCAAGGGGCGCCGGGTGCTCAGCCTGGACCTGGCCGCGATGGTCGCGGGCGCGAAGTACCGCGGGGAGTTCGAGGAGCGGCTCAAGGCCGTGCTCGAGGAGATCAAGGACTCCGGGGGCCAGATCATCACCTTCATCGACGAGCTGCACACCGTGGTCGGTGCGGGCGCCGGGGGCGACTCCTCGATGGACGCCGGCAACATGCTCAAGCCGATGCTGGCGCGCGGCGAGCTGCACATGATCGGCGCCACCACGCTGGACGAGTACCGCGAGCGGATCGAGAAGGACCCCGCGCTGGAGCGCCGGTTCCAGCAGATCTTCGTCGGCGAGCCGAGCGTGGAGGACTCGATCCAGATCCTGCGCGGGATCCAGGAGAAGTACGAGGCGCACCACGGCGTCCGGATCACCGACGCCGCGCTGGTGGCGGCCGCGACTCTCTCGGACCGCTACATCACCGGCCGGCAGCTGCCCGACAAGGCCATCGACCTGGTCGACGAGGCGGCGTCGCGGCTGCGGATGGAGATCGAGTCCTCGCCCGAGGAGATCGACCGGCTCCGGCGCCAGGTCGACCGGCTCAAGATGGAGGAGTTCGCGCTCCAGCGGGAGAGCGACGAGGCGTCGAAGGAGCGGCTGGAGAAGCTGCGCCAGGACCTGGCCGACCAGGAGGAGACGCTGCGGGCGCTGGAGTCCCGGTGGGAGAACGAGAAGGCCACCCTCGAGGGCGAGGGCGAGCTGCGCCGGGCCCTGGACCAGCTGAAGGTCGAGGCCGACCGGCACGCCCGCGAGGGCAACCTCGAGGCCGCCAGCAAGATCCTCTACGGCTCGATCCCCGAGCTCGAGCGCAAGATCGAGGCCGCCGTGGCCGCCGAGCGCTCCGAGCTGGAGCCGCTGGTGAGCGAGGAGGTCGGCGCCGAGCAGGTGGCCGAGGTCGTCGAGGCCTGGACCGGCATCCCCACCGGCCGGATGCTCGAGGGCGAGACCGCCAAGCTGCTGCGGATGGAGGAGGTCATCGGCGAGCGGCTGATCGGGCAGCGCTCCGCGGTCAACGCGGTCAGCGACGCCGTGCGCCGCTCCCGGGCCGGCATCGCCGACCCGAACCGGCCGACCGGGTCGTTCCTGTTCCTCGGTCCCACCGGCACCGGCAAGACCGAACTGGCCAAGTCGCTCGCGGACTTCCTGTTCGACGACGAGCGGGCCATCGTGCGCATCGACATGTCGGAGTACTCCGAGAAGCACTCGGTGTCCCGGCTCGTCGGCGCCCCGCCCGGCTATGTCGGGTACGACGAGGGCGGCCAACTGACCGAGGCGGTCCGGCGGCGCCCGTACTCCGTCGTACTCCTCGACGAGGTGGAGAAGGCGCACCCCGAGGTCTTCGACATCCTGCTCCAGGTGCTCGACGACGGCCGGCTGACCGACGGCCAGGGCCGCACCGTGGACTTCCGCAACACGCTGCTGATCCTGACCAGCAACCTCGGCTCGACGTACCTCGTCGACCCGACCCTGGACGCCGACGCCAAACGCGAGTCGGTGATGGCGGTGGTCCGGCAGGCGTTCAAGCCCGAGTTCCTCAACCGACTGGACGAGGTCGTGGTCTTCGACGCGCTCAGTCGTGAGGACCTGGCCCAGATCGTCGACCTGCAGCTGGCGCTGTTGGAGAAGCGGCTCGCCGCCCGGCGCGTCACGGTGTCGGTGACGGAGGGCGCCCGGGCCTGGCTCGCCGACAAGGGCTTCGACCCGGCGTACGGCGCCCGCCCGCTCCGCCGGCTCATCCAGACCGCCATCGGCGACCCGCTCGCCAAGCTCCTCATTGCCGGGGATGTGCTCGACGGTGGCGCGGTGGCGGTGGACGTCGCCCCCGACGGCGCCACCCTCACCCTCACCTGATTCCCGACTGCGCCTCCCGGGTTTCCCGACTACCGCGGGGTTAGCGTCGCCGGAGAGCCCGAAATCGGGCTCTCCGGCGACTGCAACCCCGCGGCAGTCAGCCTGCGCGGGGCGGCGCCCTGTGGCGGCAGTCGGCCTGCGGGGGGCGGGCCCTGGGTCAGCCCTTGGTGGCGCCCAGGGTCAGCCCGGAGACGAACTGCTTCTGGAGCACGAAGAACACGATCAGCACCGGGAGGGCCACCATGACCGAGCCGGCGGCCACCAGGTTGGTGTCGCTGAAGAACTGGCCGCGCAGGTTGTTGAGTGCGCTGGTGATCGGGTACTTGTCGCCGCGCGAGATCAGCACGGTCGCCCAGAAGAACTCGTTGTAGATCCAGGTGACCTCGAGCACCGCCAGCGCCGCCAGCGCGGGGCGGACCAGTGGCATCGTGAGCTGCCAGTACTGGCGCCACACGCTGGCGCCGTCCATCTCGGCCGACTCGTAGATCTCGTGCGGGATGGTCTTCATGTAGTTGCTGAGAACGAAGGCGCAGAACCCGAGCTGGAAGGCGACGTTGACCAGGATCAGCGCCCAGAAGCTGTTCAGCATGGTGCCGGCGTCGTTCATGAACGTCGGCAGCGGGATCTCGCGGAACATCCGGAACACCGGGATCAGCAGCGCCTGCGGCGGGAGCAGGTTGGCGGCCAGGAAGAACCCGAGCATCACGAGGTTGAAGCGGAAGCTGAACCGCGACAGCACGAAGCCAACGGTGGAGGCCAGCAGCAGGGTGAGCGCCACGGCCGGCACGGTGATCAGCAGCGAGTTGACGAAGTGCACGCCGAACTGTCCGCGCTCCCACGCCTCCTGGTAGTTGTCGAACGTCCAGCCGCCGAACGACAG
>CAZKEZ010000013.1:0-2931 GCA_964551905.1 uncultured Nocardioides sp. | reverse complement strand
GAGCCGAAGCCGTAGCGGGTGGCCTCGCCGATGACGTTCTGGCTGACCAGCGCGGCGATGATCTCGAGGCCGTTGCGACCCTTGTTGATCACCCACACCAGGTCGAAGGCGCGCAGCGACTCGATGACCACGATCACCAGCACGATCATGTTGATCGGGCGCATCACGGGGAGCACGACCCGGAAGAAGGTCTGCACCTCGTTGGCCCCGTCGACCGCCGCCGCCTCGCGCAGGCTGTAGTCAACGCTCTTCAGCCCCGCCAGGTAGAGCAGCATGATGTAGCCGGTGTGCCGCCACGCGGTCGCCACCAGCACCGCCCAGAGGTTGATGTCCGGGTCGCCGTACCAGTCGATCTGCGTGCCGAACACGTTGTTGAGCAGACCCTGGTCCCGGGAGTAGAAGAGCTGCCAGATGAAGCCGATCAGGGCCAGCGACAAGATCACCGGCAGGTAGAACGCGGTCTGGTAGAAGCGGCTGCCGCGCATCTCGCGATCGAGTACCACCGCCAGCAGGATCCCCAGCACCGTCGGGAAGACGAACAGGAAGCCCAGCCAGATCAGGTTGTGCCGGATCCCCGGCCAGAACGGGGGATAGATGGTCGCGACGTCCGAGTAGTTCTGCCAGCCGACCCACTCGATCTGCTCGAGCCCGCCGATGCCGTTCCATCGCCCGAACGACAGGACCACCGACCCGAGTGCCGGCAGCCACACCAGCCACAGCACCAGCAGTGCGGGGATGGCCACCATCAGTACGACGACGATGCGGTCGCCGGTCCGCATGCGGCGGCGCTGCTGCCGTGGCGGGGAGGCCGAGGTGGCGCGACTCGTCGTACTCGTCTCGTGAATCGTGCTCATCGGCGCTCCCCGCTCGGGTGTCGACAGCCCATAGCTTCAGCCACCTTCCTCAGAAGATGGAGGCCTTCTGCTCCTGGATGCTGGCCGTGAGGCCGTCGATGTCGTCGGGATTCTTCAAGAACGCCTGGAGCGACGGGATCATCACCGTGGACGCGAAGTCGGTGTTGGTGTCGCGGTCCAGGAACTGCGCGATGTGCGCGGCGCTGTCCACGACCTCCTTCGACTTGATCTGCAGCTCGGAGTAGGCGTCGGTGCTCGCGTTGGCGTTGGCCGCGATCATCGGAGCCTCCGCCTCGGCGTTCGCCGCGTCCTGTGCCTCCGCGGTGCCGAAGAACGCCATCATGTCCTTGCCGCCGTCGGGGTTCTGGGCCGAGGCCGCGAGGCAGAAGCCGTCGATCGGGGCGTCGAGGGCATCAGAGCCGATGGACGAATCGAGCTCGGGGAAGGTGAAGAAGTCCAGGTCGTCGATGACGTCCGGGATGGCGTCGCCGACGAAGGTGCCCAGCAGGTACATCGCGGCATCGCCGTTGGCCATCGACGTGGCGGCCTCCTGCCAGGTGCGGCCCAGCGGGTCCTCCTGGTGGTAGGGCAGCAGGTCGCGCCAGGTCTCGAACACCTTCTTGACCTCAGTGCTGTCCCACTCCTCCTCGCCGGCCATCAGGCTCATGTGGAAGTCGAATCCGTTCACCCGCATGTTGATGATGTCGAAGGTCCCCATGGCCGGCCAGCCATCCTTGTCGCCGAACGCGATGGGCGTCATCCCCTTGCCCTGCACGTCGTCGAGCAGCGAGGTGAAGTCGTCGAAGCTCTCCGGCACACCCCAGCCGTTCTCCTCGAAGATCGACTTCCGGTAGAACATCGCCCACGGGTAGTACTCCTTGGGCACGAAGTACTGCTTGCCGTCGTACGTCGCGGCCTCCTTGAAGGCGTCGCTCATCCCGTCGATCGGCCACAGGTCGGTGACGTCGCCGAGCAGGCCGTTGGCTGCGAACTGCTGCATGCGGTAGCCGGCGAACCAGGTGAACACGTCGTCGGGCGAGCCCTGCAGGTATGTGTTGATGTTCTCCTGGAACGTGTTGTGGTCCACGAAGTTGAACTTCACCTCGTTGCCGGACTTCTCGGCGTAGGCATTGCCCATCGCCTCGTTGCGCTGGAAGGCGGGCCCGGAGTCCTTGGCCTCGTTGACGCCGAAGCTCACCGAGCCGCCGCCACCCCCGCCACCGCTGTCGCCGTCGTCACCACAGGCGGTCAGCAGCCCGGGCGTCCCGATCAGCAGGCCACCCAGTGCCGCGGAGCGCAGGAACGACCGGCGGGTCGCCGCGGCGGTCACCATCGCGGAGGGAGGGATGAGAAGTGACGGCCGCTGGTCCGGCCGGGAGTGACGGGTCATGGTGGCACACCCTTTCGCGAATCACCACGGAATCGAACATCTACTGGCATCCTTAAGGGTGAATCTTGGCGCTGTCAAGGCACAATTGCGTGACATTCGGACCAAACTAAACAGATTCGGCGGATTCTTGTGCCGGAGGGTGTTGACTCTTGAGGGTTAGGGTGGCCACAGTGTGTGTCATGCCCACAGCGCTGCCCGCCCTGGCCTTCGGGGGGGACTACAACCCGGAGCAGTGGCCGGTCGAGACGCACGAGGAGGACGTCCGGCTGATGGTCGAGGCCGGGGTGAACCTGGCCACCGTGGGCGTCTTCTCCTGGGCGCTGCTGGAGCCGAGTCCGGGCCGTTTCGAGTTCGGGTGGCTGGACCAGGTGCTGGACCGCCTGCATGCCGCGGGTATCCGGGTCGACCTGGCCACGGCCACCGCCTCGCCGCCCCCGTGGCTGAGCCGCGCCCACCCCGAGATGCTGCCCGAGCTCGCGGACGGCAGCCGGCTGTGGCCGGGCGGTCGGCAGGCGTTCTGCCCCAGCTCGCCGGTGTACCGCGAGCACGCGCTCGCCCTCTGTCGACGGATGGCCGAGCGGTACGCCGACCACGACGCGCTCGCCCTTTGGCACGTCAGCAACGAGCTCGGGTGCCACAACGCCCTGTGCTACTGCGACGTCAGCGCGGCGGCGTTCCGGACCTGGC
>CAZKEZ010000012.1:0-44848 GCA_964551905.1 uncultured Nocardioides sp. | reverse complement strand
CTAGTGGCGAGGGCCGCCGACATGCGCGGCGGGAGGCGGGTCAGGCCGGTCCCGAACCGCAGGTACGCCGAGCCGAGGGACAAGTCAGCGAAGACCCGCTCGACGGTCTCGCTGTCCCCGCTCGCGAGCGGGCGGATCCGGACGGGACTGCTGATGGACATGGGGCGGGCTCCTCTGGTCTGGTGAGGGGAGCCTGACCCGCCCGGCTGTCAGTGACCTGTCACGAGGATGTCGGCCCGAGGTCGGGGCCGCGGCCGCGCAGGTCCTTGACCTCGGCCATGGCGGCTCGCAGCTGGTCCAGCCACTCCTCCGCGTGCTGCCCCACCAGCTTCACCGACCAGGCCAGCGCGTCGGAGCGCGACCGGGCCACCCCCGCGTCGACCAGGGTGTCCAGCACCTGCCGCTCAGGCTGTCGGAGCCGGGTCATCACCGGGACGGCCAGGTGCGTGAACAGCGCCTGGGTCTCCCCCAGGCGGGCACCCCAGGCCACCTTGCGGGCGTAGCGGGCCTCGGCCTCTCGGGCGATCTCGATGCGGCGCTCGCGGGTCTCCGACCGGAACCGGCCGATCCGCCCCTCGGCCGTGGCACCCTCGACGTCCTCCTCTGGCAGGACACCGACGACGGTGATCTCCTCGCGGTCGACGGTGACCTCGACCTCGCTGAACCAGTCTTCGGGCAGGCGCCCGGCGAACCAGTCGGCCGCGTCGTCCGCGGGCGGTAGGTCAGCGGTCTGCCAGCCCCCGCGCCGTCCACCCCGTCGGCCGCGTCCTTCCTCTGCTGAGTACATGCGTGCCTCCTTTGTTGCTTACATCATTACACAGCAAACAAATCGTGCCGTGTCCGACAATTGCGGAGGTCGTGACTAGACTTGCGACCTAGGTCACATCACCGACCGCGAACCAGGAGCCATGCCCACCGCCGCCACCGACCGCGCCGCGCTCGTGCGTGCCGTCGCCGAGCAGCATCTCGGGGCCCGCGGCCCGCTGATGCCGGTCCTCCACGACATCGTCGAAGAGCTCGGCCATCTCAACCGGAGCGACTACCCCGTCATCGCCGAGGTGCTCCACCTGTCCGTGGCCGAGGTGCACGGCGTCGTGTCCTTCTATCACGACTTCCGCACCACTCCACCGGCCGAGCACACGCTCCGACTGTGCCGAGCCGAGGCGTGCCAGTCCGTGGGGGCCCAGGAGCTGTTCGACCGAACCCAGGCCCGGGTCGGCCAGCTCGGTGGCGACGTGGAGGTGAGCGAGGTCTTCTGCCTCGGAAACTGCGCACTGGGGCCGTCGGGAATGGTCGACGGACAGTTGCACGGGCGTCTCGACGACGCGACCATCGACCGACTCACCGAGGAGTGGCGCGGATGAGAACCGTCTTCGTTCCCTGCGACGCGGCCGCCGTCTCGGTCGGTGCGGACGCGGTGGCCGAGGCGCTGGCCGGCCATGAGGACGTGCGGGTGGTGCGCAACGGCACCCGCGGACTGCTCTGGGCCGAACCCCTGGTGGAGGTCGAGTCCGAGGGGGGACGGGTCGGCTACGCCAACGTGGCCCCCGACGAGGTGGACCGACTGCTGTCCGGCGGCCTGGACGAGGACCCGGAGCGGTTCCTGGGGCTCGTGGCGGACCACCCGTGGCTACGCGACCAGAAGCGCGTGACCTTCGCCCGCGTGGGCGTGATCGACCCGGCCTCGCTGACCGACTACCAGAGCCACGGCGGCTGGGTCGGGCTCACCCGGGCGCTCACGCTGTCTCCGGAGCAGGTCGTCGACGAGGTCGCCGAGTCCGGCCTGCGCGGACGTGGCGGCGCCGGCTTCCCCACGGGCATCAAGTGGCGCACGGTGCTGGAGCAGCAGGCGGACCAGAAGTTCGTGTGCTGCAACATCGACGAGGGCGACTCCGGCACCTTCGCGGATCGGATCCTCGCCGAGGGCGATCCCTTCATGCTGATCGAGGGCATGATCATCGCCGGGTACGCCGTCGGGGCCACCGAGGGCTACCTCTACCTCCGCTCGGAGTATCCCCACGCGATCGCCGCGCTGCGGCGAGCCATCGAGTCGGCGTACACCAACGGCTACCTGGGCGCCGACATCCTCGGCAGCGGAGTGCACTTCGACCTGCATCTGCGCGTCGGTGCCGGCGCCTACATCTGCGGCGAGGAGTCCTCGATGCTCGAGAGCCTCGAGGGCAAGCGCGGCGAGGTCCGCGCCAAGCCGCCGATCCCGGCGATCGCCGGCCTCTTCGGACGCCCCACCGCGGTCAACAACATGCTCACGGTGTGCGCCGTGCCGTCGATCCTGGCCGACGGGGCGGCGGCATACGCCGCACTCGGCGTGGACCGATCGCGCGGCACCCAGGTGTTCCAGCTCGGCGGCAACATCCGCCGCGGCGGGATCGTCGAGCTGCCGTTCGGCGTCACCCTCCGCGAGCTGGTCGAGACCTACGGCGCGGGCACCCGCAGCGGACGGCCGGTGCGCGCCGTGCAGGTCGGCGGGCCACTGGGTGCCTACCTCCCCCCGGCCCAGTTCGACCTGCCCCTGGACTACGAGACCTTCGTGGGCGCCGAGGCGATGGTGGGGCACGGCGGGGTCGTGGTGTGGGACGACACTGCCGACATGGCGCGACTTGCCCGCTTCGCCATGGAGTTCTGCGCCATCGAGTCGTGCGGCAAGTGCACCCCGTGCCGGGTCGGCTCGGTGCGCGGCGTGGAGACGCTGGACCGGATCATCGCGGGCGAGGAGCCGCTCACGAACCTGGTGCTGCTGGAGGACCTGTGCGAGACGATGACCAAGGGCTCGTTGTGCGCGATGGGCGGGCTTACCCCGATGCCGGTGCAGAGCGCCCTGCGGCACTTCCCTGAGGACTTCGACCGCGCCCCGGAAGGAGCGATGACATGACGGCCGTCGAGCAGGACCACGGCACGTTCTGGGCGCCGGAGCCCGACTTCGGCACTCCCCCGGTCCCGGGGCCGGCGACGGCACGCGTGACCATCGACGGGCGCGAGATCGATGTCGCCCCGGGCACCTCCGTACTCCGGGCGGCCAGCGAGGCCGGGGTCACCATCCCGAAGCTGTGCGCCACCGACTCACTGAACGCCTTCGGGTCCTGCCGCATGTGCCTGGTCGAGGTCGAGGGCGCCAAAGGTGCGCCGGCGTCCTGCACCACCCCGTGTGCCGACGGCATGGTCGTGCACACCCGGACCGAGCAGGTCCGTCGGCTGCGGCGCAACGTCATGGAGCTCTACCTCTCCGACCACCCGGTGGACTGCGCCGGCTGCGCCCGCGGCAACTGCGAGATGCAGGCCATGGCCGTCCAGGTCGGGGCGGCCGACGCGCGCTACGCGCCCGGTCGAACTCATGTCCACGACTCGACGTACGACGCCAGCAACCCCTATTTCGACTACGACCCGGCCGCCTGCATCGTCTGCTCGCGCTGCGTGCGCGCCTGCAACGACATCCAGGGCACCTTCGCCCTCACCATCGACGGCCGCGGCTTCGACTCGCGGATCACTCCGGGGGGCACCGACTTCCTGAGCTCCGAGTGCGTCTCGTGCGGCGCCTGCGTGCAGGCCTGCCCGACCTCCGCGCTGCAGGAGAAGTCGATCGTCGAGCTGGGCATGCCGACCCGGTCGGTCGACACCACCTGCGCCTACTGCGGCGTGGGCTGCTCCTTCCGCGCCGAGGTGCAGGGCACGGGAGACGAGACCCGCGTGGTGCGGATGATGCCCAGCAAGGACGGCGGCGCCAACGAGGGCCACAGCTGCGTCAAGGGCCGGTTCGCCTACGGGTACGCCGCCCACCGGGACCGTCAGCTCCACCCGATGGTCCGCGACTCCATCGACGACGAGTGGCGCACGGTGACGTGGGACGAGGCGATCGCCCGCGTCGCGGACGGCTTCTCCGCGCTCCAGGCCGAGCACGGCATCGGCGCCATCGGCGGCATCTCCTCCTCCCGCTGCACCAACGAGGAGGTCTACGTCGTCCAGAAGATGGTCCGCGCTGCCTTCGGCAACAACAACATCGACACCTGTGCTCGGGTGTGCCACTCCCCCACCGGCTACGGCCTGAAGCAGACCTTCGGCACCTCCGCCGGCACCCAGGACTTCGCGTCGATCGAGGAGACCGACGTCATCCTGCTGATCGGCGCCAACCCCACCGACGCCCACCCGGTGTTCGCCTCGCGCATCAAGCGACGCCTCCGCGAAGGGACGCAGATCATCGTCGCCGACCCACGACGGATCGGCCTGGTGGAGGGCCCGCACGTGCAGGCGGCGTACCACCTTCCCGTGCTGCCCGGCACCAACGTGGCCTTCATCAACGCGATGGCGCACGTGGTCGTCGCCGAGGGGCTGCACGACGAGGCCTTCCTGCGGGAGCGCTGCGAGAACGTCGAGGACTACCTGGCCTTCATCCTCCGCCCGGAGAACTCGCCCGAGTCCACCGAGTCGGTCACCGGGATCCCCGCGGCCGAGCTGCGGGCCGCCGCCCGGCTCTACGCAACCGGTGGCAACGGGGCGATCTACTACGGGCTGGGCGTCACCGAGCACAGCCAGGGCTCGACGATGGTGATGGGCCTGGCCAACCTGGCCATGCTCACCGGCAACATCGGCCGTCCCGGCGTCGGGGTCAACCCGCTGCGCGGCCAGAACAACGTGCAGGGCTCCTGCGACATGGGCTCGTTCCCGCACGAGTTCCCCGGCTACCGGCACGTCGCCCGCGACGAGGTCCGCGGCATCTACGAGCGGCTCTGGGGCAAGACGCTGGACGCCGAGCCCGGGCTGCGGATCCCGAACATGTTCGACTCAGCCGTGGCCGGCACCTTCCGCGGCGTCTACGTCCAGGGTGAGGACATCGCCCAGTCCGACCCGAACACCCAGCACGTCGAGGCGGCGCTGCGCGCGATGGACCTGGTGGTCGTGCAGGACCTTTTCCTCAACGAGACCGCTCGGTTCGCCCACGTGTTCCTCCCGGGCACCTCGTTCCTCGAGAAGGACGGCACCTTCACCAACGCCGAGCGCCGGATCAACCGGGTGCGCCCGGTCTTCCCGCCCCGACAGGGCAGGGACGAGTGGCAGATCACCTGCGACATCGCCACCGCCATGGGGTTCCCGATGGAGTACGCCGGCGCCGACGAGATCATGGACGAGATCGCCGCCACCACGCCCACCTTCGCGGGGGTGTCCTTCGCCAAACTCGACGCGGAGGGGTCGATGCAGTGGCCGGTGAACGAGGCCGCTCCGCACGGCACCCCGACGATGCACGTGGGCGAGTTCGTGCGCGGCAAGGGCAACCTGGTGGAGACCGTATACGTGCCCACCACCGAGCGGTCCACCCGCCGCTACCCGCTGATCCTGACCACCGGCCGGATCCTGACCCAGTACAACGTCGGTGCGCAGACCCGACGCACCGACAACAACACCTGGCACCCCGAGGACGTCTTGGAGATCCACCCCGCCGACGCCGATCTCCGGGGCATCTCCACCGGGGACCTGGTCGAGCTGTCCAGCAGGGTGGGCGTGACCACGCTGCGGGCCGAGGTGTCCGAGCGGATGCCCGCGGGGGTCGTCTACACGACGTTCCACCACCCGGTCACCGGGGCGAACGTGGTGACCACGGAGAACTCCGACTGGGCGACCAACTGCCCGGAGTACAAGGTGACCGCCGTCCAGGTCGAGGTGGCGAACGCCCGCGGCGAGACCGATGCCGAGGCGGCCGCGCGCCAGCTCGCCGGGCATGCGTGAGGGAGCGACCGGGATGAGTGGGGACGTGGCGCCGGAGGCGCGCCTGGGCAACGACATCGCGCGGCAGTTCGCCCACCTGTCCGCCGACGAGGCGGTGGAGCGGATCGCCGCCCACATCGACAAGTTCTGGGAGCCGGGGATGCGGCGCCGGCTGCGCGAGCTGCTGACCGTCGACCAGGGCCAACCGGATCCCGCGCTCGACCCCTTGCTCGCGGAGGCCGCCGGGCGGTTGTAGGGCGCGGGTTCAGCGCAGCCGGATCAGCTTCCGGTTGGCGAACTCGTCGATGCCCAGCCGGCCGAGCTCGCGACCGAAGCCCGAGCGGCGGACCCCGCCGAAGGGCAGATCCGGCTCGGAGTCCTCCGTCCCGTTGACGAACACCATGCCGGTGTCGAGCCGCTCAGCCACGGCCCGGGCCCGCTCCTCGTCCTGGGAGAACACGGCTGCACCGAGCCCGAACGGGGAGTCGTTGGCCAGCTCCACGGCGGCGTCCTCGTCCGAGACCCGGTGCACCACCACGACCGGGCCGAAGACCTCCTCGTGGAACACCGTCATCTCCGGCGTGACGTCGGTCAGCACCGCGGGCGTGAGGAAGGCGCCCACGTCGGAGAGCTCGCCCCCGGTGTGCAGCGTCGCCCCCGCATCGACCGCCGACCGCACCTGCGCCAGCACGCCCTCCGCGGCCGCCCGCGAGGAGAGCGGGGCGAGCCGGCCGGACTCCCCCGCGCGCTGCGCGAGGGCGACGATCTCGGTCACGAAGTCCTCGTAGAGGTCCTCGGTGACGATCATCCGCTTGGGTGAGTTGCACGCCTGCCCCACATTGGCCATCCGGGAGCCGAATGCCCGCTTGGCGCTCGCGGCCACGTCGGCGCTGTCGAGCAGGACCAGCGGGTCGGAGCCGCCCAGCTCGAGCACCACCTTCTTGAGGTGCCGTCCGGCCACCTCGGCCACGGCCGCCCCGGCCCGCTCGCTGCCGGTCAGGGAGACGCCCTGGAGCCGCGGGTCCGCGATCAGCTCGGCCACCTGCTCGTTCGTGGCGAACAGGTTGACGTAGACCCCGTCGGGCACCCCGGCATCCACGAGCAGTCGCTCGATCGCCGCCGCGGAGCGGGGACAGGACGGTGCGTGCTTGAGCAGCACCGTGTTGCCCAGCGCCAGGTTGGGAGCCATGAACCGGGCGACCTGGTAGTACGGGTAGTTCCAGGGCATGATCCCGAGGACCACCCCGATCGGCCGGCGCTGGACCACGGCCCGGCCGCCGCTGGCCGGGGTGTACTCCTCGTCGGCGAGCATCCTCGGCGCCTCGGCCGCGTAGTAGTCGCAGATGTCCGCGACCAGGCCGAGCTCACCGAGCGCCGCACGGTGGGACTTGCCCATCTCCAGGCTCGCATGAGTGGCGAGCTCGTCGGCGCGTTCGCGGAACAGCGTCGCCGCGGCGGAGAGAACCGCCGTACGCTCCGGCAGCGGGGTCTCCCGCCAGGCCCGGAACGCGGCGTCGGCCCGGGCCAGCGCCGCGCGGCACTCCTCGTCGGTCGCCGTGGGAAACGTCTCGACCAGCTCGCCGGTCGCCGGGTCGGTCACCTGGAACTCTGTCATCGGTCCAGCATGCCAGCCTGGTCGCGGGCGGCCGCTGCGCGGGCCGTAGGCTCCTGCGCCATGCAGCACCAGGTCCTCACCCTGCAGTGCCCCGACCAGCCGGGGATCGTCCGCGCTCTCGCGTCGGGGATCGGCGCCAGCGGTGGCAACATCCTCGACAGCGCCCAGTTCTCCGACCCCGGGACCGGGCTGTTCTGCGCCCGCACCGAGTTCGAGTCCCCGGTCACCGACGCCGTCGAGCTGCGCGCCGACATCGACGCGGAGGTACGGCGGTTCGAGCCGGTGCTCACCCTGCGCGCCCGCGAGCAACGTCGTCGCGCGCTGATCATGGTGTCCCGCTTCGACCACTGCCTGATGGACCTGCTCTACCGCTGGGAGCGCGACGAGCTGCCGGTGGACCTGCCCGTCGTCGTCTCGAACCACCAGGACTGCCGCGACCTCGTCGAGAGGCACGGGGTGCCGTTCGTGCACGTGCCGGTGACGCCGGAGACGAAGCCGGACGCGGAGCGCCGGCTCTTCGACCTGATCGAGCAGCATGCGGTCGACTTCGTGGTCCTGGCGCGGTACATGCAGGTGCTCTCCGACGAGGCCAGCGACCGGCTCGCCGGGCGGGCGATCAACATCCACCACTCTTTCCTGCCCGGATTCAAGGGTGCCCGTCCCTACCACCAGGCTCACGACCGCGGGGTGAAGCTGATCGGCGCGACCGCCCACTACGTCACCGCCGAGCTGGACGAGGGGCCGATCATCGAGCAGGACGTCGTCCGGGTCTCGCACACCCGCACCGGCGAGGAGATGGTGCGGCTGGGGCGGGACGTGGAGCGCCTGGTCCTCTCCCGCGCGATGGCCGCGCACGCCGAGGACCGGGTCTTCCTGTGCGGCGCGCGGACCGTCGTCTTCGCGGACTGAAGGGGCGCTGTCGCCGGCTCACCTAGAGTGTGCTCCGTGGTGAGCACCCGCACCCTGCGCCGGGACGAGGCGGTGTCCCGGGCTCGGCAGGTGACCGTCGAGTCCTACGACGTGCGGCTCGACCTGGCCACCGACGACCGGACCTTCGAGTCCTCCACCACGGTCGACTTCCGGGCCGACGGTGGGGAGACCTGGCTGGACCTGCATCCCGTGCAGGTGCGCGACCTGAGACTCGACGGTGCGCCGCTCGACCCCGACCTTCTGGAGCAGGGCCGGCTCCCGCTGGTGCTCACACCCGGCGAGCACCGGATCCAGGTGGACGCCGTGATGCGGTTCCGCCACGACGGCGAGGGGCTGCACCGTAGCGTCGACCCGGCCGACGGCCGGGAGTACGTCTACGGCATGAGCTTCATGGACGCCGCACCCAGCGTGTTCGCCTGCTTCGACCAGCCGGACCTCAAGGCGCCGCTCACCCTGCACGTCCGCGCCCCGGAGGACTGGGTGGTGGTCGGGAACGCACCCGGTCGGCAGGTCGAGCCGGGACAGTGGGAGTTCGACCCCACTCCCCCGCTGTCGACGTACTTCGTCACCCTGGTCGCCGGCCCCTACCACGTCATCCGGACCGAGCACGACGGCATCCCGCTCGGGCTCTCGGCGCGGGCCAGCCTGGCCCCCCACCTGGACAAGGACGCCGAGGAGCTCTTCACGCTGACCGCGCAGTGCTTCGACGAGTTCCACCGGCTGTTCGGCATCAGGTACCCCTTCGGCGACTACCACCAGGCGTTCGTGCCCGAGTTCAACGCCGGGGCGATGGAGAACCCGGGCTGCGTCACCTTCCGGGACCCCCTCGTGTTCTCGAGCCGGGTCACCCGGGGCCGCCGGATCACTCGGGCGACCACCGTGGCGCACGAGATGGCCCACCAGTGGTTCGGCAACCTGACCACGCCGCTGTGGTGGGACGACCTGTGGCTCAACGAGTCGTTCGCGGAGTACATGGGGGTCCGGGTCACCGCTGACGTCACCGAGTTCGACGACGCCTGGGTCAACCACGCCCACTCCCGGCGTCAGTGGGGCCTGGTCGCCGACCGTCGCCCGAGCACCCACCCGGTCGCCGGCAACGGCGCCGAGGACGCCGCGTCCGCACTGCAGGACTTCGACGGGATCTCATACTCCAAGGGCTCCGCCCTGGTGGGCCAGCTCAACGCCATGCTCGGCGACGAGAGGTTCCTGGCCGGGGTCATCGACCACTTCCGGAGCCACTGGTTCGGGAACGCGACGATGCAGGACCTGGTGGGTTCCTGGGAGCGGGCCTCCGGGTCGGACCTGGGCGACTTCGTCACCCAGTGGCTGGGCCGGGCCGGTGTCGACGTACTCGCCCTGGACCGGGACGCCGGGCTGCTCACCCGCACCGTGGCCGGGGTGGCACCGGCGGACCGGCGGCACCGGGTGCGGGTGGCGACGGCCGAGAAGCCCGGCGCCTGGTCGGTGACCCCCCTCGAGGTGGCCGGGGACCCGGTCCCGGTGTCAGTGGCTGCCGGGGCTGCGGTGCTCCTCGACCCCTTCCAAGACAGCTGGGTCGTGCCGCACCTGGACGAACGGAGCGCGCGGGAGCTGGTGCGGCTGCTGCCAGGGACGACCGAGCCGATGCTGCGTGCCGGCGCGTGGAACGCCCTGCACAGCACCTTCCACGACGGCGCCCTGGATCCGGGACGGTTCATGGACGTGGTGGCCGCCGCCCTGCCCAGCGAGGACGCCGATGACGCGTTCTTCTACGACATGCGCGACGTCACCGCCCGCGTCGTCGCGTTGTCCGACGACCCGCTCGCCGCACTCACCACCGTGCACGAGGCGGCTCGGCAGCGGCTGGAGACGGCCCCCCCGGGGTCGTCCCTGCAGCTGGCGGCGCTGCTGACAGCGGTGGACTCCTCCCCGGGTGGTGCGGTGCTGGCCGACTGGGGCGAGGGCCGCGCCCTGCCCGACGGGGTCGAGCTGGACCTGGAGTTGCGCTGGCGGATCCTGGTCCGGCGTGCGGTGCTCGGGGAGGTCGACCGCGACGAGCTGGAGCAGGCCCTCGATGCCGAGCGGACAGCGGTCTCCCACGTCGCGCACGTCAAGGCGCTGGCCTCGCTGCCCGACGCCGACGCCAAGGCCGCGGCCTGGCGCTACTTCACCGGCGAGAACGACGCCCCCAACTACGACGTCGAGGCGGCCGGGCTCGGTCTGTGGCGGCCGGGCCAGGAGGCCCTGACGCAGCAGTACGTCGAACGCTACTTCGACGAGCTTCCCGGCACGGTCGACGTCCGCGCCGGATGGACGCTGGCCGAGGCCGCCACCTGGTTCTTCCCCCTGACCTCCCTGGAGCCGAGCACCCTCTCCCGGGCGCACGACCTGATCGCCGATCCCGACCTTGAGCCGTCTCTGCGCCGCGCGCTCGTCGACAGCGCCGACGAGCTCGGTCGTCGACTGGCCGTGCGGGAGCGGTTCGGACGCCGATGACGACACCGCGGCGCCCCGGCCCCACCGTGCGGTCCCGAGTGACCGAGCACACCGCTGCCGGCAAGCGCGAGAGGGACGACGTGCTGGCGGCGGAGGAGCCGCTCGAGATCCGGCTTGAGTGGCCCGGAGCCGCGCCGCGCCGGATCTGGGTCACCCTGCGCACCCCCGGCCACGACTTCGAGCTGGCCGCCGGCTACGTCGTCCACGAGGGCATCGCCGGCCCCGACGCGTTCGCCACGGTGGCGTACTGCACCGACGTGGAGCTGACTCCGGAGCAGGAGTTCAACGTCGTGACGGTCACGCTCGAACGGGCCCCGCTCACCGATCCCACCCACCGGCACACCGCCCTCGGCGCCGGATCCGCCTGCGGGGTGTGCGGGAAGGACAGCATCGCGGCCGTTCTCGACATCCCGCGGGGTGCACCGTGGGCCGGCGCGCTCCCCGAGCCCGCGGTGGTCCGGGAGCTGCCCGGGCGGCTGCGCGAGGCCCAGACCGTCTTCGCCCGGACCGGCGGGGTGCACGCCGCCGGGCTGGCCAGCGCGGACGGCGAGCTGCTCACCGTGCGTGAGGACGTGGGCCGACACAACGCCGTCGACAAGGTCACCGGCGCCCGCTCCCTGGGCGGCCTCCCGATCGCCGAGGCCTGCCTGGTGGTCAGCGGCCGCGCCGGCTTCGAGCTGGTGCAGAAGGCGGTCGCCGCCGGGACGGGATCCCTGGCCGCGGTCGGTGCCCCCTCGAGCCTGGCGGTGCACCTGGCGCGGCAGGCCGGCCTGGCGCTGTTCGGCTTCACCACCGCGGATCGCTGCGTGCGCTACGTCTGATCCGCGGCCGGGCGGCGTGGGTCCGCAGTCGTGTCGGGGGTGCAACTTAGGTTCGTCGTGTGCGCCTGCTTCACACCTCCGACTGGCACCTGGGCCGGTCCTTCCACCGGGAGGGCATGCTCGGGCATCAGGCGCGCTTCGTCGACCATCTCCTCGAGGTGGTCGAGGCCGAGCGGGTCGACCTCGTCGTGGTGTCCGGCGACGTCTACGACCGGGCGTTGCCGCCCGTGGACGCGGTCCGGCTCGCGGACGAGACCTTCGCCCGGCTCGCGGCGTCCCGGGCCCGGTCGGTGGTGACCTCCGGCAACCACGACTCCGCACTGCGGCTCGGCTTCGCGTCCCGACTGATCGACACCGCCGGCGTTCATCTGCGCACCGACCCGAGCAGCGTGGGCACGCCCGTCCTGCTGGAGGACGCCCACGGCCCGGTCGCCGTCCACGGCCTCCCCTACCTCGACCCCGACGCCGTGCGCGAGCCCTGGGGACTGCCAGCCCGATCACACGAGGTGGCACTGACCGAGGCGCTGCACCGGGTGCGCGCCGACCTGGCGGCCCGGCCGCCCAGCACCCGGTCGGTGGTGCTGGCGCACGCGTTCGTCGCCGGCGGCTGCCCGAGCGACTCCGAACGCGACATCAGCGTCGGCGGGGTGTCCCGGGTGCCGGCCAGCGTGTTCGACGGGATCGACTACGTGGCGCTGGGGCACCTGCACGGACGGCAGGAGGTGACCGACCGGGTCCGCTACAGCGGGTCGCCGCTGGCGTACTCCTTCTCCGAGGCCGATCACGTCAAGGGCAGCTGGCTGGTCGACCTCGACGGCGCCGGTCGCGTCGAGGCCCAGTTCGTGGAGGCTCCGGTCCCGCGCCCGCTGGCCCGGCTCCGCGGGACGCTGGAGGCCCTGCTCGAGGACCCCCAGCTCGCCGCGGCGGAGAGCGCCTGGGTCCAGGCGACACTGACCGACGACATCCGACCCCTCCAGGCCATGGACCGCCTGCGCCGCCGGTTCCCGCACACCCTGGTGCTCGCCTTCGAGCCCCGGGAGGCCGACCCCGCCGCGACAGCTGCGCGCACCGTCACCGGTCGCAGCGACCACGAGGTCACGCTCGACTTCGTGGCTCACGTGCGGGGTGCAGCTGCCACCCCGGCCGAGGCCCGGCTGCTGCGGGACGCCTGTGACGCCGCCGCTCACGATCCCGACGCGGACCCGGTGAGTGCCTGATGCGACTGCACCGACTCGAGATCTCGGCGTTCGGGCCGTTTGCCGGTGACGTCGACGTGGACTTCGACGCGCTCTCGGGAGCGGGTCTCTTCCTGCTCACCGGCCCCACGGGCTCGGGAAAGACCAGCGTGCTCGATGCGGTCTGCTTCGCCCTGTACGGCGACGTGCCGGGCGACCGGGCCACCGCCAAGCGGTTGCGTGCCGACCAGGCAGAGCCGGGCCGGCCACCGCGCGTCCTGCTGGAGTGCACGCTGGCCGGCCGCCGGTTCCGGGTCGTCCGCTCCCCCGCCTGGATCAGACCCAAGCGGCGCGGGATCGGGACCACCCCCCAGCCGGCCACGGTCACCCTGACCGAACGGGTCGACGGACAGTGGCAGCCGCTGAGCTCACGCCTCGACGAGGCGGGCCAGCTGGTCGGCGAGCTCCTGGGCATGAACCTGACCCAGTTCACCCAGGTGGCGATGCTGCCCCAGGGCCGGTTCCAGGCGTTCCTGCGGGCCCGCTCGGAGGACCGGCACCGACTGCTGCAGCAGCTCTTCCGCACGAGTCGGTTCGAGAGGGTGGAGCGCTGGCTGGGCGATCGCCGCCGGGCCCTCGGCGCGCTGTCCCGGCAGCATGAGGAAGGCGTGGCGGACCTGGTCAGCCGGGTCTGCGAGACGGCCGGCGCGGAGGCTCCCGAGGACGAGCTGCTGGACTGGGCGCGCACGCACCAGGAAGCCGCCCTGACCATCTGCACCGCGGCGGGCAAGGATCTCGACGCCGCCCGCCGGGCCGAGCGGGCCGCCGCCCAGGCCCTGACCGAGGCCCGAGCCGTCGCGGACCGGCAGGCCCGGCTCAGCACGGCGCGCGAGGAACAGCTCCGGCTGGCGGCGCTCGCCGACGAGGTGGCGGAACAGCGAGTCCGGCTCGACCGTGCCCGGCGGGCGAGCATCGTCCCACCCGCCCATCGGGCCTGGCGCAGCGCGGTCGACGCGGTGACCGGGGCACAGGAGGAGGTCGGCGCGGCGATGGCTGCGGCCGTGGCGACCTGCGGACGCCGGGTGCCACTGGCCCGACGCGGCGAACGGCACGCCTGGGACGGGGCCCGGCAGGAGGCGGCCCGAGCACTCGGCGAGGCCGATGCGGCGCGTCCCGACGAGGCGCGCCTGGAGCTCCTGCGAGAACGGCACCGCGCCGAGTCCGCCATCATCGACGACCTCGACGGTGAGCTGCACCGGATCCAGGGGGACCTGAAGGAGGCGCCGCGCCGGATCACGGCACTGCGAGAGCGACGCGACCAGGCCGCCGAGGCGACCGCCGCGCTCCCCGGAGCCCGCGAGCGGGTCACCCTCGCCCACACCCGGCACGAGGCCGCCCGGCGGCTGCCGGAGCTGCGCGCCGAGCTGGAGGCTGCCCAGGACCTGTTGCGCACGACGACCGACCAGGCGCTGGCGCTGCGCGAGCGCTGGCTCTCCCTTCAGGAGCAGCGGATCACGGGCATGGCGGCCGAGCTGGCCGGCACGCTCGCCGTGGGGGCGTGCTGCCCGGTGTGCGGGTCGGCCGAGCACCCGGAGCCGGCGCGTCCGGCGCTGGGCTCGCCGACCGCGGCCGCCGAGAAGCGGGCCCGGCGCGCGGTCGACGACGCGGAGTCCCTCCGCCACGTCCACCTCGACGCCGTCCGCGCCCTGGAGACCCAGCTGGCGACCACCGAGGTCACCGCCGACGGCCGGACTCCGTCGGAGTCGGGCGCGGAACATGCGCGCGCCGTCGCGGACCTGGCCCGCGTCGAAGACCTCGCGGGCAGTCTGGCGACACTCACCGCTGACCTGGGCCGGGCCGAGGAGGACGCTGCCGCCGCCGTCCGCGCCGAGGCCGACCTGGCCCGCCGACTGAGCGGCGCCCGGTCCACGCACCAGGCGCACGCGCAGGAGGAGGAGCGGCTCACCACCCGGGTCGCCGCTCTTCTGGCCCCAGGCGACGACAGCCTCGACGCGCTGATCCGGCGCCTCGAGGCCGAGGAGCAGGTGTGCGCGCGGGCTGCCGAGGCGCTGCGCGCGGAGCACGCGGCTCAGGAGCGAGCCGCCGGCGCCAGGCTGGCGCTGGAGGTCGCCGTCGCCGAGGCCGGCTTCGACACCGTCGAGGACGCGGTCGCGGCAGTCCTCCCGCCCGGGGAGCAGGCCAGGCTCGACGACGAGCTCGGCGCCCACGAGGCTCGCTCGGCGGCCGTCCGCCGGGTGCTGGAGGACCCCGACCTGGCCACCGCAGACCGGCTCGACCCGCCTGACCTGGCCGCGAGCGAGGCCGCCGCCGAGGCCGCCACCGAGGCCCTCCACACGTCGGTCACCGACTGGGAGCGGCACCGCCACCGGGCCCAGCGGCTCACCGAGCTCCTGACCGCTCTCGACGAGGCGCTCGAGGCGTGGCGCCCGGTCCAGCAGGAACTCGAGCTGGCCGTCCGGATGTCCACGCTGGCGGAGGGCCGGGCCGCCGACAACCGGCTCCAGATGCGGCTCTCGGCCTACGTGCTGGGCTACCGGCTCAGCCAGGTGGTGGCGGCGGCCAACGAGCGACTGGCCAGGATGAGCGACCGCCGCTACTCCCTCGAGCACACCACCAGCCGGGGCGCCGGGGAGACCCGAGGCGGGCTCAGCCTCCTGGTCCGCGACGACTGGTCCGGGGAGTCCCGCGACCCGGCGACGCTCTCGGGGGGCGAGACCTTCGTGGTCTCACTCGCGCTCGCCCTGGGCCTCGCGGACGTGATCGCGCACGAGGCCGGCGGGGTCGAGCTCGAGACGCTGTTCGTCGACGAAGGGTTCGGAGCGCTGGACGCCGACACCCTGGAGGACGTCCTGGACACCCTGGACTCACTGCGCGAGGGCGGCCGGGTGGTCGGTCTGGTCAGCCACGTGACCGAGATGAAGGACCGGATCCCCACCCAGCTCGCGGTGGTCAAGGACCGGAGTGGGTCCCGCCTCCGACTCAGCGCGGCTGGCGGGTGAGGACGAACGTCGACAGCTCCAGATGGTCCACGGACCCATCGGCGGTCCGGACCACCTCCACCGGCTCGCCTGCGTGATAGCCCAGGACACCGACGATGCGGTCGTCGCGCACCTCGAAGACATCCTCGACCGCACCGTTCACGCGGACGACCAGGGCGCCGTCCTCGTGGCTGAACACCATCGGCGTGCGGCCCCAGTGCCACAGCCCCAGGAGCTCGGCGTACTGCTCGGGCACCGACTCGGCCGGGACCCAGGGGGCCGGCAGCGTCGGCTCGCACTCCTCCAGGAGCTCGAGCAGGTCGCGGCACAGCCCGGAGGTCGAGGGTCCGTGGGTGGCGTTGGCCAGCAGCACCGCCGCCGTACGTCGCGGGCGGTCGACGTAGCAGCCGGCCCGGAACCCGGGCATGGACCCGGTGTGACCGACCAGCATCCCCGACCCCCCGCCGACCAGCATGAACCCGAGCCCCTGCGCACTGTCGAGCCCGTCGGCCTGGTCGCCGGACCGGGGATGGGCGGCCTCGCGAAGGTCGGCCGCGGAGAGCACCTCGGGGTGGCCGTCGAGGAGGAACCGTGCCCACCGCAGGAGGTCCTCGGTGGTGGACCACAGCTGGCCGGCGGGTGCCATCGCACCGGTGTCCGTCGCTGGTTGCTCCACGAGCGTCCTCGCGTACGGGTCCACGGCGTAACCCTGGGCGGCCGGCGACTCCGGGAGATAGGTGGTCCGAAGCAGGCCGAGCGGACCGACGACCCGGTCGGTGACCAGGTCCCACCACGGCGCGCCCCCGACCCGGGCGGCCACCTCACCCAGCAGCGCGTAGCCGAGATTGGAGTAGTGGAACCGCCGGCCGGGGTCGAAGACCTGCTCCCCGGTCAGTCCAGCGGCCAGGTCGTCCCAGGACTGGCCCGGCGCGGCCTCCCACCAGGCCCCCGCGGGCTCGGCGGTGAGCCCGCCGTCGTGCGCGAGCAGCGACGCCACGGTGCGTCGCGCATACCCGACGTCGCCCAGGACGTCCCCGACCGGGTCGTCGAGCCGGAGCCGGCCGTCACGCACGAGCTGCAGCACGACCACCGCCGTGAAGGTCTTGGTGATGGAGCCGATCCGGAACTGCACGTCACCGGGACGGGTGCCGGGCAGCCCGACCTCGCCGTACGACCCTTCCCAGACCACGTCGCCATCGCGCAGCAGTGCCGCCACCACGCAGGGCAGCCGGCCCCCACGCTGCGCCTCGGCCAGCCGGGCCAGGAGCCGGCGCGCGGTCGAGGGTGCGACGCTCACTCCGCGAAGGCCTCCGGCGGCGGGCAGGAGCACATGAGGTTTCGGTCACCGTAGGCCTGGTCGACGCGCGCCACCGGCGGCCAGTACTTGTCCGGGTCCGGACCGGTCGGGAAGGCGCCCTCGGTCCGGGAGTAGGGCCGGGCCCAGTCATCGCCAACGACGGCCCGCGAGGTGTGCGGGGCATGCCTCAGCGGTGAGTCCTCCGGACTCCACTCCCCCGAGCCGACCCGGTCGATCTCGCGCCGGATGGCGATCATCGCGTCACAGAAGCGGTCGAGCTCGGCCAGGTCCTCGGACTCGGTCGGCTCCACCATCAGCGTCCCCGCGACGGGGAAGGACATGGTGGGTGCGTGGAAGCCGTAGTCCACCAGCCGCTTCGCGACGTCGTCGACGGTGACCCCGGTCTCCTTGGTGAGCCCACGCAGGTCGAGGATGCACTCGTGCGCCACCAGCCCCCCGGCGCCGCGGTAGAGCACCGGGAAGTGCTCGTCCAGGCGGGCGGCGACGTAGTTGGCCGCGAGCACCGCCGACGCGGTGGCCCGGGTCAGCCCCTCGGCACCCATCAGCCGGATGTAGGCCCAGGTGATGGGCAGGATGCCCGCCGAGCCGTAGGGCGCGGCGCTGACCGGGCCGTTCCCCTCGCGCCGGGTCTCGTCGGGGTGCATGGCGTGGGAGGGGAGGTACGGCGCGAGGTGCGCGCGCACCGCCACCGGACCGACCCCGGGACCTCCCCCGCCGTGGGGGATGCAGAAGGTCTTGTGCAGGTTCAGGTGGGAGACGTCCCCGCCGAACTCTCCGGGCCGGGCGTAGCCCAGCAGGGCGTTGAGGTTGGCGCCGTCGACGTACACCTGACCACCGTGGCGGTGCACCGTCTCACAGAGCTCGGTGATGGTGTCCTCGTAGACCCCGTGCGTGGACGGGTAGGTGACCATGATCGCGGCGAGTCGCGACGAGTGCTCCTCACACTTGGTCCGCAGGTCGGCCAGGTCGATGGAGCCGTCCTCGGCGGCGCCGACCACGACGACGCGCATGCCGGCCATCACCGCCGATGCCGCGTTGGTGCCGTGTGCGGACGACGGGATGAGGCACACGTCCCGGTCCTCGTCCCCGCGGGCCTGGTGGTAGGCACGGATGGCCATCAGGCCGGCCAGCTCCCCCTGCGATCCCGCATTCGGCTGCAGCGACACCTGGTCGTAGCCGGTGACCTCGGCCAGCCAACCCTCGAGGTCGGTGACCAGCTGCCGATAGCCGGTGGCGTCCTGCGGCGGCGCGAAGGGGTGCAGGTCGGCGAACCCGGGCAGTCCGATGGGCTCCATCTCGACCGTGGCGTTGAGCTTCATCGTGCACGAGCCGAGCGGGATCATCCCCCGGTCCAGCGCGTAGTCACGGGCCGAGAGACGGCGCAGGTAGCGCAGCATGCGGGTCTCGCTGCGATGGGCGGCGAACACCTCATGGGTCAGGTAGGGCGTGGTGCGGGTGAGCCCGACCGGCAGCCGGCTGCCCGCGCCGTCCGCCACCACCGCGAGGTCCGTCTGGCCGGGGTCGGCCCCGAACGCGCGCAGCACGCTGACGACCGTGGATCGGGTGGTGACCTGCGAGGTGGAGATCCCGACCCGGTCGGCATCCACCAGGCGCAGGTGCACGCCGTGCTGGCGGGCGGCGGCGACCACGTCGGCGGCCTGCCCGGGCACGGACACCGTGAGGGTGTCGAAGAACGTCTCGTTCTCCACGGTGAAGCCCGCGGTGCCGAGCCCGCGCGCCAGGATCGAGGCATACCGGTGCACCCGGGTGGCGATGGTGCGCAGTCCCTCCGGGCCGTGGTAGACCGCGAACATCCCTGCGATCACGGCGAGGAGCACCTGCGCCGTGCAGATGTTCGAGGTGGCCTTGTCGCGGCGGATGTGCTGCTCGCGGGTCTGGAGCGCGAGGCGGTAGGCGGGCCGCCCC
This sequence comes from uncultured Nocardioides sp., assembly GCA_964551905.1. Lineage (GTDB taxonomy): Bacteria > Actinomycetota > Actinomycetes > Propionibacteriales > Nocardioidaceae > Nocardioides. The sequence goes on along the minus strand of CAZKEZ010000012.1, from coordinate 25,877 downwards.
TCGGCGTCCACCGAGACCCCCACGAGCCGTCCGGGCAGGTGTCGCTCGAGCCCCGCGCTCACCGACATGTAGCCGGCGTGGGGCCCGCCGTAGAACAGCGGCACTCCGAACCGCTGGGCCGACCCGACCGCCACGTCGGCGCCCATCGTGCCGGGCGACTCGATCAGGGTGAGGGCCAACAGGTCCGCCGCGACCACCGCCAGCGCGCCGCGCTCGTGGGTCGCCTCGATCACCGGCCGCGGGTCGCGAACCCGTCCGGAGACGCCGGGGTACTGGACCAGGACGCCGGAGACCTCACCCTCGGGCAGCCCCCGGTCCAGATCGGCGACCACGACCTCGATGCCCATGGCTCGGGCGCGGGTGCGGACCACCTCGATGGTCTGGGGCAGGGCGTCGGCATCGACCACGAAGGGCCCCGAGATGTTCCGTTTGGCCCGGCGGACCAGGGTCATCGCCTCGGCGGCGGCGGTCGCCTCGTCGAGCATCGACGCGTTGGCGATCGGCAGCCCGGTCAGGTCGGCGACCATCGTCTGGAAGTTCAGGAGTGCTTCGAGCCGCCCCTGGGAGATCTCCGGCTGGTACGGCGTGTAGGCGGTGTACCAGCTCGGGTCCTCGAGCACGTTGCGTCGGATCACCGGCGGGGTGATCGTGCCGTAGTAGCCGAGACCGATCATCGATGCGGCCGGCCGGTTGGCCGTGGCCATCGCCCGGAGCTCGCGGGCCACGGAGGCCTCGGTGGCCGGTCCGGGGAGCGCGAGCGGGGTGCCCGAGCGGATCGCCGCCGGGACTGCTGCGTCCATGAGCGCGTCGAGCGAGGGGTACCCGAGAGTCGCCAGCATCTTCTCGACCGCGCCGGGGCCGAGCCCGACGTGCCGGTCGACGAAGGGCAGCGCGGCGTCGAGGTCGCGCTGGGCCATCAGCCGGTCTGGCGTGCGGCCCGGCGAGCAGCCAGCTCGTCGCGGGGGTCGACCTCCATCGGGCCCTCTTCGGCGGCGCGTTCGGACGGTAGCTCAGCCAGGGTGCCCTCGATCTCGCGCCAGACGCCGCCGATGGCGATCCCGAAGACGCCTTGACCGCCCTGGAGCAGGTCGATCACCTCGTCGTTGCTGGTGCACTCGTAGACCGAGGCGCCGTCACTCATCAAGGTGACGCGGGTCAGGTCGTCGGTCCCACGCTCTCGGAGGAACTGCACCGCGCTGCGGATCTGCTGCAGCGAGATGCCGGCGTCGAGGAGCCGCTTGATCACCTTGAGCAGGAGGATGTCGCGGAAGGAGTAGAGCCGCTGGGACCCCGACCCGCGGGCGCCGCGCACGGTGGGCTCGACCAGCCCGGTGCGGGCCCAGTAGTCCAGCTGTCGGTAGGTGATGCCGGCCGCGTTGCACGCCGTGGGGCCGCGGTAGCCGGTGTCGCTGGGAAGCGGGGAGACGTCGTCGGTGAAGAGTAGACCCTGCTCCTCGGCGAGCTCCTCGGCCACCGGCCCGGGTCCAACCTCGGCCTGCTGCTCGTTCTCGTTCACGCCCACCTCGACCTTTCGACCGGGCCGCAGCGGCCCGCACCACAACAGTGGAGTTACATCAGAGACACTTCACGGTAGGCCGCGACCCCTCGGCGGTCAACGGCCGTCCCGGCGTGTCGCAACCCTCAACCTCTACTTGAGGGTGAGGGTTGGCCTCTCATTGGGCGTCGAAGTCCTCCGGGGTGACGTGGTCAAGGAACTCGCGGAACTTCTCGACCTCGTCCTCCTGCTCGGCAGGGACCGACAGGCCCGCTTCGGCAAGCACGCTGTCGGCGCACACGATGCGGGTGCCGGTGCGGAGCGCCAGCGCGATCGAGTCCGACGGCCGGGCACTGACCTCCACCCCCGAGCCGAAGACCAGGAGCGCGTAGAAGACCCCGTCGCGGACGTCGGTGATGCGCACCTCGTCCAGGGAGTTGCCGGTGGCCTCGAGCACGTCCTTCATCAGGTCGTGCGTGAGCGGCCGCGGCGGCACCACGCCCTGCTGGGCGAAGGCGATGGCGGTAGCCTCCACGGCACCGATCCAGATCGGCAGGTACCGGTCCCCCGACGCCTCGCGCAACAGCACGATCGGCTGGTTCGAGGGCATCTCGACCCGGACTCCGATGACGTCGACTTCGCGCACCTCTTCACCCTACCCCGGGTCGGCGAGGGCCTCAGCGGCGACGAAGACCGGTCTTGACCAGGGTGGCGTGCAGGCGCACGGAGAGCGCCGCGATCTCGTTCACAGCCTCCTCGGCGCGGGCCCGGGCCGAGGCGTCCCGGCCCTTCTGGAGCGGGGCCACCACCTGCTCGACCAGGCCGACCTCACGGTCCGCGGCGGTCTTGAACGCCCGCAGGTGCCGGGGCTCGAAGCCGAAGTCGGCCAGCTCCCGGGCGGTCTCGGCCACCACGAGAGCGTCGGTGTCGTAGTGGGCGGTGCCCGGGATCGCTGCGATCAGGCCGTACTGCTCGAGCTGGCCGAGCAGCTCCTCGTCGATCACGGCGATCTTGAGGAGCTCCCGGCGGGAGATGCGCAGGTCGCTGCGCGCGCCGAACGACCCCGCGCTCGGCATCCCGTCGGCAGCCAACGCGACCCGAGGGACGGTGGGCACGACCGGCTCGATGGGCGGTGGCTCGAGCCCTCGGTCGATCGCGTCGAGGTGCTCCCCGATCACCTTCAGCGGGAGGTAGTGGTCGCGCTGCATGCGCAGCACGTAGCGCAGCCGCTCCACGTCCTCGGCAGAGAACTTGCGGTACCCGGCGGCCGTGCGCTCGGGCTTGATCAGCCCCTTGTCCTCGAGGAAGCGGATCTTCGGGATGGTCACGCCCGGGAAGTCAGGACGCAGGGTCTCGAGGACCTGCCCGATGTTCATCCTCGCCCGGGACGAGGGCGCGGCGTCGGCGGCCACCGGTCAGCCGCTCACATGCCCGGAGTAGAAGACCAGTCGGTACTTGCCGATCTGGACCTCGTCGCCGTCCTTCAGGGCCACCTGGTCGATCCGGTCCCGATTGACGTAGGTGCCGTTGAGGCTGCCCACGTCCCGGACCGAGAAGTCCGCCCCGTCCCTGCTGAACTCCGCGTGCCGCCGGGAGACGGTCACGTCGTCGAGGAAGATCTCGCTCTCCGGGTGGCGGCCGGCGGTGACCAGGTCCAGGTCGAGCAGGAACCTGTTGCCGGCGCCCGGTCCGCGCTGTACCACCAGCAGGGCGTGGCCGACGGGCAGGGCGTCCACCGCGGCTGCGTCGATGGCGCTGAGCTGCCGGTCCGACGACTCGACCTTCTCCGAGCCCCCGAATGCGATGGTCGCAGTCGCGTCTGCCGGCGGCTCGGGAGTGTCTGCCGTGGCGGGCTCGGCGCTGACCAGCTGCGTGCCGCACTGCGAGCAGAACCGAGCGTCGTCGGGGTTCTGCCGCCCACATGCGGTGCAGAAGGGCATCGCTCACTCCTCGGGGTGCCGGGTTTCCCCGAACTTATCAGCCGTGGCCCAGTTCCCCGGAGCGGCTCAGTCCGACAGCGTCGCCTGGTAGGCGGCGGCATCGAGCAGGTCGCCGGTGCCCTGTCCGGCGGCCGGGACGACCTCGAAGAGCCACCCACCGCCGTACGGATCGTTGTTGACGAGCTCCGGCGTGGCGTCGAGTGCCTCGTTGCGGGCGACTACCTCGCCGGAGACCGGGGCGAAGATGTCACTGACCGACTTGGTGGACTCGAGCTCGCCGCAGACGCCGCCCTCCTGCACCGTCTCTCCGACCTCGGGCAAGGAGACGTAGACGATGTCTCCGAGCGCATCCTGCGCGTAGTGGGTGATCCCGACCCGGACCGACCCCTCGGACTCCCCGGGAGTGCGCACCCACTCGTGCTCGGTGGTGTACTTCAAGTCGTCTGGGTACACGGTGTCTCCTTCTCCTCGAGCGACCGGTGCAGGCTACCGCGCGACGCCGGCCGGTGGCGGGGCCGGGTCACGAGCTGCCGCCCGGCTCGGCGAACTCAGGTGGCCCGGCGGTGTGGATGCTGTCGATCTTCAATGCCGGGTCCTCCTCCATGGTCACCTCGGCACCGTCGTCCTCGAGCTGGTCGAGCGGTCCCTGCGGGAACACCATGGCGGCCCGCAGGGTGGCGGGGTCGCCGATCACCTCGAGCTGGTACGGCGACGTGATCAGGGTTCCGCCGACCCACAGGCCACCGACGCCGTCGGCGAAGCTGGTCTGTGCGACCACCCGCACCTCGTCGTTGAACTCCATCGCCTCGGCCCCGGCGGTGCGCAGCTCCTGGACGGTGTCGAGGATGGAGTTGACGTCGACGGTGCCGTCGGTCTCGGTGATGGTGATCCGCAGCCCGGGGCCGGTGACCGGCACCCGTCCGGCCAGGATCTCCAGGGTGTCGACCGTCTGCTCCGCCTGGGCCAGCGCGGCGGCGCGCCGACGGGTGTCGGAGCGTAGGTCCTGACGGGTCCGCTGGAGCCGGGCGAGCTCGGCCTGCGCCGTGCGAGAGGCGTCGGTCATGGTGCTGAGGAGGTCGATGAGCTCCTGCTCCCGGTAGTTGGCGTAGGTGTCGTCCAGCTCGTTGGCCCGCACCTGGGTGACCGCCGCGAAGCCCACAGCGGCCAGGAGGACCCCCACCAACGCCTGAGCCCTGGAGGGGCGCACGAACGACCGCCGCAGCCGGCCCCGTGGCGTCTCGGTGGTCGGCGGCTCCTCAGGCATGGAAGAGGTGCCTTCGGATGGCGGCGACGTTGGCGAAGATGCGGATGCCGAGGACGACGATCACCCCGATCGACAGCTGGGCGCCCACGCCGAGCTTGTCGCCCAGGTACACGATCGCTGCCGCGATCACGACGTTGCTCACGAACGAGACCACGAAGACCTTGTCGTCGAAGATCCCGTCCAGCAGGGCGCGCAGGCCACCGAACACGGCGTCCAGGGCCGCGACCACCGCGATCGGCAGATAGGGCTGCAACGCCACCGGGATGTCGGGCTGGAACACGAGCCCGAGGAGGATGCCGACCACGAGGCCGAGCAGTGCGATCACTGTGCGTCCCTCCCCGCAGCCTGCTCCCCGTCGTCGGGCCGTGCAGGCTCATTGTCCACCCCGGACCGAACCACCCATCGCAGGGGGCGGAGGGCCGCGGCCGGCAGCACGAGCGAGTCCTCGTTGTTCATCTCGACCACGAAGCCGTAGGTGTCGGCCAGCGTTCGGAACTCCTGCCCGCGTGGGCTGTCGGCCAGGTCGGCCTGCAGCGAGCGGGGGTCGCCGATGACGTCGAGGAGGTACGGCGGGGAGAGCGGCATCCCGTTCACGTGGACCGCCGGGCCCACGTTGCGGAAGGCGCTGCGCACGGTCAGGCGCTGGCCGTTCACGGAGATCGCCTCTGCGCCGACTCCCCACAGTGCGTCGGCGAGCAGCGCGAGGTCGGTGTCCCGCACCGCCTCATTGGGCACCGCGTCCGCGGGGTTGTCGACCGACACCCGGATGCCGGGGCCGACGCTGACGCCGTGCCCGGTCTCGGTCTCCAGCAGCGCCAGCTCCGCGTCCACCTGTTGCTGTTGCTCCGCCAGGTCGGCAGCCTGTCGCGCCAACAAGATGGTGTTCGCCCGGATCCGGCCGATCCGGTTCTGCACCCGCGTCTCCGCCGCCCGACGCTGCTCGAGCTCGTGGATCAGGGCGGCCCGGCTCGTCTCGTCGGCCTCGGAGTTGCGGCTGGTCTGGGCGGCGGCGGTGCCGACCAGCACCCCGAACAGCGTGAGCACCGCGACCACGACGAGGATCGACCGGCGGCGGGCCGCCGGGTCCTGAGCGCCGCCGCCGCGTTGGGCGGCGACCGCTGCGTAGTCCTGGTCGAGGGCCTGCTGCGTGATCAGGGTGAGCAGGGGCATGGTGACGTGCTCGGGCAGGTCCTCGCGGGTCTGCGTGCTGTGCTCACCCATCGTCCGGCACCGCCGGTCGCGCCTCGGAGTCGCTGAGCAGGCGGTAGACCTGCCAGGCGTAGAGGATGCCCGCCCACCAGTACAGCCCGATCCCCCAGATCGCGAACGCCCACCCGAACACGTTGGCCAAGGTCGCGACCATGCCGTCACCGTCGCCGAGGAGCAGCAGCGGGAAGGCGTAGAGCAGGTTGAAGGTCGCAGCCTTGCCCAGGAAGTGGACCGGGAGGGCGCTGTAGCCGCGCCGACGCAGGAAGGGCACCAGCACCCAGAGGAGCAGGTCCCGCAGCGGCAGCAGCAGCGCCACCCACCAGGGGATGATCTCGCGCAGCGCCAGGCCGATGACCACGGCCAGGATGTACAGACGGTCAGCGACCGGGTCGAGCACCTCCCCCACCGTCGACCGCTGGTTCAGCCGCCGGGCCAGGTAGCCGTCCAGGAAGTCGGTGACCCCGGACACCATGAGCACGACGAGCGCCCACCCGTCGGCCTCGGGGCCGAGCACGAGCCACAGGAACAGCGGCACGCCGAGCAGCCGCAGCATGCTGATGATGTTGGGCAGCGTCCACACGCGCGTGGTCCGAGTGGGCGCGTCTGACACGGGGTCACCCTATCCAGCGCCGGTGGCCGCCCGGACCGGTCGTTCGCCGGTCACCCCTCGCCGTGGTGCGCGGCGTCGCGGATCTGGCCGACCAGCTCCTCGATCACGTCCTCGAGGGTCACCAGGCCGACGACTGCGCCGTCCTCCGCGACCACCCTGGCCATGTGCGCGCCGCGCCGCTGCAGGCTCTCGAGGGCATCGCGGAGCAGGTCGGTGTGGGCCACGTTGGCGAACGGCCGGATCCACTTGTCCTCGACCGGCCGGTCCCGCTTGCTCTCGTACTCGAGCACGTCCTTGATGTGCAGGTACCCGATCAGGTCGCCGTCCCCGTTGGTCACCGGGAACCTGCTGAAGCCGGTGGCGGCGCACAGGTCCTCGACCGCGGCCGCGGTCGATCCGCGGTGCACGGTGGCCAGGGACGACGGCGGGAGGACCACCGCAGCCACTGTCTTCTCGGTGAACCCGAGGGCACCGGCCAGTCGGTCGTACTCCTCATCGGCCAGGAGTCCCTCCCCACGGGACTCCTCCACCAGGGCCGCGACCTCCTCCCGGGTGTAGGTGGAGCTCACCTCGTCCTCCAGCCGGACCCCGACGAGTCGCAGCACGCCGGCCGCCATCGCGTTGATGACGCGGACCACCGGGCGCAGCACGGTCACGAAGCCCCAGATCGGTGGGCCGAGCACCAGTGCCGCCCGCTCCGGGCCGGCCAGGGCGAGGTTCTTCGGAACCATCTCCCCCAGGACCACGTGCAGGTAGACCACGACCAGCAGCGCGATCACGAAGGAGATCGGGTGCAGCAGGCCCTCGGGCACGTGCAGCGCGTGCAGCACCGGCTCCACCACATGGGCGACCGCCGGCTCCCCCACCGCACCCAGCACCAGACTGCACACGGTGATGCCGAGCTGGTTGACCCCGATCACCAGGGAGATGTTCTCCATCGCGCGCAGCGTGGTGCGGGCGATCCGGGAGCCGGCCTGGGCCCGGGGCTCGATCTGGCTCCGGCGCGCGGAGATGAGGGCGAACTCGGCACCCACGAAGAAGGCGTTGCCGAGGACCAGGAACAGCGACAGGCCGATCGCCACGGGAGCACTCATCGGTCCGCCACCGGTCCTCGGCGCACGGTCATCCCGACCCGGTCGATGCGTCGTCCATCCATCCGCTCCACCCGGAGTACGGCGGTGTGCGGCTCGCGTTCGTCCTCGTCGTCCCCGGAGTGTCCCGGCAGCAGGGCCACCTCCGCCGTGTCACCGACTTCGGGGAGCCGGCCCAGCAGCTGAAGGACCAGTCCGGCGATCGTGTCGTAGTCGTCGTGCGTGGGCAGCTCGGTGCCGGTCAGGTCCTCGACCTCGTCGGGTCGCAGCAGCCCCGAGAGCAGCCAGCTTCCGTCCCTGCGCTGCCGGGCGCTGGCACTGAGGGGGTCGTGCTCGTCGGCGATGTCCCCGACGATCTCCTCGACGACGTCCTCCAGGGTCACCACGCCCGCATGGCCGCCGTACTCGTCGAGCACGATGGCCAGCTGGAAGCCGTCCTGACGCAACAGCGCGAGCAGCGGGTCGAGCCGGAGCGAGTCCGGCACCACGGTGGGCCGCACCATGATGTGCTTGACCCGGGTGGTGGCTCGCTCCGACACGGGCCGGGCGACGGCGTGCTTCACGTGCACGGTGCCGACCACGTTGTCGTCGGAGTCCAGGACGGGGAAGCGCGAGTGCCCGGTCTCGCGGGCGGTCGCGATCACCGTGCTCGCCCGGTCGCCCTCCGTCAGCGTGGTGGTGCGCACCCGCGGCGTCATGATCTCGCCGGCGGTCCGCTGACCGAACTCGACCGACCGCTCGATCAGCTCGGCGGTCTCGGCGTCCAGGGTTCCCTGGTCGGCGGAGCGGGCGATCAGGCTCGCCAGCTCGGTGAGACTGCGCGCGGACCGCAGCTCCTCCTGCGGCTCGACCCCGAGGCGGCGGACGATGGCGTTGGCCGACCCGTTCAGGACCCGGATCGGCCAACGGTTCACGGCGGTGAACCCACGCTGGAACCGCTGCGTGGCCAGGGCGGTCTCCATCGGCCGGGCGATGGCCAGGTTCTTGGGGATCAGCTCTCCGAACAGGATGGTCAGCAGCGTGCTCAGCGCCAGCCCGGTACCGAGGGCGACGGGCCGGATCGCCCCCTCCGGGACCCCCCAGGACTCCAGTGGCGGCGCGAGCAGCTCGGCGATGGCCGGCTCGGCGAGGTAGCCGATGGCCAGGTTGGTCACCGTGATGCCCACCTGGGCGCCCGACAGCTGGGTGGAGAGGGTGCGCAGGGCCGACTGCACCCCCGCCGCGCCGACGGAGCCCGCCGCCGTCGCCCGGTCGACGGCACCCCGGTCGACGGTGACGAACGCGAACTCCGCCGCGACGAAGATCCCGCACGCGGCCACCAGCAGCAGCGACGCAACCAGGAGGACGACCTCGATCATGCGGTCGGCGTTTCGTTCATGGCGTCCTTTCGGTGGTGTCGGCCCCACGAGAGTAGGCGCACCGGCCGGCGAATACGCGCTAAGGTGCGGCGGTGATCAGACTCCTCCTCGCTGCGTTGATCCGCCTACTCGCCAACGCGGTGGGTCTGTTGGTCGCCGCGTACGTGCTCGACGACATGACCATGACCGGATCCGCGTTCGTCATCGCGGTCCTGATCTTCACCGGGGTGCAGATCCTGATCGACCCGCTGCTCACCAAGATCGCGCTGACCTCCGCCACCGCCCTGCGCGGCAGCGTGGCCCTCGTCACCACCTTCGTCGGGCTGGTGGTCACCACCCTGCTCACCGACGGGATGTCCATCGAGGGTGCGGACACCTGGATCTTCGCCACCCTGATCGTCTGGCTGGCCGCGCTGATCGCCGCCCTCCTCCTTCCGTTCGTGATCCTGCGCAACCGCCGGGACGGCGACGGCGCCCGGACCCCTCAGGCGTCGTAGTCGATCAGCACGCGGTCCGACACCGGGTACGACTGACAGGTGAGCACGAAGCCGGCATCGAGCTCGGCCGGCTCGAGCGCGTAGTTGCGGCGCAGGTCGACCTCACCCTCACGCAGCAGCGCGCGGCAGGTGCCGCAGACACCGCCGCGGCACGCGAACGGCAGGTCCGGACGCGACCCCTGCGCTGACTCCAGGAGCGGGCGGTCCCGCGCAGCACTCACGGTGGTGGTGAGCCCGTCCAGCACCAGCGTCAGTGTGCTGGTCTCCCCCGGTTCGACGACCTCGTCGGTACGGCGCGGCGCGGGCGGCGGCTCGTCCACGTAGAACAGCTCGGCGTGCACCCGGTCGGCGGGGAACTCCAGCTCGTGCAGCACCCGACGCACTTCCTGGAGCATCGCGAACGGTCCGCACAGCCAGACATGGTCGATCTCCTCGAGCGGCACGAGCTCGGTGAGCAGTCGGCGGACCCGGTCGGCATCCAGTCGTCCGGAGAACAGCTCGACGTCGCGCGGCTCCCTGCTGAGCACGTGGATCAGCCAGAAGCGCGGACCGTACCGGTCCTTCAGGTCGGCCAGCTCGTCGACGAACATCACCGAGGATGAGGTGCGGTTGCCGTAGATGAGGGTGACCTCCTCGGCGGACCCCTCCAGCAGACTGGTCGCCACCGAGAGGAGCGGGGTGACGCCCGAGCCGGCCGCCAGGCACAGGTGACGCCCGCCGAGGTCCGGGTCGGCGTGGAACCGGCCGGTGGGGGTCTGCACCTCGATCCGGTCGCCCGGGGCGACGCGGTCCACCAGCCAGGCCGAGAACAGACCGTCGGGGATCCGGCGGACGCCGATACGAGGCGGCCGCCCGAGCGGGGCGCAGATGGAGTACGAGCGGCGCTGCTCCTGACCGTCCACCCAGCGCCGCAGGGTGAGTGACTCCCCCGGCCGGAACCGGTAGGCCTCCTCGAGGCCTGGAGGCACCGCGAAGGTGATCGCCACCGCGTCCTCGCACAGGCGGTCCACGGCCGCGACGGTGAGCGTGTGGAAGGCCACCGCCACGTCTCAGATCTCCTTCACGTGCTCGAAGGGCTCCCGGCACTCGCGGCAGCGGTACAGCGCGGTGCACGGGGTGGGGCCGAACTCTGAGGTCGGCTCTACCGCGGCGCCTCCGCACCGGGGGCAGGTCAACCGGCGCCGAGGAGGCAGCAGCGTCAGCGGGACGGTCCCGCCGCGAGCCGGGGCCGGGCCGGGCGGAGAGATGCCGTGCGCCGCCAGCGCGCGCCGACCGGCCGGGCTGATCGCGTCGCTGGTCCAGGCGGGAGCGAGCTCGACCTCCACCCGGACCCGTGGGTAGCCGGCGTCGTTCAGGCCGCGCACCACGTCGTCGCGCATCGTGGCCAGGGCGGGGCAGCCGGAGTACGTCGGGGTGAGGGTGACGATGACCTCGTCCGGCTGCTCCTCGACGCGTCGCAGCACCCCGAGGTCTGCCAGGGTCAGCATCGGGAGCTCGGGGTCGGTCACCCTGCTCGCGACCTCGTGGGCGCGGCTCACCACGTGCCCCTCGGATGGGCCCGGGCCACCACCTGCATCTCGGCCAGCAGGCGGCTCAGCGCCTCGGTGTGCACGCCGTCGCGCCCGCCACGGCCGGCGGGCCACACGGTGCCGGCGGCCGACGGCTCCGGCACGCCCGCCGCGGTCCAGACCTGGGCCAGGACCTGTTCGGTCGCGGCGGCGGTGCCGGGCGACTCGGCCTCGTGCGCCGCCACCAGCTCGGGGTACGCCGGCCAGGCCCGGTCCAGCGCGGTCAGGACCCGCGACCGCGACTCCTCGGTTCCGCCGGCCAGTGTCACGAACCAGCGGCCGGCGTACGTGCGGTGGTAGGCCAGCTCCTGGACGCCCTTGGCCGCGATCGCGCGCAGCACCGGGTCCGGTGCCGCCGTGAGCCGCTCGAACAGCGCCAGGCGGACGGTGACGAACAGCAGCATCCCGACGACGAGGTCGGCGAAGTCCCCGCGCGGCGCCTCGACCAGACGCACGTTGCGGAGCTGCCCCGACTCGCGGAAGTAGGCGAGTGCGTCCTCCGCGGGCACCGGCGACTCGGCAGGCAGCGACGGCACCAGACCGGGATCGGCCGCCGCGGCGCGGCGCAGCAGCAGCCGGGCTTGGCCGAGCAGGTCGAGGGCCACGTTCGCCACCGCGATGTCGTCCTCCAGGTCCGGCGCCCGGCTGCACCACTCCGAGTACCGGTGGGAGGAGATCAGGGCGTCGTCGGCCAGACCCAGGCAGGTGACCGCCAGGGCCCGGGCGTCGACTCCGTCCGGCACGGTGAGGTCGAGGCCGGCCAGCGGGTCGTCGAAGTCCTGGCCGAACGCCCAGTGGTCGGTGTCCGTCATGGTGCGCTCACAGGTGCGACACGCCCTCGGGCACGGAGTAGAACGTCGGATGCCGGTAGACCTTGTCGCCGCTCGGGCTGAACATCGGGTCCTTCTCGTCGGGGCTGGATGCGGTGATCGCGTCGGCCCGGACCACCCAGATGCTCACCCCCTCGTTGCGGCGGGTGTAGACGTCCCGCGCGTGCAGAAGCGCCATCCGGTCGTCCGCGGCGTGCAGAGACCCGACATGCACGTGGTTCAGACCGCGCTTGGCCCGCACGAACACCTCGTAGAGCGGCCAGTCAGGCATCGACTTCCTCCTGCTCCGCCGTCTTTCGCTCGGCGTACGCGAGCGCCGCCTCCCGGACCCAGGCGCCTTCGTCGTGGGCGCGCTGCCGGTGGGCGAGCCGTTGGACGTTGCAGGGTCCGTGGCCCGAGACGACCTCCCGGAACTCCTCCCAGTCGGGCGAGCCGAAGTCCCAGGACCCGCGCTCCTCGTTCCAGGCCAGCTCCGGGTCGGGCAGCGTGACCCCGAGCACCTGGGCCTGCGGCACCGTCATGTCGACGAAGCGCTGCCGCAGCTCGTCGTTCGTCTGCCGCTTGATGCCCCAGGCCATGGACTGGGCGGTGTTCGGTGACGCGGCGTCCGGGGGGCCGAACATCATCAGGGCCGGCCACCAGAAGCGGTCCACGGACTCCTGGACCATCGCCCGCTGCTCCTCGGTGCCCGTCATCATCGTGGCGAGCAGCTCGAAACCCTGCCGCTGGTGGAACGACTCCTCCTTGCAGATCCGGATCATCGCTCGGCCGTACGGCCCGTACGAGGTCCGACACAACGGCACCTGGTTGCAGATCGCGGCCCCGTCCACGAGCCAGCCGATGGTGCCCATGTCGGCGTACGACAGGGTCGGGTAGTTGAAGATCGAGGAGTACTTCTGCCGGCCCGCCAGCAGCAGCTCGGTCAGCTCGGTCCGCGAGGTGCCGAGGGTCTCGGCGGCGGAGTAGAGGTAGAGCCCGTGCCCGGCCTCGTCCTGGACCTTGGCCAGCAGGATCGCCTTGCGCCGCAGAGAGGGGGCCCGGGTGATCCAGTTCCCCTCCGGCTGCATGCCGATGATCTCCGAGTGCGCGTGCTGCGCGATCTGCCGGATCAGGGTCTTGCGGTAGCCCTCGGGCATCCAGTCGCGAGGCTCGATCCGCTGGTGCCGGGCCAGGGTCGCATCGAACTCGGCCTGTCGCGCGGTCTCCTCCACTGCCATCGGCGCCTCCCGTCAGCCATTTACCGACCGAATGGTCAGTTTATCCTGTTCCGCGCCCCGACCTAGGCTGGCGCGATGGACTGGCGCCGCGGCTTCACCACCGAGGCCTCGGTCCGCTCGCAACCGGTCAGGGTCGTGTTCGGTGCCGGTGCGCTGGAGGCAGTCGCGAACGAGGCGGTGGCGCTGGGGTCACCGGTGCTGGTCATCGCCGGGACCCATCACGACGACGCGGCGACCGCGGTCGAGCGCGGCCTCGAGGACGCGTTCGCCGGTCGGATCCGCGACCTGGTCCAGCACGTGCCCGAGGATCTGGCCCGCCGCGCTCGCGAGCGGTTCCGTTCGTCCGGTGCCGGTTGTGTCGTGGCGATCGGCGGTGGCTCGGCGATCGGACTGGCCAAGGCGATCGCCTTGGAGGCGGAGGCGCCGGTGCTGGCGGTGCCCACCACCTACTCCGGCAGTGAGATGACCCCGATCTGGGGGCTGACCAGCGGCGAGGGCAAGCGGACCGGCACCGACCTCAGAGTGCTCCCGCGGACCGTCGTCTACGACCCGGAGCTGGGGCTGACCCTCCCGCGCGAGCTGGGTGCGGCGAGCGGTCTCAACGCGGTCGCGCATGCCCTCGAGGCCCTCTACTCCCCCGAGGCCGAGCGGCCTCCTGACGCCGACGACCTCATGGACCGCGCCAGCCGGGCGCTGCAGGTCCTCCTCACGGCGCTGCCGGCGCTGGCCGAGCACCCCGACGACCGGGACGCGCGCGCCGAGGCACTGGGCGGCTCCTGGTTGGCGGGGTGGGCGTTGGGCAGCGCGACGATGGGCCTCCAGCACAAGCTCGCGCACGTCCTGGGGGGTCGGTTCGGGCTCCCCCACGCCGAGACCCATGGCGTCCTGCTCCCACAGGTGGCCGCGGCCACCGTGCCGGGAGCGCCCCGCGCCTTCGCCGCCGCCGCGGCCGCCTGCGGCGTGGAGACCGCCGCGGCGGTGCCGGCCGCCCTGCACGATCTCGCCCGGGGGCTCGACGCCCCGCTGACGCTTCGCGACCTGGGCCTGCGCCGTTCGGCGTTCCCGGAGGTGGTCCGCACGGTCACGCAGGCCGATGTCCGGCATCCGGTGCCGGTCACCGCACAGCTGGTCGGCCGGATCATGGATGACGCGTGGGCGGGGCGTCGGCCATCATGAGAGTCGTCGCCGGTGGCAGGAGGAGCAATGTCCGAACGTGACCTGACCGCGATCGAGGCCGAGCGGGACCGGATCCGCCGCACCCACCTGCGGCCGAGCGGTGAACGGCCGGCATCCTCGGCCCGCGGGCTGCACCACACCGCGCTCATCAGCAGCGACGTCGAGCGCACGGTCCGCTTCTACCAGGACCTGCTCGAGTTCCCCCTCACCGAGGTGGTGGAGAACCGGGACTACCCCGGCTCCACCCACTTCTTCTTCGACATCGGTCACGACAACCTGCTGGCGTTCTTCGACTTCCCGGGGCTCGACGTCGTGCCCTACGGAGAGGTTCTCGGCGGCCTGCACCACCTGGCCATCTCGGTCGACCCGGAGCGTTGGGGGCACCTGGTGGCCAAGCTCGAGGCGGCCGGCGTGGAGCACGTCGTGCACAGCGAGGTCTCGGTGTACTTCACCGACCCGGACGGCGCCCGGATCGAGCTGATCGCCGACCCGCTCGGTGAGATGTACGGGACCCAGGTGCTCTGAGCCGGTGGCCACCCGCATCCGACCGGCCACCCGCGCCGACCGGGCCGCCGTGCTCGCCACCGTCGCCGCCGCGTTCGCCGAAGACCCGGTGTTCCGGCTGCTGTTCCGCGACCCGGCGACCTTCTCGACCGAGGCCACGAAGTTCGCGGGCTACCTCTTCGACAAGCGGGTGGCGCTCGGCACGGTCTGGGTCGCCGGGGACGCGGACGCGGTGGCGCTCTGGGACCCGCCACGACTCCCGGGCCAGAACCAGGATCGGACCTCCCACCCCGAGCCGACGTACGCGGATGTCGGCGTCCACGAGCGACTGGAGGCCTACGACCGGGCGGTCAGCGGCCACCTGCCGGAACCGCCGTACTGGTATCTCGGCGTGCTCGGCACCCACCCGCGCGCCGCCGGTCGCGGCCTGGGCCGGCTGCTGATGCGACACGGGCTCGACCTGGCCCGCGCCGACGGCCTGCCCGCCGTCCTGGAGACCACCCGACCGGAGAACGTGGGGCTCTACGAGCGAGCCGGTTGGCGGGTGCTCGCCGAGATCGTGGGCGCCGAGCCGAGTCCGATCTGGGTGATGGAGCACCGGGAACCGGTCCGGGCATGAGAAAGCCGCCGGCGTCTCGGGTCACCGGCGGCTTGCTCACCAACAACCCTAGACGATGGTCCGGGCCGCCAACAAGCCATGTGAGCAAAACGACGGGTAAAGAATTCGCGGTTCCCGACCGGTCCGGTCTCCGGCTGTGATAGTCCGCCTCACCGGAATCGCGGCCGCCCTCGGCTAGCCTCGGGTCGTGCCCTCACACCGGGCCCCTCGGGGCTGGCGCTTCCGGAGGGCCCGGACCGTGGTCGGGGCACTGGGGGTCACCGCACTCGGAGCGATCCTGCCCGGGGCGGGCTACGTGTGGACCGGACGGCGCGCCGGCTACCTGCTCCTGGTGCCGGCGGTCGTCGGGTACGTCGTACTCGCCGGCTACGCCACCAACCTCGATGCCCTGCTCGACCTCGCCGTCGACCCCGCCCGGCTCCGCGCGCTCAGCATCACCGTGTCCGTCCTGCTCGCGGTGTGGGCGTTCACTGTGGTGACCACGTTCCTCATGGCCCGCCCCCCGGGGCTGCGCCGTGGCGCCACCGCCGTGTGGGTGGGCGTGGTGTGCCTGGGGTGTGTGGCGGCCGCGCTGCCGGCCGTCCAGGCGGTGCGCTACGCACGGATCCAGGCCGACCTGGTCGCCACCGTCTTCACCGGCAACGAAGGGGCCACCACTCCGACGAACGTGACGCCGGAGGACCCGTGGGGCGGACAGCGGCAGGTCAGCGTCCTGATGCTCGGCGGGGACGGGTCCCCGACCCGGGTCGGGATCCGGACCGACACGGTGGTGCTGCTGACGATGGACACCCGCACCGGACGCGCCGTGATGTTCAGCCTCCCCCGCAACATGATGAACGCGCAGTTTCCGACCTCCAGTCCGCTCCACACGATCTACCCGGACGGTTTCCGGGGCCAGGGCGACCCGGCCTCCTGGATGCTCAACGCCGTCTACGGGCAGGTTCCGGCTCTTCATCCGGGCATCCTCGGGAAGTCGGACAACGAGGGCGCGGACGCGATCAAGCAGGCCGTCGCGGGCAGCCTCGGCACCCGCGTCGACTACTACCTGCTGGTGAATCTGGAGGGGTTCAAGGAGATCGTGGACGCCATGGGCGGGGTCAGCGTGAACGTCAACGAGCCGGTCGCCATCGGTGGCAACACCGACCTGGGGATCCCACCCGACGACTACCTGCAGCCGGGGCCGGACCAGCACCTGGACGGCTTCCACGCCCTGTGGTTCGCCCGCGGGCGCTGGGGGTCCGATGACTACGAGCGGATGCTGCGGCAGCGATGCATGATCGACGCGCTGGTCGAACAGGCCCGGCCGCTGCGGCTGCTCCGCAGCTACGAGGACCTGGCGGCCACCGGCAAGGAGATCCTGCGCACCGACCTCCCCGACGAGCTGCTGCCCGCGTTCTTGGACCTGGCCGGACGGGTGAAGGACAAGCGGATGAGCTCGGTCGCGTTCGTCTCCTCCGAGAGGTTCTTCTCCGGAGACCCGGACTTCGAGTGGATGCACTCGGTGGTGGACCGGGCACTGGAAGGCGCCGGCGGCGGCGGGAAGGGTTCCCCCGGTGCGACCTCCTCACCCGGTCCGAGTGCCAGTTCGAGCGCCTCTCCGGATCCCTCGGTCGACGAGCCGATCGACGTCACGGACGCCTGCGCCTACCAGCCCGTCGGCTAGGAATCGCGGGTCGCCACCCACAGCTCCTCCGCGGGCCAGGTGGTCGCCCACTCGCGCGAGACGATCTCGTAGAAGGCGTGGTTGTCGCGGCCTTCGGGGGCGTGGATCTCGTGCAGGGCCTCCACCCGGAGTCCGTGCCGGCGCAGCAGGCGCACCCAGTCACCGTGGGAGGGGTGGAACTCCACCCCGCCGCCCGGCCACTCGACCCGGTAGGTGTCCGCAGGGCCGCGCAGGAGCCGGTCGCCGGCGACGCCCTCCTCGGTCGGAACGCACAGGGCGGACAGGTGGCTGTTGGTGAGGAACACCAGCCGCCCGCCCGGTCGGAGCACCCGGGCGGCCTCGGGCAGCCAACGCTCCGGGTCGCACCAGGCGGCGGCGCCGTGCTCGGAGACCACCAGGTCGAACCCGCCATCCGCCAGCGGAAGCCGCTCGGCGTCGGACTGGACCAGCGGGAAGGACAGGTCGTGCTCGCGTTGGAGGCGCCGGGCGGTCAGCAGCTGCTCGTGCGAGAGGTCCACGGCCACCGGCCGGGCGCCCCGCCGGGCCAGCCAGGCGGCGACGTACGCCGTGCCGCAGGCCAGCTCCAGCACGTCTGTGCCAGCGACCTCCCCCAGCGCGCCCAGGTCGCGCTCCGGGATCTCGAACAGCCCCCACACCACCTCGGACCGGGCCCACATCCCCGCCGCGGCGGAGTCGGTGTAGCGCTCGTTGACGACGGCCCACAGCGACCTGTTCCGCGCGATGCGCTCGTCCACCCGCACAGGCTAGTGCCGACACGATGTGTGAGGATCGACCGGTGGCGGCCACCCGGACCTCAGCCTCCGCGTGGCTGCTGCTTCTGAGCGCGATCGTCTGCGAGGTTGTCGCCACCCTCTGCCTGAAGGTCGCGCTGACGCACCCGGCGCTGTACGTCGTGGTGGTCGTGGGCTACGTGGCCGCGTTCGCGCTCCTCAGCCTGGTGCTACGGACGGGGATGCCGCTCGGCGCCGCCTACGGCATCTGGAGCGCCTGCGGGGTCGCGCTCACCGCGCTCCTGGCCACCCTCGTGCTCGACGAGTCACTCACACCGTTGATGGGGGTCGGGATCGTCGTGATCGTCGCCGGCGTCCTGATGGTCGAGCTCGGGTCGGAGCCCGATAGCCGTACCGCTGCCGCGAGAGCACCATGATGGCCTGGACGCTGCTCGCCTCGGCGATCCTCGTCGAGGTGGGCGGCACCCTGGCGCTGCGCGTGGCCGCCCACGGGAGGCATTCGTTCTATGCGATCGTGGTCCCTTGCTACGTGACGTCCCTGGTGCTCCTGTCCGGGGCGCTCGCCGCCGGGGTCGACCTCGGGGTTGCCTACGGCATCTGGAGCGCATGCGGGGTCGCCCTCACCGCGCTCGCCTCCTGGCTCCTCTTCCGGGAGCGACTCTCCCCCGTGATGCTGACCGGCATCGGCCTGATCATCGTCGGGGTGCTGCTCGTCGACCTGGGTGCGGCGCACTGACCTCCCCCGCGCACCCACCTCCCCCAACTCCCGCGCACCCACCTCCCCCAACTCCCGCGGGCTTACCGTCGCCTTCGGCGCCCTTTCGGTGGGGATTTGCGACGGTAGGCGCGCGGGAGTCGGGAGGCAGGGACAGCGCTAGCGTTTCCGTCATGAGCTCGGAACAGTTCGTCCCCCACGACTTCGCGCCCCCGACCTCGCTGGTCACCGACCGGTTCGCCTTGGAGCCGCTGGGGCCCCAGCACAATGACTCCGACCACGCTGCCTGGACCTCGAGCATCGAGCACATCCGCTCCACCACGGGGTTCGTGGGTGGCAGCTGGCCGCCGGTCGACGGGATGACGCTGGCAGCGAACCTCGACGACCTGCGCCGTCATGCCGACGACTTCGCGCGGGGTGCCGGCTTCACCTTCACCGTCCTCGACCCCGGCACCGATGACGTCATCGGGTGCGTCTACATCTACCCCTCGACCGCCGAGGAGTGGGACGCCCAGGTGCGGTCGTGGGTCAGAGCCGACCGGGCGGAGCTCGACGTACCCCTTGCCGACGCCGTCGCCGGCTGGCTGGCCACCTCATGGCCCTGGGACCGCGTCGACCGCCGCGGTCGCTGACCCCCCAACTCCCGCGGGCCTACGGTCGCTTTCCGGGCTTCTGCGCTGGGGATTTGCGACGGTAGGCGCGCGGGAGTCGGGGAGGCTCGGGCGTTGCGGGCTGATCCGCGGGGGTTGCGATGAACTCGCGGACCACGCGTGCGAAGCGGTCCGGGTCATCGAGGTGCGGGAAGTGACCCGCGCCCTCGAACAGCTCGACCCGGCAGTGGGGCACCGCGCGCTGTGCGCTGAGTGCATGCCACGCCGGGATCATTCGATCCTTGGAGCCCCACACCAGCAGGGTCGGGATGGGTGGCACTTCCTCCAGGTGGTCGTGGGCGCTGATGCTTTGGCCGCCGATGTCGATGACGGCGCGGGTGGTGGCGAGGAACGCGCGTCGGCTCTCGCGGTCTCCGAGCGAGGTGAATCCCCGCCAGATCGCGCCGAGGTCTGCACCGGGCCGCCAGCCCACCTTCGACGCTCCACGACCCAAGGCCTCCACGCGCGAGAGGACCTGGGCGGAGGCGGCAATGCTGAGCACCTGCTCGGCACCGGGCAGGGTCGCCGAGCGCAGGATCAGGTTCACCTCGCGTCCCAGGCCGCCGCTGGCGACCAGCACGAGGCGATCCACCCGCTCGGGGAACAGGTAGTAGAACTGCATCGCGATGCCACCGCCGAGCGAGTGCCCGACGAGCGTGACCCGCTCGATCCCGAGGCGATCGAGCAGGTCGCGCAGGGTCGCGGCATGCGCGCTGAGCGAGTAATCCCCCACGGGCTTCGCGGACTCACCGTGGCCGAACAGATCGGGCAGGATCACCCGGTGGTCCTCGTCCATCATGTCGACGAGGTGGGCCCACTGCCGTTGGGATCCCAAGATCCCGTGGATGAAGAGCACCACCGGGCCGGAGCCACTGTCCACGTAGGAGAGCTCATGGCCGTGCAGCACGACCTTGTGGGCAGCCATGTGCGCCATAGTGCTCACCCTCGACGTGGTCGTCAGGCCGGACAGCCCCAAGGTATCGGTCGACGGGACGCCTCACGAACCGGGGGCGCCTCGTCGACCCGACCTCAGCGCCCACCCGCCCCACCGCTCGCGGCAGTAGGCCAGGGCCTCCTCGACGTCGAGCTCGCGCGTGGAGTTCCCGATGCGCGCGTAGAGCTGGGCCGGTTGCCCTTTGGCTGTTCGCAGGAAGACGGGGCGGGTCACCCGGGCGCAGGTCACCTTGCACACGTCACGTCCCTCGACGGCGGCGATCTCGACATGGATCGACGTGGCGGCGTGGGTGCCCAGGGTCTTGATCACCAGGTCGCGGAGCCACAGCTCGAACGCGTCCGGAGTGGGTCGCTTGAGGAGCGGGTAGTCGTCCTCGATCCCCGTCACGCTGCCGTCGTCGGCCACCCCGATGAGCAGGACGCCGCCCTCGGCGTTGAGGAGCGCGGCGAGCGTCTTGGCGACTACGAGCTCGAGGCGCTCATCACGCTTGCCGGAGTGTCTGTTGTAGCGGGCCGAGGACTTGAACTCGACCTGCCCCGTCTCGCCGCCCCTGATCAGCTCCGCGATGCTGCCCTGAGGCAGCCGGCGACGCGCCTGCCATCGCTCCATCGCCAGGAGGACCAGCAGGGTAGCCCCCACGGTGACCAGGCCGGCGATCACCGGCAGCTGACCCCCGACATCTCGGACGAGACCCACGAAGAGGGCCCCCACGGCCGCCCCGATCAACCCGGCGACCACTGCGTCCGACCACGACAGCCGGATCCGGCTCCGCAGCAGGACCCGGCCGAGGCCACCGAGGACGAGTCCGGCCAGCAACGACGCCGCCACGGCCCAGAACTGCTCTGACATCACGGGTCATCCCACCAAGTCGGCGCCCTGCTGGGCAAGGGTGAATGGGCGCCGTGGTCACGCGACGACGAATAGTCTGCTGCCATACTCCCCTCGTGGCAGAGGACCAACCGCGCCTCAACTGGGGGCAGGTCGCCGCCGCGGCCGGTGCCGCGATGTCGGCGACGCTGCTGCTGTCCACGCTCGGCGTGACGGGCACGATCGTCGGCGCGGCCATCGGAAGTGTGGTTGCGAGCGTCGGGACCCACACCTACAGCCGGGGCATCCGGGCGAGCCAGAAGCGCGCCGAGGCGATCACCCGGGTCGGTCGGGCCAGGGACGACCTCGACCGGGTCGCCGCCGAGCCCGAGCTGGACCACGAGAGCGAGCTGGAGGACGCCGACCTCGCCCTGGGACGAGTCCAGGCGGAGCTGAGTGAACGCCGGCCGCTGCCGTGGAAGCGGATCATCCTCGGAGCGGTCGTCTTGTTCGTCGGCGTGCTCGTGGGCATCACCGTGTTCGAGCTGGCCACGGGCCGGGCCGTGTCGACCTTCACCGGGGGCAGCGATCCCGACACCCAGACGACGATCCCGGGCGTGGGTCGACGAGACTCGGACCCCACGCCGTCGCCCTCACCGTCTCCGGCCGGGGAGCCGACCGAGTCACCAACGGGATCGCCCTCACCGAGCCCGAGCGATTCGCCGAGCGACTCCGCCAGTCCCTCCACGGGTGAGTCACCGACGCCGTCGCAGACCCCGGCCGGCTCGCCGTTCGGCTCCTCAGAACCAAGTCAGTAGCAGGGCCCGTTCCGCCATAGACAGCCCCTTCGGGCTGCGGGACCATGAGCCCGTGACCACGGGCGCGGTGTCCACTGACACCAAGACGTTCTTCGGGCATCCGCGAGGGATGGCCACGCTCTTCTTCACCGAGATGTGGGAGAGGTTCTCCTACTACGGGATGCGGGCGATCCTGGTCCTGTACCTGACCGCGCCGCTGCTCGGATCCGACGGCGGCCCGGCGCCCAACCCAGGGTTGAACCTGGACGACGGCACGGCAACGGCGATCTACGGCACGTACACCGGGCTGGTCTACCTGACGCCGGTTGCCGGCGGCTGGCTCGCCGACCGGGTGCTGGGGCTGAGCCGTGCAGTGCTCTGGGGCGGGCTGGTCATCGCCGCCGGTCACTTCATGATGGCCGTGCCGTTCGACGCGATGTTCTGGCTCGGCCTGCTTGCCATCGCGCTCGGCACCGGCCTACTGAAACCCAACATCTCCGGCATGGTCGGCCAGCTCTACGCGGAAGGGGACACCCGTCGCGACGCCGGCTTCTCGCTGTTCTACATGGGCATCAACATCGGCTCGTTCTTCGCCCCCATCGTGTGCGGAACCCTGGGTGAGCAGTACAACTGGCACCTGGGTTTCGCCGCAGCCGGGGTGGGGATGGCACTCGGCGTCACCCAGTACGCCCTGGGCGGACGCCGGCACCTGCGGGGCGTCGGCACTCAGCCCGCGTCCCCGGCCACGCCGGCCGAACGGACCCGCGCGCTGCAGATCGGCGGCGTGGTGCTCCTGGTGGTCGTCGGCTTGGTGGTGCTGCTCTCGCTGCTGAGTGGGGGCTTCACGATCACCTCGGTCACCAACGCCATCTCGTTGTTCATCCTGCTGGTGCCACTGGCCTACTTCCGCCTGCTGTTCGCGCGCAAGGACTTCTCCGAGGCTGAGCGTGGTCACGTCCGGGCGTTCGTGTGGGTGTTCATCGGCGCCGCGCTGTTCTGGATGATCTTCGAGCAGGCCGGGTCGACGCTCACCCTGTTCGCCGAGGACGTCACGCAGCTCACCATCGGTGGAGACGCCTACCGCCCGATCCTGGTGAATCAGCCCGCCTTCCTCACCGAGTCGTCCCTGTACGGGTGGGACATCCCAGCGTCGTGGATGCAGTCGATGAACCCGCTGTTCATCATCATCTTCGCCCCCGTGTTCTCCGCGCTGTGGCTGCGGCTCGGCGACCGGGCGCCCCGGACCCCAGTGAAGTTCGCCATCGCTCTGGTGGGGGTGGGGCTGTCGTTCGCCATGCTGGCGATCCCCATGCAGCACTACCTGGAGACCGGGGAGAAGGCGACGGTCTTCTGGCTGCTCACCGTCTACCTGTTGCAGACCTGGGCCGAGCTGCTCCTCTCCCCCAACGGACTGTCCGCGACCACGAAGCTCGCGCCACCCGGAACGCTCGGCCAGATGCTCGCGCTCTGGTTCCTCGCCACCTCCGTCGGAACCACCATGGGCGGACAGATCGCCCGGCTCACCGCCGACGAACCCACGCTGTCCTTCTTGCTGTGCGGCTTCCTGGCGACGGCCTTCGGTGTCGTCATGTTCGTCATGTCCCGGCGGATCTCTGCCCTGATGGGCAACGTGCACTGAGGGGAGGCGCCTCAGCTTCGTTCCGCGAGGGTCGTGAGCGCTTCGTCGATGTCGGCGATCACCTCCCGAGCGGCCACGGCACCGCCGTACTCCCAGTGATTGCCGACGACGAAGACCGCGTCGTTCTTCACGACATCGAGGGTCGGCCACAGCGGACCCTTCTCGTGGTCGGTCGACCCGTCGCGCACCTCGAGGAACAGCAGGTCGCCGTCGATCACGTCGAGGTTCTCCGCAGACAGGTCGAGCGTGCCCCACTCGTCGGGCTTGATGGACTCCTGCTGGGGCGGCGACTGGAAGCCGAGCTCGCTCATCAAGATGGTGCCGAGGGCGCCGGACTTCTTGGCCGTGGCCAGCACGTTGAGGGCGACGTAGTCGGGCGTGCTCTTGACCTGGCTGGCAGTGGTCTCATCGATCAGTTCGCCGTGCTCCTCGCGAAGTGCGGCGAGCTGGGCGTCGGTTTCGGCGACGTACGCCTCGGCCTCGTCCTGCATCCCGAGGACCTCGCCATAGGCGCGGATGGTGCCGCGCCAGTCCTGGAACGACGCGTCCCCGCCGTACCGAGTCCCCGGCTCTCGTCCCTCGCTCGTAGGGACGACCAGCAGGGGCGCGATCTGGCCGAGCTCGTCCTGCTGCTCGGCACCGTCGATCTGGTCGAACGGCAGCAGGATGAGGTCCGGCCGCGCCACGGCTACCGCCTCCACGTTGGCGTCGAACTGGTTGCCGGGGTCGACCAGCTCCTCGTTGGCGAAGAAGTCCGACAGGTAGTGCCCCTCCTGCTCGCGGAACCACCTGGTGTCGAAGACCGCCACGATCTTGGAGGTGTCGAAACCAAGGGCCGTGAGGTAGTCGACGGTCAGCATGTCGGTGACGATCCGCTGCGGATCGCTCGGAACCTCGATGTCGCCGTACGCACCCGCGACCGTGACCGTGGTCGGCTCCGCGGATTCGGGTTCGGCGCTGAAGCTCGAGTCGTCGCCGCAAGCCGTGAGTACGGCGGCGGTGACCCCGAGTCCGAGCAGGGCGGGAACGAACTTCGTGATGCGCAACGGGGGGCCTTTCTTCAGGGGACGTTCAGGGCTGGACAGACGGGGTGCGTGACGCGAGCAGGTCGGCCCAATAGACGCGACGCGCCTCGACGTCCGCGAGATCGCGGAAGCAGCAGGACGAGCAGTAGTCGGGGACGTCCGGGATGCGCGGGAACCGACCGTGGTAGAGCCGGTAGATCTCGTCGTCATCCTCGCCGGGCTCCCAGTCCTCCTCGGGACCCGTGTAGGCGAGGCAGCAGCCGCCCTTGCGGTCGATGACCATCTCTCCCGACTCGCCGCACGCCGCCCACAGCTGGGGACGCTTCCGCCACGGGACACCGGGCACGGCCAGCAGCGCCTCCAGGTCGCGGATCGCGCCCACCGAACCGGTGAGCTCGGGCGACACCGACACGGCCGCGCCGATGCCGTCGGCTACCTCGGCCCACAGCGAGTTGCTCCCGACCTTGGCCAACGTGCGGCAGGCCGTGACGAAGGGGGTCAGCAGGTCGATGAGCGAGTGGACCGACTCCCGTCGTACGGCGTCGAGATCGGCGACCGTCCTGGTCTGGGGCTGGCCGGCCCACGGATGGCCCGGCTCGACGACCACCGGGCACCGCGACAGGTCGACCCGGTCCGGCCAGCCTTCGGGATGCAGCCGCCAGGCGACGGTGGCGTCGACCACCACCCCGGCCCCCGTGGTGGCGTGCACGAAGCCGACCGTCTCCGCGAGGTACCCGCCGATCCAACCCATCACGAACTTCGCCGCGGCCGGCGGCGTGGCCCCGTCGGCCACCAGGCGTTCGTGCGACGCGCGGATCACCTCGCCATCCCCCGCGACCAGGTCACCGATCGTCCGCCAGACCGTCGTGGCGTCATCGGGGATCTCGTCGTCGTGCCGGGCCAAGCGCTCCGCCAGGTGCGTGGCGAAGAACGCGGCCGGTGTCGGCGCGGGCAGCAACATCGCTGTCACACCACGAGGTTAGTGCAGCCTTACCTAACCGTCATCCTCGGGCCCCCGCTCGCTCCTGCAACCAGCGGCCGCGGCCATCGACGGACTATTATTTGTCGGGCTGACAGGATTTGAACCTGCGACCCCTTGACCCCCAGAGCAGCAGACCCGTGATGGTCAGTGCTAGCAGGTGTCGTCCCGAGCGGAATTGGGACGGTGGAGACGCGAAACCGTGACTAGCAGTGTCGTCTCGTACTGCGCCGTCTGTGACACATGGCGTGAGGGGCGGCAGCGCGTTCGTCAACCAAGCCCGCACCGCTCCAGGCGTGCCTGGTGCGCATGGCTAGTAGGTGAGTGTTTCGTTCGATCATTGATCGCACCGGCCGCACCGGACGACCCCTCACCTATTGCGCACCACCGATACACGCCTCTGTGGGCTCCACCGCTCCCGTACAGGCCGCTCGGACCTTCCGCTGCGAATCCAAGCAAAGAGGGGCTCTCCTGACGTACCTGTGGGTATGTGAGCGAGCCTGAAGCAGGCGCACGC